>JASMTO010000055.1:0-2861 GCA_041694215.1 bacterium
AGTAAGAGGGGGTACTTTGGTCAAACAGCAACGCCAGCGAATCTCCCCTAATGTGATAATAATTTCTGCGTTTCTACTAAAAAACACAATTAACATACAATTTGAAAAATGATTTTAATTAAATTATTATTAGCAGCTGAAAAGTGCAATGTTAAGCAGATACGCAGCAGTTTTTGATATTGTCAAATTGAGGAAAATGCAATGGCAGAAAAATATGGAGTTACGTTTTGGGGGAATTATTTTCTAGAAGCCATCAATAAATTTCATCGTTACGATGCCCGCATAGGAAGGGGAAAAACATATGCAAACACCGGCAGAGTCCATTCAATAAAGATTGAGCATAGTAAAGTAAAAGCGAAAGTAGTCGGAAGTTATGGATATGATTACAATGTAACATTGGAATTTGAGCCGTTTACCGACAATGAAAAGAAAACAGTCATACAGGTAATAGATACAAACCCAATGTACATCGGTGAAATATTGAACGGAACACTACCGAAAAATCTATTGAATGATTTGGAAAATCATAACATCTCCTTATTCCCCAAAAAATGGGAAAAGCTCAAGCGGAGATGCTCCTGCCCGGACTGGGGTGATCCCTGTAAACACATGGCTAGCCTTTATTTCATCCTGACACAGGAAATAGATAAAGATCCTTTTCTACTTTTTTCCTTCCGGGGTATCGATTTGGTAAAGCATTATAAAATCAATTCCATGCTTAACATTGATTACCCTGTCAACATTACATATACAGATGAAGCAGAATCTGATCAGCCCAAAAATGATGAAATTAATATCCTGAAATTCGAACCATTCAAAGAATTCATACTTCAAAAGCTGGAGGACAATCCCACATTTTTTTACGGCAATTTTAAAAATATTCTGGATAAGTTTTACAAACAATCATCAAAGATGTATCCCATTATACTTCTAAGCAGCTTAGAAGATGACACCGAAAAGTTGGAGACCCTTTTCCGGTCCGTAGATATTCATTTTGAAGCAAAATCAGACATCTATACATCTTTTTTTTATATAAAAGACAGTTTGGTAAATAAAGATAATATTAAAAACACATTAAAGAAATACGGCAAATACACAAAAAGTACATTTACTATATCTCCTTTGAACATTTGCAAGCTGTTTTTAAATTTCAAAAGTCATTCCGGCAGCCCCGTTTATAGGTATCTGAGATGAGCAAACATTTATCAGGAAAATGCGAAGTATTATTTGACCTGTTAGACACAATCATCAGCAATGATGAAAAGGTGCTTATATTTACGCAATTTGTGGAAATGGGCAATATCTTAAAAGAAATAATAAAAAACGAGCTATTTACGACACCATTATTCCTGTATGGCTCTCAAAGTCAAAATCAAAGGAAGAAAATCTTAGATCAGTTTCAGAATGATTCGAAATCCAAAATATTTATATTATCATTGAAGGCTGGCGGAACCGGACTAAATTTAACTCAGGCCAACAATGTCATAATGTATGATTTGTGGTTTAATCCTGCCGTTGAAAATCAGGCAATAGACAGGGCATTCAGAATCGGTCAGAAGAAAAATGTAAATGTTTACCGTTTTATAACAAAAAACAGTTTTGAAGAAAAAATTAACAAAATGATCAGTGCAAAAAAGGAGCTTACCGAGCTTACAGTGAGCAGAGGAGAAAACTGGTTAAACGACTTGAGTGATGATGAACTAAAACGCATCTTTAGTCGGGACAATTGATAACCTATTCAATTGACTTTGAATAATTAGTGGAAACACAACAATTAAGCACAAATATATTTATGCAGAGTTCAGTTCTCTGGCATGTAAAATTTCCCTGGATTTCAGCGGTCTTATATCTTCCATTGATAAAGTAGCAACACCAGCGGTGCTGTCATCTCCCAAGACAAATTCAACTTCCACTGCTTTTTTATCTTTGTAGATATGAACTACAACACCAATATCACCAGGAACAATTCCGATTTCAGGGACAGCTTTGTTTACAACAACGGTTTCAAGCTCAGCTATCATTTCATACTCCTACTTTTCTGCAGGATATGCAGTAACAAATTTTGATACTGATTCATCATGCTCTATAATCCAAATAGTTATTATATCAGCTTTTTGTAAAATGCCCAATTGTCCTTTAACCACATATTTTATACCATATTCTACTTTAATATAATCGAAAACCTCATTATCTTCAATAATTTGTTATAAATCAAACATCAAATCTTGATAGTTCTCTATTTTATATCCCAGTTTAATAAAAAAGCGAGCTTTAGCCTTTCCTATTTGATGGTTATTTGACATAAGATATTTAGTAAATTTTTCTGCTGGCAAAATAGCATTTTTGCTATTAGGAATTTTCAACGCATACTCTCTTAGGTTTATTTAGAGCTAAATCCATATCTTAAACCTATTATTCTTTTTCGATTTTTTCCAGACTGTCCTGGAGATATTTTTTTAGTGTTTGCTTATAATAATCGGGATTTTTTATTTTAGTAAACGGCGCCCAACGCAGTATTTGCAACAGAAAATCCATTTCGTTATAAACTTCAAAAGTTACTTCGATACTGCTTTCGCCCTCACCTATTATTTTTTGGTTCGTTAAACACGATTTTCTTTTAAAGTAATCAGCTACTGAATTATCAATTTCCATAGTAATTTCGTCTCTCGCATGCTCATTAAACCAAATATTATTTGCATCTTTTATTATTTCGTCTATATCATCCCTATGGCTAAATACATTACCTGTGTTTTTTATTTCTGAGATCTGATCCACAACAAATTTCTTCAGGCAATCTTCATGATCACCCAGTAAATACCAAAAGCCATCAGATAAAATTATCCTGTACGGCTTTACCGTAT
>JASMTO010000056.1:0-6865 GCA_041694215.1 bacterium
AATGATGGCCAGATTGATGCTATCGTTTCTTACTACGATTTTCCGGGAACCGTTTTGGTGCCGATAATTGCTGAAAAATACAATCTGCCCGGCCCAACACTTGAGAGTGTTTTGAAGTGCGAACATAAATACTGGAGCCGCCTTGAGCAACAAAAAGTGATTCCTAAGAGTATTCCACAGTTTAAAGCATTTAATCCTTTTGATGACGATGCGCATAAGCAGATTGATTTTATTACACCATACTGGATCAAGCCAATTAAATCATATCGATCTTTTTTGGCATATAAAATTAATGGTCCCATCCAGTTTAATGATTACATGACCGAAGTGCGCGAACATGTCGATTTCATGTCTGAGCCGTTTAACCACATCTTTAAGGAATATGGAATGCCACAGGAGTTTACCAATATGCCAGAGCGAATGATCGCCGAGACTCCAATTACCGGGCATCAGTGTACAGTGGAAGGTTACGCTTATGACGATGAGGTGGTGGTTTATGGAATAGTCGACTCCGTGAGAGAGGAAGACCGTTCCTCATTTTCACGCTATGAATACCCATCCTCACTTCCCCAGGAGATTCAATTCAGAATGGCTGATCTGACACGCCGGGCTATTACGCAGATTGGTCTGTGGAATTCACCTTTTAATATTGAGTTCTTTTATAACAGTACTGCCAACCAGGTTTATCTGCTGGAGATAAACCCAAGAATATCGCAGGCTCATACGGATATTTTTGAGAAGATTCACGGCATCTCGCATCACCATATTATGCTAAGCCTGGCACTTGGCAAAAGGCCAAAAGCCTTGGATTATGATGGGGATTTCCGTATAGCGGCTCACTTTATGCTACGAACTTTCCAAAATGGAAAAGTAAGGGAAACACCATCCGATAAGGAAATCAAGGCTTTGAAAGAGAAGTATGATGACCTGGCTATAAAAATCAATGTGAAGCCTGAAATGAATCTTGATGAAATGTTTGGTCAGGACAGCTACAGCTATGAGCTGGCTAATATTTTCCTTGGCGGGAAGAACAAAGAAGAACTGTTAGAGAAATATGACGAAGTAGTTAATGGAATTACTTTTAGGATAGATTATAACCAGAAGGATATGCTTTACTAGAAATGTGCCGGGCTTTTAGTCCGGCATTTTTATGATGTGCCCCGTAAAGGGAATTAGTTATAGGGAGGAGGTACCGAATACTCCCGCAAAGGGAAGCAGCGCCTGTAAGGGAATTCTACTCTGGTAGAGCCAGTAAAAGTTTTAATTTAATATGTATTTTGTTGAATCTTATTAAAAGATAGACTATCGGGACAAATTCTGTGGGGTTTCTGCATGACATTAGCTTCTTAAGTTCATACTTTTCTATTACCTATGTGTGTAAAGTATTAAATTGCTTTTCTCTTTGAAGAAATCAAAAACAACATAACGGAATTGTATCAGAAGAAGCGAAATAAACCCATCCTAACTTTCTAAGCTAATTAATCAATCAGGAGATATTTTGTTGAGGATAGATAGACCTCACTATTTTTCTTTAATTTTGAAAAAAAAGTAGATGCTTTCGCTTAAAATTGCATTAATAATATCAGTTATTATTCAATTTGTAACCGCCTTCATAGCAATCAGCTTAATAAGACGTACGCGGACAAATATCGCCTGGTGGCTTATATCTTTTGGTTTTCTTTTTATGGCCATCAGAAGAATGTTTGAATTATTCCAGGTTTTTGATACAGATAATAATATAGTTAATAGCCTTACAAACAGTTGGATTGGGGTGGGCGTATCTATAATCATGCTCCTGAGCCTGAGCTTTATCAAACGTATATTCAATATTCAAAAAAGGATAGATGAATTAAAAAAGCAAAATGAGACCCGTGTTTTTTCAGCCATCATAAAAACAGAAGAGAACGAACGGCATGGCTTTGCAAAGGAACTCCATGACGGCCTTGGCCCCTTGTTATCATCGGTAAAAATGATGCTTTCATCATTTTCAGATAAAATTGAAAATGGACAGAACAAGGAAGTTTTAAAAAATGCAGAGCATACAATAGACGAGTCGATCACCTCACTTAAAGAAATATCAAATAAGCTGAGTCCGCATGTTCTGAACAACTTTGGATTATTAAAAGCCGTAAAATCGTTTATCAATAAACTTCATCTCGAAAACAGGCCCGAAATCCATATTAGTCAGAATATTGAAGACAGAAGATTTTCCTACAACGTAGAGGTTGTGATCTACAGGGTTTTCTGTGAACTTATCACCAACACCTTAAAACATGCCGATGCCAACAATATTTACATCGACTTTTTTGTAGATGACGAAAAGCTTCATGTTAAATATATGGACGATGGGATTGGTTTTGAACCTGATAAGATATTTGAAGATAGCCACGGAATGGGATATGCAAATATAGAATCGCGAATCAAGTCTATTAAAGGGCATTATCAAACATTTACGAGTACAAATGCAGGATTTAACATGTATATCATTATAAATCTCAGATAATGGATAAATTAACTATTGCACTTGTTGACGATCATAAGTTATTTAGGGAAGGATTAAAATTATTACTAAGCCAGCAGGATTATATTGGTGAAGTATGGGAAGCTTCAGAAGGAAAATCATTTCTTGATCAACTAAAAACAAAAAAACCGGATATCGTTTTCATGGATATTGCCATGCCTGAAATGAGTGGCATCGAAACCACTCGAAGGGCTCTTGAGATATCCCATGATTTGAAGGTTGTAGCTATTTCAATGTATGGTGACGAACACTATTACACACCGATGATTGATGCTGGCGCCAAAGGATTTATCCTAAAAAATTCAGGGTTTCAGGATGTGGAAATGGCAATAAAACAGGTTCAGGAAGGAAACAACTATTTTTCATCCGAAATTTTAAACCGCTTGGTGAAAGGCATGGGAAAAAAGAAAAGCACAAGCAGGACCACCGACTTATCTGAAAGAGAGCAGGAAGTGCTTTTTCATATCTGCAAAGGCTTATCTAACCACGAAATAGCTGAGATCCTTTATCTTAGTAAAAGAACGGTGGATAAGCACCGAGAGAACCTGTTGGGAAAAACAGGTTCCAAAAATACAGCCGGACTTGTTATCTATGCCATAAAGCATGGGATAATCAAAATTTAGATAACTCATTAACAGCTTTATACTGACTTTCTTACTAAACCGCGTAGCCTATTTCATAGCGAGGTTGCCTGTGTTACGATCAAAAGCGTATTCAGTTTTTTACGCTTAAAGACGTATTATGCTAAAATGAGTGCCTCTTATCTTTGTCAGGATAATCGTATCGGCATGTAAGAAAACTATGCAGCATTATTAAAGCCAAATCGGGTTACCGGATATGTTTGAGGTTATTTATACGGCGGCTGTTGTTGTTATAATGACAGCGTTTTTAATTACAGAGGTGACAAAACCTTCAGTAACAATTTTTTCCAGTTTACTTTTGCTGATATTGGGAAGGGTCATTACTGTAGATGAAGCTCTGAACGGTTTTTCGAATCAGGGGATGCTCACAGTAGGTATCCTGTTCGTTGTAGCTGCCGCTATTCAGAGTTCGTCCCGGTTCGAAAATTTAGTCATGTATGTATTAGGAAAGAAAAATAACCGAAGATCGCGCTACCTCCGGTTAATGCTTCCGGTATCTTTGTTGTCTGCCTTTCTGAACAATACTCCGATTGTTGCAACGCTTATTCCCATGGTAAACAACTGGGCTAAAAAGAATAACCTCCCTGCTTCAAAATTCCTTATTCCACTCTCTTATGCAGCCATCTTTGGGGGCATATGTACATTAATCGGTACAAGTACCAATTTGGTGGTGCATGGTATGATGCTCGATAATGGCCTTGAAGGTTTTTCATTTTTTACGATAGGAAAAATCGGATTACCAATCGCCATATTTGGTATTCTTTTTTTTAGCATTTGGGGCTATAAGTTACTCCCTGACAGAAAAGCAACAATGACCCAGTTTGAAGAAACCACCCGCAAGTTTGTTGTCGCACTGAAAGTTTCCAATGCGTATCCTTATAAAGGCAAAACGGTTGAGGAGGCAGGATTGAGAAACCTACAGGGGCTTTTTCTTTTTCAGATATTAAGAAACAACACCATCATTGCCCCGGTATCCCCCAGCGTAAAAATAATGGAAGGCGACCGGCTTTTTTTTACCGGGCTTCCTGAAACAATTTACGACCTTCAGAAGACACCGGGTATCAATGTTACCGACGAAGTAGAATTTGATCCAAAAAATATTGACTCTGACAAACTAAAAACATTCGAGGTGGTGCTTTCAAACGTCAACCCTGCTTTAGGGAAAACCGTTAAAGAAAGCAAGTTCAGGGATAAATACAATGCCGTCATTCTGGGAATTCATCGCTCAGGGAGCCGTATCAACCAAAAAATCGGGGACATTCAACTGAAAGCAAACGACACGTTGTTCATTCTTGCGGACAAAGATTTTGATAAAAAGTGGTATAACTCCCTTGACTTCTCTTTGGTCACTTCAAGCGTCAGTAGTTATTCAAAACCGGAGAGAAAAGGCAACCTCGCTTTAATACTCATGTTATTGATGGTGCTCACCACCACCCTGAAGCTTGCCCCTATATTCATTGCGGCCACTGTTACAGCCATCATCCTGATGGTAACCAATACTATCAGCTTCAGTGATGCGAAAAAATCTGTTGACTGGGATGTGCTGGTGATTATTGCTTCTGCATTTGGTATCGGCACTGCCTTAATGAATTCGGGCCTGGCCGATCTTATTGCCAATGCAATTATAGACTCATTAAAATCCTTTGGTGGTGTTGGTGTCGTTGCAGGCCTGTTCCTCATGACCAGCTTATATACAGAAATCATAACAAACAACGCCGGGGCAGCTATCATGTTTCCTATTGCGCTATCGGTAAGCCAAAATTTAAATCTTGACCCGATGCCTTTCATTTTAATCATCACCATTGGGGCCTCTGCCAGTTTTGCCACTCCGATTGGTTATCAAACCAATTTGTTAGTGTACAACGTAGGGGGTTATAAGTTTTCAGATTTCCTGAAGCCCGGACTCATCATGAATATTATGGCCGGGGTAATTGGCACCTTCATGGTTTGGTTGTTGTATCTGAGATAATGTGTTTATACAGGTGAGTTCCTGTCTTCTTATGTGTCCTTATGTGCCTTATATGGTTTTCTTTTTGAACCACATAAGGCATATAAGGTCATATAAGGACTCCTTTTCTTATGTGTCTTATATGGTTATATTTTTCGAACCAAGGTCATATAAGGTTATTCCTTTAATTTCCGGTAGAGCTCATTCACAAAAGTACGCTGTCCTTCTTTATAAATGTGAGTTGTGTTGAAGTTTATCAGTAAACCCTTCGGTACATTTAGTAATTTCATATAGGTTATTAATTGTGCTTCATGGATAGGCAGAATCGTTTCCACAGCCTTTAGCTCAACGGCCAAAATATTTTCAATAAACAAATCACAGCGCAGCTCAGCATCTAAGTCAACACCTTTATATTTGACGGGAACAAATAATTCAGATTGAAATCGAATATTTCTTTCTTTTAATTCTTCTTTCATGCACCTGTGATAGACACTCTCAAGCAAGCCCGGACCCAATTCCCTGTGTACTTCAATAGCTGCTCCATTGACCCGATATACCAAATCTTTTAAGTATGTTTTTGTAACATCCATGAAAGTAATTTTTGAATAATTTGAAAGATAAAGATATAACTTTTCTTTTGAACCACATAAGGCATATAAGCTCATATAAGGGCTCCTTTTCTTATGTGCCCTCATGTGCCTTATATGGTTTAATGTTTTCTTTTTGAACCACATAAGGCATATAAGGTCATATAAGAGCTCCTTTTCTTATGTGTTCTCATGTGCCTTATATGGTTTTCTTTTTGAACCACATAAGGCATATAAGGTCATATAAGGTTATTTCCAAAATTCTTCATTTAGTAAGTATTTATACTTAATACCACCGATTAAAGACGTAAACTGAATTTTACGCTTTAAATCGCTATTATCGCCTTCATCTGACGCTTACATTTGCTTCAATTAAATTCTAATTTATGTTTATGAAGCAAACACAAAAAACATCAGCTCTTATTGTTATCACAGTATTGTGCTTTTCAACTTTATCACGAGCACAATTATCCATTGATGCGGAATACCGCCCGCGCTTTGAGCTGCGCGATGGGTACAGGAAAATTGCCACACCGGGCAACACATCCTCATTTATCATTTCTCAGAGGACACGGCTCTCGTTTACTTATAAATCAGAAAACCTGAAGCTTCATTTCACTCCGCAAGATGTGCGGGTTTGGGGGGACGAACAACTGGCAAGCTCTACCGGAGTTTATGGGGACAATGCCTCACTCGACCTCTTTGAGGGGTATGCCGAAATAAAAGTAGGCAACAAAAACTGGCTCTCCGTTGGCCGCCAACAATTGGTTTACGATCGCCAAAGGTTATTGGCTGCCCGCAACTGGAATCAAAACGGATTGTCCTATGATGCCGTAGTTTTAAAGCTGAACCTTAATTCATGGAAACTTCATGCAGGAGCTTCCTGGAACTCTTTGACGGCAACAACCGAAGATAATTTTTACTTACCTGACCGGATAAAATCACTTAATTTTCTTTGGGCCAACAGGACCTTTGAAAATAACCTGAATTTTTCTTTTTTACATATAGCCTCAGGTGTCACAGAAACCGACAGCACCAACACACTTCATTTCCGGCAAACCACCGGAATTTTCGCCGACTATAAAAACACGTTCACAAAACTAAGAGGGAACGCCTATTATCAGTATGGGAAAAACAATTCAGGGAATACCATCAACGCTTTCCTGGT
>JASMTO010000057.1:0-5959 GCA_041694215.1 bacterium
TAGGCACAGGTATCTTTACCTGAAAGGAATTAAAAGCTATTTTGGAATATGAATCATCAGATTTCTTCATCAAGGTGCCATCAGTAAAGACAAATACAATTTCACTCTCGTTTGTCGTAAGAATTTTACCTTCACGAGATGAAACAATAATGCCTTGGTTTTTATCAATAACTGTCAGCTGACCAAAAGTATTTTTATCCAAAGTTTTGCGGACAAAGATTAGTACCCCCGGAATATCATCATATAATTGATCCTCTTTTATATCATTAATAGAAATAGCTTTGGAAATTTTCTTCAAATTTTCAATAGCCAATTTGTTACCCATAGGCATTAATAGCAACGTCAGCAAAAGCGATAATACTGTGGCAAAAATGCCAAACAGAGTAACAGGATATAGTATCTGCTTTAACCCCGCTCCTGATGATCTTGCAACAATGAGTTCTGAATCTACGGACATTCTGGAAAAAACAATAAGTACACTGAGTAGTGTAGCAGTGGGAACAGTAATTGCCAGGAAAGAAGGCAAATAGTATATAATTGTCTGTATTATAAGAAATAAAGGAACGCCTTTTGCAAAAAAAAGCTCCGCCAAAGCCACCAACTTATCCATAAGTAGCAAAAAAATAAAGAAAACATTACCTAAAATAAAAACAGGTAGGATTTGATTTAGTATATATTTATCAAAAATCTTCATTTAAAAACCTTACCAAATACAAAAAAACAATCAACTACTCTTATCATACAACTTAATTACCGGTGTCCCCTTGTCCACATGGACATAGTCAATCCTTATTATAGAATTAATAGGTAGGTAGGTAATCTCAACATTTTTAAATTCACTTCTAATCTTGTCATCATGAGGCGTAACCAGAATATCCGACTCACCCATAAACATAATATCAGAAACTTCCACAAGTCCAAAAAAAGACGATGGATTGACTGAGCCGGCATATAATGTGTACACTTCTTTATTATGATGATAAAATTGGATTTTATAAATTTTTTTCATTATTTAGGCCTAACCTTAAGTTTTATTTTTTCCCCATTTAGTTCAATATTAACATCAAAATCGCTGAAACCTTTCCCTTTATACTCATCGATTTTAGACTCTATTAAGTCCATGACTTTTCTCTTGTCATATTTATCTGGTATTTTATCAAGCTCCTTCTGATAAAAGGGCTTATTATCAAATGAATCAAACACTTTCAATGCAGGTTTTTTTATCCCTTCATATTCCATCATCTTGCGTTTCCACTTTTCCCGGAACGTAACATACCTTGCAACAAGATTATTGAATCTGAAACGATGTGTAGTATTTGTAAGTTGTTGAATATTGTATTTGCGAATCAACTTATTAACTTCCCTCTCATAAACCACTGGTGGATATTGCTTATTTCCTGCAAAATACTGGTTGTAATCAAAATTAATTATTTTAATAAGATTTTCTAGCCTATCTAGATCTTCTTCTACCGCTTTCGTGTCCAATAAATATACCTCATGTCCGAGTTAGTGGAAAAGATGTCGAAGAAAATATTAACAATGGATATAACAATGCTGCCCCCCACTGCAGTCCAAAAACCATCCACTTCAAAACCGGTGATAAAAAAAGAGGTAAGCTCCAATACAATTGCATTAACCACAAGATAAAAAAGTCCGAAGGTAAGCAGCTGCAAAGGGAGGGTAAGCAAAATAAGTGCAGGTTTTACAAATGCATTAAGAGCTGTAAGTAGTAAAGCACTTATCATAAGTATAATAAAAGAATCTATACGTATATGCTTAAAAAGCATTGCAGCTAACCCAACACCCACGACATTTACAAAAATTCTGTAAACAAGAAAGTGCACTTTATTATTCATAGCATTTATAATAGTGAATTGTTTTACAAATGTAAAGAGAATGATAAAACTTGAAAAAGATAAAAGACTGTGCTATTTTTTAAACAATTTTAAGTAAAATTAAACAGGAGAATAGAAAATGCGAAGTGATGAAATAAAAAAAGATTACTCAAGAGCCCCCCATCGTTCCTTACTTTACGCTACAGGTGTACCAAAATCCAGTATGAATAGGGCATTTATAGGTGTCTGCTCGAGTTTCACCGATTTGATTCCAGGACATACCGGTATGAGAGAACTGGAACGGTCAATAGAAAAAGGGATACACACTGGCGGAGGACAAAGTTTTATTTTTTCCGTACCAGGGATTTGCGATGGTATAGCCATGGGTCACAAAGGGATGCATTATTCACTGCCCAGCAGAGACGCTATTGCTGATATGATAGAATGCGTGGTTGAAGCCCACAGGCTTGATGGTGTTGTCTTTCTTACAAACTGTGACAAAATCACTCCAGGGATGCTCATGGCATCGGCCAGATTAAATATCCCTTCGATTTTTGTTACTGCCGGACCTATGCTCAGCGGAAACTGGCGTATGCAAAGAAGATCTTTTGTGCGCGACACCTTTGAAGCCATTGCAAAATACAAAAAAGGTGAAATCGACGAAAAGGAACTAGAAAATTTGGAGATGTGTTCCTGCCCATCTCAAGGTTCCTGTCAGGGGCTATACACAGCCAATACAATGGCATGCCTAACTGAAGCCATGGGTATGAGTTTACCCGGATGCGGATCTGCGCTGGCAGGTCAAGCAAAGAAAAAACGTATTGCATTTGACTCCGGCGTACAAATATGTAAACTGGTGAAATCTGATGTCAAATCAAGGGATATTCTTAATGATAAAGCATTCTATAACGCTGTAACAGTCGACTTGGCACTTGGGGGATCCACAAACACAGCACTTCATCTACCCGCTATCGCAAACGAGGCTGAACAACCACTTGATTTAGAGCTGTTTGATAGATTGTCCAGATTCACACCCCACATTACAAATCTAAGGCCAGGTGGAGAATATTTTATGGAAGATCTGGAATATGCAGGTGGCATCCCTGCAGTACTAAACAAACTAAAAACCCTTCTGAAAGACAACATTACTGTTACAGGAGAAAAACTATATACCATAGCTGATTCAGCCCTTTGTCTGGATAACGATATCATAAGAGACATTGAAAACCCTTACCATGAAGAAGGAGGTATCGCCGTCCTGAAGGGCAACATTGCCCCGGACGGGTCAGTGGTAAAACAGTCTGCAATTGATGTGGAAATGCTGAAATTTACTGGAAGCGCAAAGGTTTATAATTCCGAAGAAGAGGCTCTATCAGCTATTATGAATGGAGATATAAAGGATGGAAATGTGGTTGTTATAAGATATGAAGGCCCCAAAGGAGGCCCGGGGATGAGAGAAATGCTCGCTCCAACAGCAGCAATTTCCGGAATGGGGCTAAAACAGGTTGCACTTATTACAGACGGAAGGTTTTCAGGTGGGACAAGAGGACCTTGTATTGGTCATATATCACCTGAAGCCGCTGAAGGCGGCATTATTGCCCATGTTAAAAACGGAGATAAAATATCCATAGATATACCCGAACGAAAAATACATTTGGATGTTGACAGTGCCGAAATCGATAAGCGAAAATCAGTGTGGAAAAAACCATCTCCAAAAATAACAAAAGGTTATTTAGCTAAATATTCACTTTATGTAAGCAGCGCTTCAAAAGGCGCTATATTTCAAATTAACAAATAATTATCAGAGGTTATAGTCATGATAAAAACTGGTGCAGAAATTTTAGTAGAAAGCCTGAAAGCTGAAAATGTTGAAGTTATTTTCGGTTACCCTGGCGGAGTTATGCTGGGTATTTACGATACTCTTTTTGATGCTGACTTGAGACACATTCTTCCCCGACATGAGCAGGGTGGCACACATGCTGCAGACGGCTATGCAAGAGCCAGTGGAAAGGTAGGAGTATGCTTTGCAACAAGCGGCCCCGGGGCAACAAACACCATAACAGGTATAACCAACGCACATATGGATTCTGTACCTATGGTTGTTTTTACCGGTCAGGTGCCCACAGTTTTGATAGGTGGTGACGCTTTTCAGGAAGCGGATATAATAGGGATAACAAGACCCATTGTAAAACATTCATACCTTGTGCAAGATGTCGAGGATCTTGCCCAAACTATTAAAGAGGCGTTTTACATTGCTAAAACCGGCAGACCGGGACCTGTTGTCATAGATTTACCAAAAGATATAATGGCAGCTAAAACCAAGTTAAAATCCAATATAAAAATTAATTTGCCCGGATACAATCCTAATTACGAAGGCCACCCACTGCAGATTAAAAAACTGTTAAAAATGATAGAAAACGCAAAAAAACCTCTCCTGCTTATCGGAGGAGGCGTAATTATAAGTAATGCCTCAGATGAAGTAAGAAAATTTTCGGAAAAACTTCATATACCAATCATTTCCACTTTTATGGGAATCGGAGCTATACCCACCGACCACCCCAATTATTTGGGATGGCTGGGTATGCATGGCAATTACGCTTCCAACACAGCTATAACTGAAACGGACTGTCTTATATCCATAGGGACAAGATTTTCTGACAGATCAACAGGCAAAATAGACGGTTTTGCCCCAAACGCCAAAATTGCCCATATAGATATTGACCCTTCATCCATAAGTAAAAACGTTACAATTGATGTCCCCATCGTAGGTGATTGTGGAAAAGTTATGAGACAGATATTTCAATATATTGACAGTTATAAATGGGAAAAAAATGAAGAAAGCAGAAGGAAATGGCTGCAGGAAACAACTGAATGGAACAGAGAAAAGCCCTTTTCCTATAAACATTCCGAAAAAGTAATAAAACCCCAGTTTGTTGTGGAAAAAATCAGCGAAATAACAAACGGTAACGCAATAATAACAACGGAAGTGGGACAAAATCAAATGTGGGCTGCACAATTCTATAAATTTAAACATCCAAGACAATTTATATCTTCAGGAGGCTTAGGTACTATGGGATTCGGATTTCCGGCTGCCATCGGAGCAAAAATAGCATACCCTGACAGAGAAGTTTTTGATATTGCAGGTGACGGAAGTTTTTTAATGAATATACAGGAATTGTGCACCGCTATTCAACACAGGCTTAACGTAAAAATAGCAATTTTGAACAATAAGTTTCTTGGTATGGTAAGACAGTGGCAACATCTATTCTACAACAACAGATACTCATATACGTGTCTGGAATGCCAGCCTGATTTTGTAAAACTTGCTGAATCTTACGGATGTGTGGGACTCAGGACAGACAAACCAGAAGAAGTGGAAAGCGTACTGAAAGAATCCATGCAGATAAAAGATAAGCCAGTAGTAATGGATTTTGCGGTGGACAGAGAAGAAAATGTTTTTCCAATGATACCCGCCGGAGCAGCTTTAAATGAAATGATTTTTGATAAGAGGTAAATGATATGAGACATATTATTTCTATTTTAGTGGAAAATAAACCGGGAGCATTATCCAGGATATCAGGGCTTTTCAGCGGTCGTGGTTATAATATCGAAAGCCTTTCCGTGGGCGTTACAAACGACCCGAAGGTATCCATCATGACTATAGTAACCAAAGGTGACGACAAAATTGTCGAACAAATTATAAAACAGCTGAGAAAACTTATAAACACACTGAAGGTTCGGGATGTAACCCAGATTGAGCATATCGAACGGGAAATGTTTTTAATAAAAGTGCAAGCACTTCCCAAATACAGGTCAGATATTTTCAATATAGTAAATACATTTAGAGCAAAAGTCGTGGACTTAACAGGAGAATCTATGGTAATAGAAATTACCGGCACAAAGGACAAGAATCAGGCTTTCATAAAAGTTCTTGAGCCTTACGGTTTAATAGAACTTGTACGAACAGGCAGTGTAGCTATAGGAAGAGGAAACAAAGCCACCACTGATTTTACAAAGCAGGACACAAAACAAATTTAGGAGGAATAAATGAAGGTTTACTACGAAAAAGACGCAAGTATAGAGCTTATTAAAAAGAAAAAAGTAGCTATCATAGGATACGGAAG
>JASMTO010000058.1:0-4452 GCA_041694215.1 bacterium
CTGTTAAAGCTATGAAACTGGGCGCTGTTGATTTTATTTCCAAGCCGGTGGATGCTGATACACTGATAGAATATGTTGAAGCAAATCTGAGGGAATCTGATAGAGCCGAAAGGGATACCTGTAGCGGGAATGTCCTAAAGGACTATAAATTTGATGGTGTCTACTCTGAGGAAGGGCTGGGCAGGATTATTGAAATGCTGAAAATGGTGGCCCCTACTGATGCCACTGTGCTTATAACAGGGGAATCCGGGACAGGTAAAGAGCTGGTTGCCAAATCCATACATGAAAATTCCCCCAGGGCAAAGGGGCCCTTTTTGGCTGTTAATTGCGCAGCATTAAATGAAAATCTTGTTGAAAGTGAAATGTTTGGTCATGAGAAAGGTGCATTTACCGGGGCAACTTCACTGAAGAAAGGTAAATTTGAATTGGCGGATAAAGGCACGCTTTTTTTGGATGAAGTGGCAGATCTACCCGCCACGACGCAGGCTAAATTGCTCAGAGCCATACAGGAAAAAGTTTTTGAAAGGGTTGGTGGTGAGAAGAGCTTGAAATCCGATGTCAGAATTATTGCAGCTACTAACAAAGATCTTCAACAAATGGTTGACACAGGTGATTTCAGAGAGGATCTTTTTTTCAGGCTAAATGTTTTTCCCGTAAAATTACCTCCCCTCAGGGAGAGGAAAAGTGAAATCCCTCTGCTTGTGGAGCATTTTGTAAAAAAATACTCCCATTCTTTTAGCAAGTTTATAAAAGGCTACACCCGAGAGTATATGGAGAAGTTGATGAAATTTAGCTTTCCTGGTAATATAAGAGAACTATCTAATCTGGTGGAGAGAAGTATTATCCTATGCAATTCTGATATGTTGGATAGTGTCCATCTTCCTGAGTTTGATACTAAAATGGCAAAAAATGAAAGTATGGATATAAAAGATAATGAACGGAATCTCATTTTAAAGGCTCTAAAGCAGACAAATTATAACAAAACCAAAGCAGCGGAAATTTTAGGTGTGTCCCGAAGGACCCTTCATAATAAAATAAAAGAATATGACTTAGAGGTGTAAGATATGTCGGAGAAACTTTGGGGAGGAAGGTTCAATCGCTCCACCCATCAAATGGCAGAGGAGTTTAATGCATCCATCCATTTTGACAGGCGGTTGTATAAATATGATATAAAGGGAAGCCTCATACATGTATCCATGTTGGCAAAACAGGGGATTATTGCCCATCAAGAAGCGGAAACGATAAAATCGGCACTTATACAGGTTGAGAAAGAGATAGAAAATGGGGAGTTTGTTTATCGCATAGAAGATGAAGATATCCATATGGCCATAGAAAAGCGTCTGCATGAGATTGCGGGACCTGTGGCGGGTAAATTGCATACCGCCCGCAGCCGTAACGATCAGGTGACCACAGATTTTAGGATGTTTCTCAGGGACAAGATAGATGAAATAATGGGATCGTTAAAAAAGCTTATGAACGCTATCGCCAATAAGTCGGAAGAGGAATTGGGGGTGATAATGCCAGGGTATACACACCTGCAGATAGCCCAACCCGTCCTTTTTTCCCACTATGCGATGGCTTATTTCCAGATGTTCAAACGGGATTACCTACGTTTTAATGACTGTAAACAACGAATGAATGAGTGCCCTCTTGGATCCGGGGCTTTAGCGGGTACCACTTTTGATATTGATAGGGCATATACTGCTGAAAAGCTTGGTTTTGATCGGCCGACGGCCAACAGCATGGATTCTGTAGCAGACAGGGATTTTGCCCTTGAATTTTTATCGGCAGCGTCTATATGCGGCATGCACTTATCCAGAATATCTGAGGAAATAATTATTTTTTCCAGTGCAGAATTCAATTTTATAGAGCTTCCTGATGATTTTTGTACAGGCAGTAGCATTATGCCCCAAAAGAAAAATCCCGATATGGCGGAATTGATACGGGGGAAAACGGGACGTTTATATGGTAATATGATAAGTTTGTTCACCACCATGAAGGGCTTACCGCTAGCTTACAATAAAGATATGCAGGAAGATAAGGAGCCGGTTTTTGACAGTGTTGATACACTGGTGTACAGCCTTGAGATTTTTGCCGAGATGTTTTCAAAGCTGAAGCTGAATCCTGAAAAAATGAAGAAATCTGCAGGTGCAGGCTTTTCTACAGCTACAGATTTGGCTGATTATCTGGTGAGAAGAGGGATCCCTTTTAGGAAGGCGCATAATATTGTTGGAAAAACAGTTGCTTATGCCCTTTCAGAGAATAAAAGGCTGGAAGATCTTGCATTAAATGAATTGAAACAGTTTTCTGAGGCAATTGATGAAGATGTTTTCGAATATATTACGGTAGAAAAATCTGTGGAGAGCAGGAATACTGAAGGTGGCACAGCAACTGATTCGGTAAATAAACAGATAAAATCTGCCAGGGAGTTTCTCCGTTGAACCGTTTGGTATATTTTCTTGTTTTGATTTTTATAATTACTGCGGCCTGCGGGAAAAAAACAGATCCAATCTCTAAAGATTCGTTTTCCATCCCCATACCACCTGATAAGACGGTAACATTGACTGATAAAGGGGTTAACATAAAGAACAATTCGGGGAAATATATTTTATTCATTGAAAAAAGTACTTATGATAGCAATGGCTGTTTAGATGATTTTAAGTTTCTGTCACGTTTAGAACCTAAAAAGGACTTTTTGGATGAGGATGTTATCACAGCCAAAAAGTGTGTATACCGTTTAGCGTATTATGATAACAGATTGGATGTTTTTTCTAAAAAGAATGATGTCCCGGTCACATACAGCAAGCCTTTGACTGTTAAGGATTTTCAGTATGATATTAATGATGATGGTAGTGCTACTATCTATTTGTCTTTTCCAGAGGATCTTATGTATTACAGACTTTTACTTAACAATATGAAAGTCTATGAAGGCAGAAAAGAAAGTGTTAACGTTGTCCTGGAAAAAAACAGGATTAATAACATAACGATTGAATCCTATGATATCTATGGCAATAAAGGGAAGACGTTTAACGCAACAATAGATATGACTGAACCTTTACGGCTTTCAAAGCCCACCAATATAAGGACGTTAAAAGGGGATGGTTTTATTCTTGTATCATGGAATGCTGTGGAGAAGGCAGAAAAATATTTTGTGCTAAAACAAACAGAGAAAGGTTTTGAAAAGGTGGGTGAAAGCACAAACAACTATTACAGGTATACTCATATTCCAGAGCAATGTGAACGATTTGCTGTTAAAGCTTTGTCGGTGAGGGGGGAATCTGACTTGAGCATTTTTGAAATATGCCCTTAGTTAAGATGCGCAAATGCTCAGTGGAAAGTTATTGAAAATCATTGAAAGATGGATATAATCCCTTTCTTAATATTTATGGATAAACATGCGCTGGAAAAAAGTAGTAATTAATTATATAAGGTTTTTCTAAAGAGGTGAGCAATGCTGACAATTTTAATTACCGTTTTGGCTTCGGCACTGGTTAGTATCGGTATCTATTTTATTTTCTATAGTTATTTCCTTTCTCTTTTGGTGGGGATAATTCTGCTTTTGGCTCTTAATTATTTTATTGGCAAAAAGTTTTTAAACAAACTTACAGCACTTTTTAAATCCGTTGAAAAGGATATAAAAGCTGGACGTTATGATAAGGCAATATCAAGGCTAAAAGATGGATATAAGTTTGCAAAATGGCAGCTTTTTGTAAAAGAACAAATTAACTCCCAAATCGGCATTATATTTTATATGAAAAAAGATTTTGAAAAAGCCAAGGCGTATCTTGAAAAAGGTTTTTCCAAAAACTGGCTTGGGATGTGTATGCTTGCCACTATTCATTTTAAAAATAAAAACTATGACGCCGTTAAAAATGTAATGGACAAAGCCATCAAGAATGCCAAAAAAGAGGGGTTTGTTTATAGCGTTTATGCATATTTTTTATCAGAAATGGGGGAAAAGGACAAAGCTATTGCAATTTTGCACAAAGGAAGCTCTAAGGCTCCGCTGGATGAGAAGCTGGAGTCAAATCTTGAAGCTTTGAAAAATAATAAGAAAATGAAAATGCAGAATTATGGCGCTATGTGGATGCAGCTGAACATTGATAAAATGCCCCAGGGGGTAAAGCCCTACCAGATGCTTTTAAACAGACAGAAAATCAAACGGAGATAGAAAGTGCTCAAAGATATACAGAGTCTGGGTGATGATCGTAATATAGCAATAGATAATGTAGGTATAAAAAATATTCTGTATCCTATTGTGGTCAAGGATAAAACAAAAGGAATGCAGCATACTGTTGCAAGAATTAATATGTATGTCAAACTTCCCCACAGTTTTAAAGGTACCCATATGTCCCGTTTTGTGGAAATACTGAATAACTATAAGACTGATATAGACATAAGATCCTTTGGGGACATACTGGATGATATGATGAGTGCGCTGGATTCAGAAGA
>JASMTO010000059.1:0-7332 GCA_041694215.1 bacterium
GGTAAGCATTGAGGCTGCAATAAGTACGGATGATCCTGTGCGTCTTTACTTACGGGAAATGGGAAATATTCCGCTATTAACAAGGGAAGAGGAAATAGAAGTAGCGAAAGAAATTGAAGAAGGACAAAGAAAGGTTATAAAGAGTGTACTTTCGTTTCCCACAACAGCTATGCAAATTATGGAAATTGCTGAAAATATAAAAATGGGTAAAATGAAAATCAAAGATATCATCGATGTGGACGATGATTTGGATACAGAATCTGATGAAATAGTGGATTATAAAGAATTAGATGAAGAAGAACTGAAAATTTTAAAAGATGAAAAGGAAACAAAAATAAAAGAAGATCTTCTCGAAGTTCTCGAAGATATTGTTTCCAAGCTTAAAACCAACATTCAATATACCCAAGAAATAAAAAACGGTGATTTAAGTATTGATAATATACTCACGTATAAACAGCAAATCCATGATTCAGTTGCTGATATTGCAGAAAAACTTCTGGAAATTAAAGTTAACTACAACAGTATCTGTAAGATTGCTCAAAATATAAAAGACATGTATGAACGCATTTCTAATGCCGAATCAGATCTAAGTAAAATATTTAAAATTATCAAATTTGATTCTTCTGATTTGACTTACGACGTTGAAAAAGATTTTGAAGCAGTTGAAAAAAAAGTAAAATCTACTGGATTGCCAGTTAATGATAGAAATATGTTGATGAAAAAGTTTAAAATGGCTTATGATAAAGTTCGCATGGAGTATAATAATATAGGCCTTGACAAAAATGAAATGGTTCTGGTTTATGAAGGACTACTTGAGGGTGAGCATGAAACAGAGCTTGCTAAATCAAAATTAATAGAGGCCAATCTCAGGCTTGTTGTAAGTATCGCAAAAAAATACACAAACCGAGGTTTACAGTTCCTTGATTTGATACAAGAAGGCAATATTGGCCTTATGAAAGCTGTTGAAAAATTTGAATATCAGCGGGGTTACAAGTTTTCCACTTATGCCACATGGTGGATTCGACAAGCAATAACCAGGGCAATAGCTGATCAGGCAAAAACTATAAGAATTCCAGTACATATGATTGAAACAATAAATAAAATGATTAAAGTTTCCAGACAGCTTCAGATTGAAACCGGCCGTGAACCGACACCTGAAGAAATATCCGAAAAAATGGAAATTCCTGTGGAAAAGGTTAAGAAAGTGCTTAAAATAGCTAAAGAACCTGTATCTCTTGAAACTCCAATCGGTGAAGATGAAGACAGCAATTTAGGTGATTTTATAGAAGATAAAAAAGCTAAAAACCCAACAGATGAAGTTACTTACCTGAAGCTAAGGGAACATACCCAACACATATTGGATACGCTCTCTCCCAGAGAAGCAAGTGTTCTCAGATTAAGATTTGGAATTGACTGCCCTTTCGATCATACCCTTGAAGAGGTGGGGAAAAAATTCAATGTGACAAGGGAACGTATAAGACAAATTGAAGCGAAAGCTCTACGCAAGTTGAGGCACCCCACCAGAAGCAGGATTCTCAAAACCTTTTCCGAGTAAACTGTAGTTTACAGTCAACGCCTTGCTTTGTTGAACCTCGCTTCGGTCGAGGTGACAAGGAAGTGAGGTTGCTTCCTATTTTTGAAAGTTGGAAGGGTAGAGGACTTGAAGAGTGGTGTATTAAGCAGATACGCAGAAATTGTTATCATATAATGTGAGAATCCTCGGTTTAACTTGCCCTGTTAAACCCGCCTTGTAGATGGACTACCTTTGGTAGTGTTTAACAGGGGGAGGGATGACATTATGCACGTAGTTGTCACTTAGACCGAAGCGGAGAGATCTCTTGCCAAATAACGATTGAGATTTCTCTTCACCACCTGTCGGTGGCTCATCGAAAGGTTCCGTTCAGGTTTCGGTAAGCTGAAGGTGGGGACAACATTCAGAACGGTTTCAATGAACCAATGACACATATGTCCTTTATCGCCTTCAGTGCTCTGGAACCTTATACTATTTTTTAACAACTTATTAAACAATTTTCCTTACTTTTTTAATATACGATGACACTATATAGCAACCCTATCCCAAAATGTCATTTCGAGCGAAACGATGTGGAGTCGAGGAATCTCATCCCCTATATCAACTCTATCTACGTAACTGCATATTACCCAAATAAATGCAACTTGGTATAATAGGGCAAAAAGTGACAGTAAACGGCATCATTAACATGCGGCTATACTTATTATTCTACAAAGCAGAAAGTACTTGAAATATTGTCCCAAATGTTGTTATTTTCATTAGACACCTAAACGCAATAATATATCTATTTTACGAAAATTTAGATACAGCAGGAGAAATGTTTGAAAACAATACCTATTATAGCTCTGGATACACCGGATTTAAAGGCAGCGAAGTCTCTAGTACTACAACTGGGTGAATCAATAGATTTTTATAAAGTTGGTCTTGAAGCCTTTATAGGATGTGGGGAAGGTATTATCAATTTCCTGAAAGAAAAAGAAAAGAAAGTCTTTCTTGATTTAAAATTTCACGACATACCTAACACAGTGGCCTCTGCAGCACTTGCTTGTCTGAAATATAATATCGATATATTGAATGTACATGCCCAGGGCGGCTCAGAGATGATGAAGACAACAGCTGATCGATTAAAGGAAGCATGCAGTAAAGCAGGGCAAAAAAAGCCTATACTTGTGGCAGTAACCCTCTTAACATCGTTAGCTCAGGACTATCTGAAAACGTATTGTATAAACTTCAGTAATCCTACTGATTACGTTTTGTATCTTGCCCAATTGGTTAAAAAAAGTGGTCTTGACGGGATAGTTTCCTCACCGCAAGAAGTAAAAATGGTTAAAAGTAAAGTAGGGAATGATTTTTTAACAATAACCCCCGGTATACGGCCTGAGTGGTCAGTTAAAAATGATCAGCAAAGAGTTGTAACACCTAAAATGGCTGCTGAATTTGGATGTGATTATATTGTTATAGGAAGACCGGTAACGGCGGCTAAGGATCCACTTTGGGCCGCTACAAAAATTATTGAGGAGCTTGAACATGACGGATAAAGAAATTATTGAAATTTATAAAAAACACAATGCTTTGCTAAAGGGACATTTTTTGTTGTCTTCAGGTTTGCACAGTGACACATATTTACAGTCTGCTCTCGTGATGCAGTATCCTATAATTGCAGAAAATATTATCAGTGAACTTGTGAAAAAAATCTACCATATGAATTTTGTAACAGTTGTCAGTCCGGCAATAGGTGGTATCAGATTCGGTTACGAGCTGGCAAGGTTACTTAAAAAACGCTCAATTTTTACAGAACGAACAAATGGAGCTATGAGCCTCAGAAGAGGTTTTCATCTTGAGGAAAATGAAAAAGTTCTTGTGGCTGAAGATGTCGTTACTACGGGTAAGTCCACAAAAGAATGTATCAATGTAATAGAGGAATCGAAAGCTGAAGTTGTGGGGATAACATCCCTGGTTGACAGGAGTGATGGAAAACTGGATTTTGGTGTTCCTTTTTTCCCCCTTATAAAAGTTAATGTTAAAACATATTCTCCGGATTCATGTCCACTATGCAATGAAGGCATTACTTTGGAAAAACCTGGCAGCAGGAATGAAAAGTAGACGTTGTCCTATTATATAATTCCAGTATTGCCTGATTTTTATTTTGTGCTATTCTTACTGTTAGTAAAGGATAATTACATTTAAAAAAGGTGTAGTTTTATAAAAGTGTTTTAATTTTAAGGTGGATGGATGTACAAAATATTATATGTTGAAGATAATTTTGAAAATTACAAACTTGTTGAGTTTGTATTAAAAAAAGAAGGCTTTGATGTACAAAATGCTGTTGACGGTCTTGATGCCATAGATAAAGTAAAAACCTATGAGCCTGACCTTATAATAATGGATATAAATCTTCCTAATATGATGGGTTATGAAGTGACATCATGGCTGAAATCCACTGAATATTATAAAAATATTCCTGTTGTTGCCCTAACTGCTGCCTACAGCGATGATTACGAAGACTTGTCAAAAATGTCCGGTTGTGTGGCATATTATACAAAACCTGTTGATCCAATATCCTTTGGCAAAGAAATTAGAAAAATTGCTGAATCTGAAGTGGGCCAAGCTGGTCCTGATGACCTTTCTAAGGAAATTTCCAGATCATTGGAAGATAAAGCAAGAAAAATTCATCAGCTTAATAAAAAAATAATTAGTTATGAAAATAAAATTTCTCGTATACTCTCTAACCTTTCGGATATTATCATTATTACAGACTCTGAGTATAGAATTTTATACTATAACAGTCAGGCTATTCAAAGTAAGTCTTTTAGAAATAAATACATAGACAAGGCATTTTTTTTTGATATCTTTCACTTAACTTCTATGAGAATTGAAGATATTGAAACACTTTTAAAAGAGAAAGGTGAGCTTACTAATATCGAGCTTGAGTTAAGTGAAGAGGATGAAAGCAAAAGCTTTTATTTAGCGAATTTTAACAAAATGGAAGAAAACGAGATACTTATTTCCTTAAGAGAAGTCAGCCAAAAAGTTAAATTTGAGGAAATGATGGATCAGATAGACAAAATGGCAGGGTTGGGTCTGATCACATCAGGTATAATCCATGAAATAAATAACCCTCTCACATCCATAAAAACATATATTGAAATTTTAAAAATGAAAATTAAGGACGATTCACTCAAGAATATTGTTGATAAGCTGGAATCGGGATTTTATAGTATAGAAAAATTGACAAATAGTTTATTAAGTTTTGCAAAACCTTCACAAGAAAAAATGTATCCGGTTAATATTAATAATATTGTTAAAGAAGTTATGAATTTTAGTGAGTACGAAATCAGAAGGGGAAATGTAAATATCGAATTAAACCTGCAGGAAGATCTTCCCAATATTCTTGGTATTAAATCTCAGCTTGAACAGGTTGTGTTAAACATTTTGTTAAATGCAAACCATGCCGTACAGGGTAAAGAAAATCCATTGATTATAATAAATACATATACTGATAACAATTTTGTTGTTCTGAGTGTATCTGATAACGGCTGTGGAATTTTAGAGAGCGAACGGGAAAAAATATTTGAGCCGTTTTATACTACAAAGACCAAAGAAAAGGCTACCGGACTGGGGCTTTGTATGTCTAAGGAAATAGTGCAAAAACATAATGGTATTATCGATTTCAGTTCGGATAAATCTGCGACAACATTTTATATCAAGTTTAATAAATATAGTAATTAGGGTGGTTAATAAAGTTGGAAAAATTCAGTAATGTTGAAAAATTTATAATCCCTAACACTTCTCTCACTGTCATTGTATCCAAAGGAAACTACAGGGGTGTGTATAACTCCAGAATAGAGGATTTTGATAGTGAAAGTGTATATATTACAATTCCCTCCTCACGTGGGGTTCCTATTCCCCTAAAACCTGGAAGTCCTATAGAAGTAAGTTTTATAAATGAAAAAGGACGTTTTTCTTTTGATTCTGTTGTGATTGATAGAAAGAAAGGAAAGCTGACTCTACTTCAGATTGAAAAACCGGAAGTTATTTATCGTAAAGAATTAAGAAGATTTTTCCGAGTGGAATCCAGAATAAAAATTTTAGTCAAAACAATAACTTATGAACTGGTTAACGATAGTCCGGAAATAAAAGTTGAAGAATACGATGCACATACAAAAGATATTTCAGGCGGTGGACTAAGAATTGTAACAGAAGCTCCTTTGGAAATTGATCAGGCTGTTGAATTAAAGTTTGTCGATAAAGATAAAATCCGGGGATTAAATGAGATTTTTGCGAAAGTAGTTGTTATATACGAAAGTGACGAAAAAACTGACGCCGGACTTGAATTTATCTCTATAAAAGAGTCGGACAGAGACAAAATAATTAAATATGTTTTTAAACGGCAGATAGAATTGCGCAAAATGTCCAAACAGTGATTATACTGCATTGAGGTGGCAAGATGTCTATTCATAATGAAAACAGAAACGGTATTGAAATCATATACCCTATTAACGATTTGGATTCCATAACTGGTGAAGAAGTTAAGCAATATGTTTCACAATCTGTCACAAAAGCTAAAGGCATTATAGTTAATTTTACTAAGGTAAATTATCTTAACAGCAGCGGACTCAGGGAACTGATTCAGACACTTAAAATAGTTCAGGACAATAACAAAAAAATGGCATTATCCAATCTAAGTGAAAATATCCATAAGATTTTTGTTAATACGAATCTTTACCGGTTATTTGATATTTTTGAAAAGGTGGATGATGCCGAAAAATTTGTTAAGTAAACAAACGTACCTTGAAGCTGCATGTAATTACATAGAAACGACATACGGGATTAAAATTAACGAAATTAGTGCCGAAGGTCTTCTTCAACTTTTATACGATTTTCATGTTCATGAGATAGACTATAGCGATAATTTTTTTGCTCTGCTGGATAAAAATATCGGAAGATATCTTATCAACAATGAATCCTTTTTCTTTCGTTTCCCTGAACAGCTGAAAATATTGGCTGATTATGTTGCTAAATACAATGGCAATAGACTGAAGATACTTTCTTTCGGCTGTTCAGCCGGACAGGAAGTATACAGCTCGGCAATTTATCTGGAAAATTTAAGGGTTGATTATGAGATAATCGGTTTGGACATCGATCCTTTTTCTATTAAAGCTGCCGAAGAGGGTATTTATTCGGAATACTCGTTGAGAAAAGTAAAAAATCCTGAAGATTTTTTTTTCAAAAGAGAAAACAAATATATTATAAAAAGTAAATATAAAACCAATGTAAAATTTTTCCTATACAACATATTGCAAAAACCAATCAGCAGCATAATAAACCCGGGGAGTGTTGATGTCGTGTTTTGTAATAATGTACTTATCTATTTGACTGAGAACGCACGTAGCGTTGTACTCAAAGAACTGCATTCCGTTATAAAATACGGCGGAAAATTTATGACTACATATGAAGAATCTCACGAAAAAAACATAACTCATTTGTTTAAAAAAGAATATTTTAATGATACTTTTTATTTTGAAAAACCTGATTACAGAAAACTTGGGTTTATGGATTACAGAGACCTTTATGATGACGAAAACATGGAAAGTAAACAGCTTATATACGAATACATGAATGAATATGTAAATGAAAAAGAACTGGTAAAAAAAGCTGAAAATGCAGCTCTGAAGAGTAACCACAGAGAAGCGCTTAATATGTATTACACAGCTTTGAAAAAATTTTCTTTTAATTATAAATATGTATACAAACTGTATGAAATTACCTACAAAATGGGCTATATCTATGAAAGCAAAAAA
>JASMTO010000060.1:0-6907 GCA_041694215.1 bacterium
GTGCAAGAATGAGGATGGTTACACTTTTTGATCTCTCAGCAGCACATAAGGCTCTTGTTCTGGGGACAAGCAATAAAACAGAGCTCCTTTTGGGATACGGTACCTGGTATGGTGATATGGCCTCAGCTTTGAATCCGGTGGGAGATCTGTATAAAACCCAGGTTTGGGGTTTGGCTGAGTATATGGGAATTCCAAAAGAAGTGATTGAAAAACAACCAACTGCAGATTTGTGGAAGGATCAAACGGATGAGGAGGAGCTTGGTTTTTCTTATAAAGATGTGGATAAATTACTGTTTGAAATGGTTGATAGAAGAAAAAATAAAAAAGAGCTCTTACGTATGGGCTTTGATGAAAAATTTATAGATGAAGTCAGCAAAAGAATTAAGGCAAATCACTTTAAACGCTGTCTTCCAGTAATTGCAAAAGTCAGTGACAGGACAGTGGGCGTTGATTTTCGATATAACAGAGATTGGGGACTATAGTTGAGGAGGGCTAAGTATTAAGTGCTAAGTTTTAAGGTAGAGGTAGAGAGACCTATTTATTTTGGATTATGGGTTATAGGTGATGGGTGAGATTAGTGTTAAGTGTTAAGCATTAAGTGCTAAGTATTAAGAGGTAGAGGAGTGGAGTAATTAGCGTTGAACGTTGAACATTTAACGTTGAACGAAATAGAGGAGTTGTGTAATGTTTCATAAAAAAGTATTGAAAGAGGCATTAACCTTTGATGATGTGTTGCTGGTTCCTCAGAAGAGCGATATTTTACCAAAGGATGTTGATTTACGTACTAGGTTGACTGCTAACATCAATTTGGCAATTCCTCTTGTGAGTGCTGCCATGGATACTGTTACGGAAGGAAGGTTGGCCATTTCTATAGCCCAAGAAGGTGGTCTTGGCTTTATCCATAAAAATATGTCCATTGCAGAGCAAGCTGAAGAAGTGGATAAGGTAAAAAGATCTGAAAGTGGGATGATAGTTGATCCAATAACGATTGATGCAAATAAAACGGTGGAAGATGCTCTCGATATTATGTCCAAATACAAAATATCAGGTGTTCCTGTCACAAAAAATAAGAAGTTAGTTGGGATACTTACGAACAGGGATTTGAGGTTTGTTACAGCTTACAGTGAACCCGTTAGCAAATATATGACCAAAGAAAATCTTGTAACGGTTTCTGTCGGCACCTCTTTGGAAGAGGCTAAATATCACCTTCAAAAGCATAAAATCGAAAAGCTTTTGGTGGTTGACGGTAAATACAACCTTAAAGGCCTTATTACAATCAAAGATATTAACAAAAAGTTAAAATACCCCCATGCCACAAAAGATGATCTAGGTAGACTGAGAGTAGGTGCAGCTATTGGTGTTGGTGGGGACAGTGACGAAAGGGTAGAAGCCCTGGTGGAGAGCGATGTGGATGTGATTGTTATAGATACAGCCCATGGTCATTCCAGGTATGTCGCTGAAACAGTTAAAAAAATAAAAAAGAAATATCCTGATTTACAATTGGTTGCAGGGAATGTGGCTACTCCAGAGGCTACCGAGGATCTAATTAAAGCTGGTGTTGACTGCGTGAAGGTGGGTATTGGCCCTGGATCTATCTGTACCACACGGGTTGTTGCAGGTGTTGGTGTCCCCCAGATTACAGCTATTATGGATTGTGCTGCTGTTGGGGAGAAATATAATATACCTGTTATTGCTGATGGAGGTGTTAAGTATTCCGGAGATGTTGTCAAGGCGCTAGCTGCGGGCGCAAATGTTGTGATGATCGGCTCTCTTTTTGCAGGTACAACAGAATCCCCTGGGGAAATAGAGTTGTTTCAGGGGAGAAGCTATAAAGTATATAGAGGTATGGGTTCTGTTGGAGCTATGAAAAGCGGTAGTAAAGACAGATATTTCCAGGAGGAAAAAGATACAGAGGCTAAATTTGTTCCTGAAGGTATAGAAGGACGGGTTCATTATAAAGGAGATTTAAATCATACTATATACCAATTGATGGGTGGTTTAAGAGCGGGTATGGGTTATGTGGGCTGCAGCACGATAGAGGAATTAAGAAAAAATGCAAAATTTGTGAAAATTACCGGATCTGGGCTTAAAGAAAGTCATGTCCACGATGTTATTATAACCAAAGAATCCCCCAATTACTGGATTTCAACGTAACGAAGGTCAAAATTCAAAAGGTGACAAATGAATATTCATGACGAAAAGATTTTGATACTGGATTTCGGTTCCCAGTATACACAGCTGATAGCAAGAAGGATAAGGGAGGCACGTGTTTACTGTGAAATACATCCCTGTAATGTGGATTTCGGCACAATTGAAGAATTTGAGCCCAAGGGGATTGTTTTGTCCGGAGGGCCGGGGAGCGTATACGCAGAGGACTCTCCGCAGGTTGATGAAAGGATTTTTGATATGGGTGTTCCTGTGCTGGGGATTTGTTACGGGATGCAGGTTATATGCAAATATTTTGGGGGAACTGTATCCCGGTCAGCTGAAAGGGAATATGGCAGAAGCGAATTGCATATAAATGATGATTCAGATCTGTTCCGAGGGATCTCTGACGAGGGCACAATTACAGTCTGGATGAGCCATGGTGATAAACTGGACAGTATGCCTGAGAACTTTTCTGTAATCGGTTATACAAAAAATGCACCGATTGCAGCCATGAAGCATATTTCCAGGCCTATTTATGCTATCCAGTTTCATCCGGAAGTTGTTCACACCCCTAAGGGGAGTGAAATACTCAGGAATTTTGTTGTTGATATCTGCGGCTGCAAACAGATATGGACTTCCGGCAATTTTATTCATACTGCGATTGAAAATATCCGTGAAACGGTTGGAGATAAGAAGGTATTGTGTGCATTAAGTGGGGGTGTAGATTCCTCAGTCGTGGCCGTACTTTTGCACGAAGCAATAGGAAACAACCTTACATGTGTGTTTGTGGACAACGGGCTTCTTCGTAAAAATGAAGCAGGTGATGTAATAAAAACCTTCAGAGACAGCTTTAATATAAATCTTGTGCATGTGGATGCAAAAGACCGGTTTTTAAATATATTAAAAGGCGTTACCGACCCTGAGGAAAAGCGCAAGAAAATAGGCAATACGTTTATTGAGATTTTTGAAGAAGAAGCTGTAAAACATGGTCCGTTTGAATTCCTGGCTCAGGGAACACTTTATCCGGATGTTATAGAATCGGTTTCTTTTAAGGGGCCTTCAGCCACCATAAAAACCCACCACAATGTAGGTGGACTGCCGGAAAAAATGAACTTCAAACTCATTGAGCCGCTCAGGGAACTATTTAAAGATGAGGTGAGGAAAGTAGGGCTGGAGCTGGGAATCCCTGAAAAGATGATCATGCGCCATCCGTTTCCGGGACCAGGACTTGCCATTAGAATATTGGGGGAAGTTACTGAAGACAGGCTGGAAATACTGAGAGAAGCTGATGCTATTGCTATAAATGAAATAAAGGATGCCGGACTTTACAATGAAATATGGCAGGCATTTTCTGTATTGCTGCCTGTGCAATCGGTGGGGGTTATGGGGGATAACAGAACATATGAAAATGTTCTTGCCTTTAGGGCTGTTACCAGTGTTGATGGCATGACTGCCGATTGGTCTAGAATCCCCTATGATGTTTTAGGATCGATATCAAACAGAATAATTAACGAAGTACAGGGGATTAACAGGGTTGTTTACGATATCAGTTCAAAACCGCCGGCAACGATCGAATGGGAGTAATGTTATTCTATGAAAATCAGTAATTTCTTAGCCTACAGATACCTTAAATCCAAAAAGGAAACAAAAGTACTCTCTTTTATCTCGTTGATTTCTATAATTGGGATAGTCCTCGGTGTGGCAACACTTATTGTTGTTATAAATGTAATGATAGGTTTTGAAGATAATCTCAAACAAAAAATTCTTGGTGCAAACTCCCATATTATTGTCAATAAGATTGACGGCAGCGGGATAAATAATTGGCAAAAAACAGCTGAGGAAATTGGAAAAACGAAAGATGTTGTGGGGGTTTCGCCTTTTGTTATCAGCCAGGTACTGCTTACAAGTAAAGAGCGGGTCAGCGGCGTTGTTTTAAGGGGAGTAATTGGAGAAAAAGAGATAGAAACGTCTAATATTGGGAAATATATGAAGAGGGGAAGTTTCGATTTAACAACGGATAATGCAACAGTCTCCCCTCCTATTGTCCTAGGACAAGCGCTGGCAAACAACCTTTCAGCTAGTATAGGTGAAGAAATTGTTGTTGTATCCCCATTTGGCAAGAAAGGTCCCTTTGGTTTTACACCGAAAATGAGAAAATTTCAGGTTGCAGGTATATTTGACACAGGGATGTATGAATATAACAATTCACTTGCCTATGTTAATCTGCACGATATCCAGGACTTTATGCAAATGGGGAATAACATTTCCGGTTTCAGTGTGAAAGTTAAAGATTTTGATAATGCCGGAGAAATTGCCGAGAAAATTGAAAACAAACTGGGGTTTCCCTTCTGGGCAAGAGACTGGCTGAGTATGAATCAGAATCTTTTTTCTGCACTTAAGCTGGAAAAAGCTGCCATGTTTGTTATTTTAACGTTAATAATCGTTGTTGCTTCTTTTAACGTAATCAGTCTTATTACAATGACGGTAAAGGATAAAAGACGTGATATTGCCATAATAAGAGCTATGGGAGCATCCGAAAAGTTGATTAGAAGTATTTTTATCAAGCAAGGACTGTATATTGGTATTATGGGTGCAGTTTTTGGGAATATCATTGCTTATGTAATCTGCTTTATTCTAAAACATTACAAACTAATAGAACTTCCTGCTGATGTATACTATATGGACAGTATTCCGATAAAGATTGTTCCTGAGGTTTTTCTGCTTGTTACAGTTTGTGCTGTTGTTATTACATTTATATCGTCTATTATCCCTGCAAGACAGGCTGCAAAGATGGACCCTATTGAAGCACTGAGGAATGAGTAATGAGCAATTACCTGATAGAGCTGATAAATATTAATAAGACATTTAAAAAAGGACCGGCTGTTATTAATGTACTTAATGACTTTAACCTGGGTATCAAAAGGGGAGAATTTATTTCAATTGTAGGCCCGTCAGGTGTGGGTAAGTCAACACTCCTTCATATCATCGGGGGGCTGGAAAGACCGGATTCCGGCATTGTCAATTTTGAAGGGAGGGGAGTTTATAAACAAAAAAATGCGGATCTTGATAGTTATAGAAATAATGAAGTGGGGTTTGTTTTTCAGTTTCATTATCTTCTTAACGATTTTACAGCCATTGAAAATGTCATGATGCCCGCTATGATCGGTAAAAGTCCAAAAAACGAGGCGGCAAAGAGAGCAGCGGAAATCCTGAAAAAAGTGGGCATGAGTGACAGACAAAGTCATTATCCTATGGAGCTCTCCGGTGGTGAGCAGCAGAGGGTCGCTGTTGCCCGTGCTTTGATGAATAACCCCAAACTGTTACTGGCTGATGAGCCTACGGGCAATTTGGACAAAAAGAATAGTTACGGTGTATTTGAACTGTTTAAAAAGCTTAACGAAGAAGGTGTCACCGTTATACTTGTTACACACGATGAGCATCTATCAGGACTTTCCGATAAAGAAATCAAGCTGGAAAATGTTTGATGTGACCGTTTTATACGTTTTTGACTTATTGGGTACATTCGCTTTTGCCGTCAGCGGTGGAATAGCTGCAGTGCGTAAAAAAATGGATTTGTACGGTATACTTGTTTTGGCTACTGTTACTGCAGTGGGTGGTGGTACAATCAGGGATGTCCTGGTGGGAAGGATTCCTCCTTTTATTTTCAGGGATATTTTCTACTTTGTCGTTTCCATAACTGCCGGTTTGCTGGTTTTTTTCTTTCATACATACGTTGAGAGACGCTTTAAGCTCCTGTTGATAATGGATGCAATCGGTCTTGGGACGTTTACGGTCATCGGCATTTCTGTGGGATTAAAATTTGAAATAGGTTATTTCGGTGCCGTTTTCCTCGGTGTTATGACAGCTACTGCAGGGGGGATGATGAGGGATATCCTTCAGGGGGAAGTACCTCTTGTGTTGCAGAGGGAGATATATGCTTCTGCATGTATAGCCGGTGGACTGATTTTCGTAAGTCTGGATATCTTAAATGTTATGCTTAACATAAATGTTTTTATTTCCGGTGCTGCTGTTCTTGCAATACGCATGATTTCTATTACAAAAAACTGGAATTTGCCAAAGCCAAAGAGTTGATGTAGTTAGAGGTAGTTAGAGGTATTTGAGGTAATTAGGGGCATTTGAGGTAATTGGAGGCAGTTGAAGTAGTTGAGGTTGTTGAGCGTAGAAAATGGCACTTACACAAAATTATTTACATGGTTAATACCAACCAACCACTCTTCTACTCCTCTACTCTTCCAATATCCAGGTTGGAGATTATGGGTGATAGGTGATAGGTGATAGGTTGAACGTTGAACATTGAACATTGAACTGAGTTGGGAGGTTTTATGAAGATAGGTATTATTGGTGGAAGTGGTTTGTATTCTATTGAGGATTTTAATTATATTGGTAGAGAAAATATTGATACAGATTACGGAAAACCCTCCGCTGCATTTAGAATATATGAGTATTACGGTAACAGATATTATTTTTTGGCAAGGCACGGTATCAATCACGAATTTCCACCCCATTTGGTCAATTACAGAGCGAATATTGCAGCATTTAAAAAAGCAGGAGTGGATGCGATACTTTCATTCACTGCAGTTGGAGGAATAAATGAAGATTTCTGCCCCGGTGATATCGTAATTTCAGATAATGCTATCGATTTTACAAATGGGAGAAATCATACCTTTACAACCATGGGCAATATTCATCACATAGATATCACCAAGCCCTTTTGCCCTGAGCTCAGAAAGACAGTCAG
>JASMTO010000061.1:0-18381 GCA_041694215.1 bacterium
ATAGTAGGAAAAAATATAGCTGATCCAACCAGCCTTGTTAACGCTATAAAAACTGCTGATATGATGGTAAAAAATGCTAAATCTTACCAAAATCTTTAGAGAAGAATTTGGAGAAGTTAATAAACTGTTTGGTCAACATTTTCTTGTAAATGATCATTTTCTAAATGAAATTGTTTCCCATATCGATTTTAGCATAACTAACAATGTCGTGGAAATAGGCCCAGGGTGTGGCGCATTAACAGTAAAATTGCTAGAATCTGGAGCAGACACCATCGCAATTGAAATTGATAATAAACTTGCAGAATTTCTTAAAAGATACCTTTTCTACTATAATAACTTACACGTCATTAACATGGACTTTCTTAAAATAACAGATGAGGATCTTCCGGATAAATTTTTCTTTGTTGGCAATCTTCCTTACAATTTATCCACAAAGATTCTTGTAAAAGCCACCGAATTCCACGGAAAAGTAGCAGGGATGATTTTTATGTTTCAAAAGGAAGTCGCATCCCGGATCAATGCTTCACCAGGAACTAAGGATTATTCATGGATATCTGTATTCACTGATTATTTTTACCATATCAAGCGGATAAGACACATAGGTGGTGGAAACTTTTGGCCTAAGACAAAGGTTGAGTCAACTGTGCTAAAATTTATCCCTAAAATACGTTACTTTTCAGATATAATTGATGAAAATAATTTTATCACATTAGTAAGAAAGTCCTTTATTCAAAAACGCAAAACACTTAAAAACAACCTACAAAATGAATACCCCGATATTGAAGCAATACTGGAAACACTGTTTGGCAATAAACATATAAGAGCAGAACAATTACATTTAAAGGATTTTATTTCACTGTATGAATATGTCCGTTACAGAACTTAATTTATCAGAGATCACCTACACGGTGGTGGATACCGAAACCACGGGCTTGAGCCCTCACAAAGGGGCAAGACTTGTGGAAATAGGTGCTGTAAAAATTAATCAGAGAATGAATCTCGATTTAACATGCACTTTTTCTCAACTCATTAATCCTGAAAAGAAAATCCCTTACAGTGCGTACAAAGTGCATAAAATCAGCGATAAAATGGTGGAGGGAAAACCTAAAATAGATGAAGTGCTGCCAAAATTTTCCCTCTTTGCAGAAAACACAGTTATCGTAGCCCACAATGCCAAGTTTGACTATTCTTTTATAGATTATTTTATGCGCAAACACAATATGCAGTGCAATCTGCTTCATATTGTGGACACGCTAAAACTCACTAGGCGATTCTACCCTGAAATCAGGCAGTACAGTCTGGATCATTTGATAAGATTCTTTAATCTGGAGGAAAAAACCAGAATGCTGCTTACTGATACTAACGATTTATACAGACATCGAGCACTATTTGACGCAATCAACACTGCTTTCGTTTTTATAAAATGTGTGGAGAAGGCACGGCGATTAGGGCTACCTGCAAAACTGGGAATTTTGATATAAAAGCGGACAGGAATTTGCTCGACTTAATAACTGCGGTTAGTACATTATTTAGGCTGGAATCATATAACACCATTTAACTTGTTCGCACAGAGCTAGTACTTACATTGTAACAAAAAAGTGTCTGTGCAAAAATCTTACGCTGATATTAAACAGTACAAAAATAGTGATACCTAAAAATTTGCTATTAACATTTAATCAAAAAAAATATAAAGTAATAAAAATATAAAAAAGGGGGTTTAAATGGCTGAGAAAGAATTGCTAAAAGCGTTAAAATTGGCTTACGAAGCGGAAAAGGAAGGTTTAAGGAATTACTTAAAATTTGCCAGGGAAACAAAAGTAATTTCTGGAAAAAATATGTTTGTTCAGTTAGCTTCAGATGAAGTTGATCACATGGAACTGATAGAAGAGATGATTGCAACACTTTCTGACGGAAAAACAGTAGAAAAAGTGGATGTGCCTAAGGGAAGATTGGCGGCCTTTATGCCGGATCAAAAGGATTTAAGTCTTCAACCTGTTGAAAAGGGTGAGATAAATGATGAAGAGGCTTTAAAAATTGCTTTAAGCCACGAGAAAAAAGCCATTGACTTTTATAATGCTGAAGCTGAAAAAAACTATGACAAAGAAGTCAAAGATTTTTTCAAGAAGCTTGCTTCAGTTGAAGAAAAACACTATCAGATTATAAATGCAGAGCTGGATTTTATGAGAAAAGACGGTTTCTGGTTTGACACCATGGAATTTTCTCTGGAAATGTAATTGAATACCCGGGAGGCATTAGCTGCGCCTCCCGATCATTAAAGTTTATCAAATAAAACTGCCCAAAAATCTTTTTCTCTATCGATTGTTAAAGAAATCTGAAGGCAAACAGTCTCCTCCTTCATATAATCAGGCAACTTCACATAATCCTTCTCCGTTGTAAGGAAAAAATCTGCCCCCGATTCCTTTTTTTCTTTTATAAGCTTTTTAAAATCCCTTTCCTTGTAAAAATGATGATCAGTATAGAATTTTTTCCCTTTCACCAAGATATTTGTTTTGTAGACCATATCGAAAAATTTTCTGTTGGATGCAATCCCTGAAAACAGAAAAAACGTTGAATTTTTCAGAGAACCTTCATCCATTGCTTCATCCTTATAGTAAAATCCGCTTATTTTTGTATCTGAAAAAAAAACTGGTTTATCAGAGACATATCTGACGACACTTTCGGGCACTTTATTATTTACAGCTCTGGTAAAAACAATAATATCAGCTCTGCTCAGAGCTTTGGGACGCTCTCTTAAATACCCAAAAGGGAAAACAAAGCCTGTGGATAGTGGATTGGCATGATCCAGCAGCACAATATCCACATCTCTGTCCATTTGTCTGTGCTGAAAACCATCATCCAAAATCACATAATCAGGATTAAACGTACGCTTTGCAGTATTAAAACTTTTGCGACGGTCTTTACCGGTTATCACGCATGCTTCTTTAAGTCTTGAAGCTATTAAAAACGGTTCATCTGCTGCCTCAGGTGGGTAAAGCAAAAACCCATTCCCATCATGAATTATATTTGTATCAAGCCCGATTTTGCCCTTATACCCTCTAGACAAAATACATATCCTAGCTCCATCGTTTAATAGCTTTTCTGCCAGATATATACAAAAAGGGGTTTTACCTGTCCCACCTAAAGCAATATTACCTACCGAAATTATTTTGCACATATTTAATAGCTAGTAATTGAAAATTTCCGTACCTAACGGTATTTGTGGAGAAAATTTTTCCGGAGGGATATCGGAATTTATCTTTACCTCGTTAAAATAAATTGTAGTATAATTTCCATTATTATCAAGGCTATATATTTTCTTAATATACTCCTGGCTAAACGTTATCTCTATAAATTCCAGCCCAACATCCGTCCTGGGAATCATCTTAAAACTACCATCAGAAATATGTGTAATGTCAAAAGCATCTTTGATTGCAGAAATATCCACCAAAAGTTTAAAAACAATATTGTTCCCGCCGCTACCACTGGCATCCTGTTTAATAAGTTGCTCCGTTAAACTATCGTAATATTCCATACTGTTTTTTGTAAAAAGGTAATACTGTTCATAAGGTTCGTTGTAATCCCATAAAATCCTCTTCCCATTTTCCAAATAAATTTTCCCTGAATATGAATCTTTTCCAAACCCCTCTATCTCCGTTACCTGATTAAAATCCGCCTCAACAGTATTTATCCCATCAAGTTTTTTTATTATCGTATCAAAATCATCGGCAAACGCAAAATTGAAAAAACATAATGTAAAAATTACTGAAACAATTAAAAAAATTCTTGTCACAGAAACCTCCTGTCGTATATTATATTTAATATGATATCTTTTATACTAAAAACAATTGGGTGTAAACTATGAAGCTGATGCTTGTGGATGATGAAAAAGACTTTTTTAAAATTTTCACCGTACTCTCAAGAAAATTCCATTTCGATTTTGTTTATGCAGAAAGTCTTGACCAAGCAAAAAATAAACTTATGTCCGAAAAAAATATAGATCTGACTATAATAGATTATACACTTCCCGACGGAAACGGTCTACAACTAAATAGCTATATAAAATCCCATTATCCTGACGTATCAACTGCCCTTTGCACAGGGTACTCGGAGATGTTGGAAAACAATTCATTAAAAGAATTTGACTTTTACATAAAAAAAGATGAGATAGTCCCTTTTCTGGAAGATTTTTTTACAAATAGCAAATAATTACACACCAAAAAGTACCTCTTTGCCTTCCTGAAATAATACAGATTGAATTCGTTTTAATAAATCATTCAACGTATCACTATACAATGCAGATATAAGAACGGCATCCGGGAATTGTCTTTCAATTTCTAAAATCTCTTCTTCACTGAGCTTATCAATTTTGTTGAAAACAGTGATAATAGGTTTATCGCTCAGATTCAACTCATCAATAATTTCGTAAACAGAGTCCATATGCTGTTTATAACGGGCATTGGAAGCATCTACCACTTCAATCAAAAGATCTGAATCCTCAAGCTCTTCCAAGGTTGACTTAAATGCCCCTTTCAACCCTGCTGGCAGATCCCTAATAAACCCCACAGTGTCGGTGATTATAACATCCCTTTCCTTTGGAAACCTTATTCTTTTGGAGCTGGGATCAAGTGTAGCAAACATAAGATTGTCAGAATATGTGTCACAACATGTCAAAGTATTCAAAAGAGTGGATTTACCGGCGTTTGTATACCCAATTATGGAAACTATAGGAATATTGTTTCTCAATCTTTTGTTTTTCTGTGTGTTTCTCGTTCTTTCAATCTGTTTTAATTTTTTGTTCAAAAAAGCAATACGGTCGTTAATCCTTCTCCTGTCAACTTCAAGCTTTGTTTCCCCCGGGCCTCTACCGCCAATACCACCTGTAAGTCTGGAAAGGGAATCATCCCTGGCACTTAGTTTAGGAAGTATATGCTTCAGTTGAGCCAGTTCAACACGAAGTTTACCTTCATTGGATTTAGCTCTGGCAGCAAAAATATCCAAAATGATCTGGGTCCTGTCAATAACTTTCAGCTCTGTAAAATTTGCAATCGCTTTTGCCTGAGCCGGTGACAATGGATTATCAAAGATAAGATAATCCACACCATTTGCTAAAGCCTTTATTACAATTTCTTTAAGCTTACCGGAACCCACAATATATTTGGGATCAGGTTTTTTCTTTATTTGGAAAAATGTATCCATAACTTCTATTTTGGAACTTGCAGCCAACTCCTTTAATTCTGCCATGGATTCATAAGCCTCAGACTTGGCAGAATAAACCCCTATAAGGATAGCACTGGCATACTGCCTAACTTCATGAAGCTGCTTTGTTTTACTTTCAATCTCGTTTTCAAGGGACTTTATAAACTCCTGATAATCCAATTTCTGATCAAAAGGATCAAAATCAGTAATAAACTCATAACTTTTTGTAGAGCCTGGTGGCATTATATGCGCGGTATGCAACAACTGCGGAACACCTTCATCACTTAGGAGCAAAGCGGATACCGAATCAAGGCGCAGCAAAGCCAAGTCAGTCAAATCATCATCATCTATTTTCTCACCATAAAGATGTGTATGCACGAGCCGCAGACCCCTCAGCTTTCCTGGCACCAGCCCAAAACGATGAAGCTTCGGGATGAGAACTTCTCTGTTAGTACCCACAAGAACATACTGTATTGTATTATTTCTATCGATTAAAAGGCCTATCTGCTTTCCTATTTCACTAGATAATGATGAGATATTTTTTATTAAATCATTGGAAACGATTGATGGAGATTTGCTTTTTCGCTTATCAAGCTTCTCAAGACGCTTAACTTGCAACGCCCTTAAACTCTCAGTGTAACCGTATAATATATTTTGTCTCCTATTTTACATTTTTTTGATAAAATAAAATATAATCAAAAAAAATCAATAACCAAATTTAGTAATAGTATTTGATATAAATTGTTTCCTTGTGCTCTTTCAGCCAGTTTTCATATATCACTTTTGTTTTTTCATCCCTTATTTTATCTTCAATCTCTTTTCTTTTCTCTTCTGGGATATTATATTTACTTGAGAAAGATTCCACCAAAAACAACTGAAAACCATCACCCCTTTTCACAGAAAACATATCTCCTTCTTTGGCATCTTTCAACTTTTCTGCAATATCATCAGCCACATGGTCAAGACTAACCCTACCCACATATCCTCCCGTTTTAGCATTTGCAGCTTCAGAATATTTTATGGCAGCATCTGCAAAGGAGTTTTCTTTCAAAAAATTTGTAACTTCCTCCAATTTCTTTTCACTCCCCACTTGAATCATCCTCAACTCGTAGGTATCCCTAAGGTTTAATTCACTTTCATGGTTGTTGATGTAGTTTTTAATATCCTCTTCAGTAATAACCACCATAGGATAAATTACTGACCTCATAATTCTGGATCTTAATATATCCATTCTTATCTGCCATTTATACTTTGCAAGTGTCATATCTCTTTCTTCCAAAGCTCCTTCCAACTGCTCCAATGTTATGTTGTTTTGATTCAAAACGTCGTTGAGAGCACTTTCAACCTCCGCATCATCAACACTCACGCCCTCACGTTTAGCAGCTATTTCTATGGAATACTGATCCACAAGAAAATCCAAAACATTGTTATAATACTCCTTAAGAATCTCTTCCCGCCTTTCCTCATTATCAATGGCATAAATTTCTTTTACTCTTATGGGATTAAAAGACTCTACTTCATATTGTGTAATAACTTCATCCCCCACAACAGCAAGAATTTTATCGACTATCTTTGACTCTGCTGGCTGAATCATGGATATTAAAACTAACATTATCATTAACAACAATTTTTGCATTAGATCTCAACTCCTTTATTAGATTGTTCACTATTTCATCATGTTTGATGATAAAAAGCTCAGAATAAAGTTTACTTTTCATTTCATCAAAGCCCGGATGTACATTTTTCTGAATATCCACTAATTTAAATATATGATAGCCATAATCAGACTTTATAACATCACTCACTTCTCCTATGCGCATGTTTTTTACTTCATGAAAAGGTTCCGGATAATTGGTAATATCTATATAACCCAGATCCCCACCATTTTTCCTAGAAGGTCCCACCGAATATTTTTCAGCAACCTTACGAAATGGTGTTCTCTGTCTCATCAGACGTCTGGCTTTATCAGCTTTTTCTTTTTCTCTGGTTACAAGGTGGTAAATATGATAAAGGGTTACACCTTCATAGCCCTTTATATATTCATTGTAGTAGTCCTTTATATCTTCTTCATTTATCTTAATGTCACTAACTTTGTTTCTTAAAAATTTTTGTATAATAAGTTGTTCTTCTATAAGATTCCTAAGTCTGTCAACATCAAGAACGGCTCTTTTGGTATACGTACTAAGATTTTCTTTGCCAAAAGCTGTTTCAAAATTTTTCAGCACTTCCTCTACTTTATACTCTTTTACACTGACACCATTTTTTTTAGCTTCCTTTAACATAAGTTTGTGATTTATAAAATTTTTTATAATCTCTTTTTTTACTTTCGGATTTTCGATGTTCTCTTCTGTCATTTCGCTAATTGTATAATATGCATAGTTTATAATATCTTCCACATAATAGTTAACATTATTAATAATCACAGCAGGTACTTTTTCTTTCACTGAAATATCTTTTTTATTCGGCAATGGGCTGCCCCCATCATTACGGTCACAACCGGCCAAAACAATCAAAAGAAAGTAAGTGAAAATAATTAAAAACACATTATTTTTAGTTATCATACACCTTCTCTGTAGTAAAAATATTGCTCAGTTTTTCAAAAAAAGACTTTGCTTTACGAATTATTCCACCTTCTTTTTCCACAATACTCAGTTCATACTCGGAAACAAAGCTTGCTTTGAGATCTAACTCTTTAATAATATCCAAGATAATGGCAGGATTAAAAGTAACATTTTCCTCAAATACTAATTTAACTTTACTCTCCAGTAACGTTATTTTTTTAATATTACAATGTGATGCCAAATTTTTTAAATAGAAAATATCCAGCAAATTATCTATAGAAGGTGGAATCTCCCCATATATGTTCCTCAACTCATTTTTAAAAATTTCAATCTCATTTTCAGAGCTTACAGAAGCCATCCGGTTATAATAATTCATACGAATTTCAGGGTTTGATACATATTCAGCCGGAATATAGTAAGAAATATTGGACTGAACTTCCACATCCCCTTTTGCTTCACCTTCACCCTGCAACTCTTTAACAGCATCATGCACCATTTGTAAATACAATTCATAACCTATGTTTGTCACAAAACCGGACTGTTCAGCCCCCAGCAAATCCCCGGCACCCCTTAGCTGCAAGTCGTAAGAAGCTATTTTGAAGCCACTACCTAGCTCCGAAAGCTGCTGAATAATCTGAAGCCTTTTCTTTGCAATATCGTTCAATAATTCAAAATTATCCACAACCAAATAGCAGTAACCCCTCTTTGCCGATCTCCCCACTCTCCCTTTCAGCTGGTAAAGCTGTGCGAGACCAAAATTACCTGCCGAATTAACAATAATAGTATTGGCATTCGGAATATCAACACCATTTTCTATAATGGTGGTGCATACCAAAACATCCGTTTGCCCCTGGTAAAAATTCATCAATGTTTTTTCCAGTTTTGACGCAGACATCTGACCATGAGCAATATCCACTTTGGCATGAGGCACCATAGATTTAACCCATGCAGCTGTATTTTCTATATCTTTCACATTGTTATGTAAAAAATAAACCTGCCCTCCCCGTTTCATTTCATGCAAGATTGCGTTGCCAACATCCTGATCCTTCTTCACCACCTTGGTTACCACAGGTAATCTGTCCTCCGGGGGTGTTTCAATAATACTAATGTCCCGTATACCGGAAACAGAAAGCTGTAATGTTCTCGGAATTGGCGTAGCTGTTAGGGTAAGGACATCTATATTACTGCGCAAATTACTTATTTTTTCTTTATGAGCCACTCCAAATCGTTGTTCCTCATCGATAATTAAAAGCCCAAGATCTTTAAAATGCACATCGTTTGAAAGCAGTCTGTGGGTACCTATCAGAATATCCACATCCCCATTACTGACTTTTTTAAGTGTTTTTTTTATTTCAGAAGAATTCTTCATACGGCTGACGTAGTCAATATTCACAGGCAATTCATCGAAACGCTGCAAAAAGGATTCATAATGCTGCCTTGTCAGTACCGTCGTTGGGGCTAAAACAGCCACCTGCTTGCCGGAGGATACAGCTTTGCCCGCAGCTCTTATAGCAACTTCTGTCTTACCAAAGCCCACATCCCCGCAAACAAGTCTCTCCATAGGAAAATCAGACTGCATATCATTATACACATCCAGAATTGCTGAAAGCTGATCTTCTGTCTCCTCATAAATAAAACTGTTCTCCAGCTCCCTGAGAATTTCTCCATCACCGTTAAAAGCATAACCTTTCAAGGCCTTTCTCTCCGCATATAACTTCAGCAAATCCATCGCCAGTTTTTTAGCACTTTTTTTAGCCTGACTCTTAAGCTTGCTCCATTTGGCACTTTGAAGGCTATGCAATTTGGGGGCAGAATCTCCAGAGCCAACATATTTCTGAATAAGTTTTATGGACTCCAGCGGGACATAAAGCACTTCCCCTTTATCGTATTCCAGCTCGAGAAAATCCGATTCAATCCCTCCGATAGACTTATGCACCAATCCCTTAAACATCCCAATGCCATAGTCAACATGCACTATGTAATCACCTACAGATAAGTCAGATAGTGATGTCTTAAAAACGTCTTTATTCCGGGACTTCTTTCTCTTTTTTGCAAAACCAAAAATATCCTCATCTGAAAAAACAGCCACACCAGACTCAAAGTCAATAAACCCACCTGTTATACTATCCCTGAATATATAAAAAGCTGGTTCTTTTATCTCATCAGAACGTTTAATATTGAGATAAGGGACATTATAATCCGTAGCAAACTGAACAATAAGATCATAAAATTTGCTGCTTCCCACAGAAGCCACAACACTATTTTTTCCCTTTATCAATTCTTGTCCCGTTTGGAAAAATTTATCCAATGATTCATAAATATTTTTTGAGTGATTTAACCTAATCTTAGGACTTCTATACGAGGTTTTTTCCAGTTCATCTGTAGTTTCAAGCTCCACAAGATGAACAAGCTTGTTATCAAACAGATCCCAAGCCTCCTTTTTTCCCAAAAAATTATCCATTATCAGCGTTTCGCCTTTGCTTTCCGCCTCATGTGCTATCCAGTCGTAAAAATTCTCAAGAATATTCTTAGGGGTTTCAGAAAGGTGAAATATTTCAACATCATTTTTTGCATAGTTAAAAAAAGAATCCATTTGTTTGTAAATCAGCGGTGCAAACCAATGAAATCCTGCAAATTTGCCAAAAAGCTCGGCATCGTCATATTCTTTTCTGCCACGAAGAGCTGTTTTAAGATCTTCGGTTTCAAAAATAGCTTCAGTTACAGGCATTAAACTGAAATGTTCTAATTCTTTGAATTTTCTCTGGGTTTCAGGTTTGTATGTGTATATACTTTCAACTTCATCATCAAAGAATTCCACCCTAACAGGCAGTTCATACCCCGCCGGCATTATATCAAGGATGTCACCTCTAAAAGCATATTCCCCAACACCATCAACTATCTCAACATTCACAAAACCCAAAATATCCAGATAGTATTCCATCTCCTGCCTTGTAAACTCCGCCCCGGGAAAAAAATCAATTATAGAAGAAAGTAAAACATCCACCGGAGGCAGTTTTTTCAGTAAAGCATAGGCTGTGGTAACAATCATAGATGTATTTCCGTTGAGAAGTGTGACAAGAGCAGCTATCCTTTTTGTAAAGACATCCGGCAGCACTCTAACCATTTCAAAAGGTTCCTGATAATACGGAGGAAACTCCGCAGGATTCATTTCAGGAAAAAAAAACCTGGCTTCATTAACAACTTTTTCAAAATCTGATGAATCATCCACAATTAAGATTTTAAGGGAATTTTTTTGACCAAACCTCTTTTTCAGAAAGTGAAGTTTGGAAGCTCCCCATAAATTTGTATATCCGATCATTTTAACAGTAATTCTTCACAATTTTTTCTATTATGGAAGTTGAAGCGTAACCTTCCTCATAATTAAGAGATTTCACATAGCCGCCTGCTGACAAAACAATATCAGAACCCACAATATCGTTTTCTTGCCAATCACCGCCTTTGACAAGTATGTCAGGTACAATGTATTTTATTAACTCGTAAGGGGTATCACCATCAAAAGACACAATAAAATCAACGGAACTTATGTAAGTCAAAAATTCCATTCTATCTACAAGTGTGTTGATCGGTCTTTTTTCCCCTTTCAAACGCCGAACGGAATTATCAGAATTTACCCCCACAACAAGGTAATCGCCCAGTCCTCTGGCTTTAGCTAAATATTTTAAATGTCCAAGGTGCACAATATCAAAACATCCGTTAGTAAAAACGATCCTTTTGGAATCATTTTTCAGCTCTTTAATTGTTTCTAACAAATCTGCCCAGGATTGGAAAATATGCCCCAAAATTTACTCCATTATATCAGGATTAAATATGCCAAACAGTAGTTCATCCACCAAACCGCATATTATATGGGCTGCCATGATATGTATTTCTTGTATTCGCGCAGTGGTTTCTGAAGGGGCAATCAAAAGCAGATCACTCAACCCATTCATTTTACCACCATCCCGCCCGGCAAACCCAAACGTTTTAATACCCTCTCTTGCACAAAACCGTAACCCTCTCAAGACATTTTCAGAATTCCCGCTGGTGGATATCCCCCAGGCAATATCCCCAGGTTTGGCCAAAGCCATCAACTGTTTTTCAAAAATATCGTTAAAGTTGTAGTCATTTCCAATAGATGTAAGGACGGAAGTATCTGTTGTAAGGGCAATAGCCGGTAAAGATGGCCTTTCCATCTGGAACCGATTCACAAACTCAGCCGCTATATGTTGAGCATCCGCAGCAGATCCACCGTTACCGAAAATCATGAGCTTTCCACCAGACTCAAAGCATGAGGCAATATGTGTTGATATTTCAATAAGCTGGTGGGCGGAATCCCCTATAAATTTATTAACCGTTTCTGTTATTTCACTAAAAATACTGTTAATATAACTTTCCATAAATGTTCCTACATTAAAGTTTTAGTGCAGCTTTTGTAGTTAGCTCTGATCGTTCTCCCTTTTGCAAAACAACCGCGGCTGCAAGAGAATCACCGTATAAGCATTCGTTTGATAATTTATACATTTACCGCCACTTGTCAATAAAGCTTCCATTTAGATTAGTGATAGCAGATTCTGAGAAAAGAGTGAAGAAAATTTTGCAGAAAGTAAAAAGGAGACCTTTTTAAAGGTCTCCTTTTTGGGGGAGTTAATCTATTGCTATGGGAGGATGCCATGTTTACGTGATAAATAATACTGCTTTAGTTTAATGTGTCAACAAATAATTAATAACACCATAAACAATAAAATTATTCTACACAAAATCACTTGTAACCATTTGGCAATATAAAAAAATAATATCAAAAAGCAAAAATAGATTTTTTAAATAAAAACAAGAATATAATGTTTTTATATAAAATCAGCAATAATCTAAGTTTTTTTAAGCCCTTTGGATAATATACTTCTTATAAATTTTACCACCCTTTTATCTCTTCTTGACTATTTGATAAGAAATAGATAAAGCATATCCCCTAATTCAAAGAAAGCCGGATAGGATACTTATTAAAAGGACTCTTTTTGCGGATGTTCAGCAGGAAAACCGAGAGCATTCACCCGATCAATCAGCAACCTTTCTGATCTTTTAACATCTCCCCGCTCCTTCCCAGGCTCTAACGTAGTAAACACCGCCTCACCAATCACCAATCGACCGGTTTCTTTAAAAAAGATTCCTTTAACAGCCAATCCCCACAAATTATGAAAAACGACCGGCTCACCTTCATAGTCTCCGACGTAAAGCATTATATGCCCATCCATCCCAACCAGCGTCTTCCAAGGTTCGGCTTTTTTCACTAATTCGACTTTTTTATCGGCAGAGTAGCCTGACAAGTCATCGGTTTTACCCCAAATAATTTGTTTGGAAGAGTTTCTGGGAAGCCATATGCCAAATACAGCAAAGTAATCACGAATAGTGGCAGAACAGTCCCTGTGTCCAAACAACCCTCCCCATCCATAAGGCTCACCAACCATATAATCTAGGATTTCTGCAGCATTTTTTTCAGTCATTTCATCTGGAAATAGGCTAACTCCTGCATTTTTTTCAATAACAACCCTCTGCCAGACTGCCTTACCGTTTCGACTTACCGGAACACCTATAACAAATTCATCATTTCCGAAATCCAGCAAAGGAAGTGTCATACCTGTACGGCCCATCACTGTGTAATTATCTGTTTTTAAAGGAATGCGATCTTTTTTAACAACAACCCACTGTGAATTCTCAATCACCTGTTTAAACGCAGAATCAACTGGCAGCACCTCTCGTCTAAGAAGCCAACCGCCCGCATAAGAAGCAGCAACAAAAAGCCATCTTTTATCTCGACTTTCATGGAGTACCTGAACCGGTGTTCCCGGCCACAAACTGGAATTTTGTAGTGTGTCAAAAGGAAAACCATCCGGACGACTAAACCTCGGTCGATGAGTGGGTAAAGCCCTGAGATCAACACGGTTTATCACAACAGCAGACCAATTCAGATTAGGAAATTCATCAGCATTTGCATTATCCAGTAGTGATTTCACCCACTCTTTTCTATGAATCCTGTAGTTTTCTCCGTAACCGGGATTCTTTTTCATTACAGAAGCAGGCCAAAAAGCATAGTCTCTATCAAAATGACCTACCCCATCATGCCATACACTTAACACCTTTCGTTTATAAAATTCAGACAGCTGAATCTGGCGTTTCTCCGAAATAATCCGTTTAGAAGGCTCTTTTATGAAATATAATCCATTTTGGGGGATGACCTGCAGGTCTTTTATCGGGGCAACATCTACTGAATACTGAATTTTTGGTTTAGGTGCTCCACAGGCTGTAAAAATAAAGACAAAAAGTAATATTCCTGAAAAACAAAAAAAATTTTTTTTATTTAAAAACGCGAACACAATGTCATATCCTTACTTATCCAGACATTTTCAATACACAGTAAAAATTAACATTATCTGCCATAGCTAAAATAAAAAAACCGGGAGAAATTCCCGGTTTGTAGAATTACTATTTAACCGCCTCTTTAAACGTTTTGCCAGGAGAAAATTTTGGAGCTTTACTTGCAGGTATATCTATCTCTTCACCTGTCTGAGGATTCCTTCCTTTCCTGGCACTTCTGTGAGCCTGCTCAAAGTTTCCAAAGCCAACAAGAGAAACTTTCTCTCCATTCTTCACTGCATCAATAACACTCTCCTGAAACGCATTCAAAGCTTTCTCAGTATCCGATTTGGTAAGTCCGCTTTTTGCAGCCATAGTGGCTATCAGTTCTGCTTTTGTCATACAAAAACCTCCATAGTTGTTTAATAGCTTTATTTGTACCGCCGCAAGGCAAGAGTAAAAAATGATACAATTTCACTCTAAGAAGAATAACATAATTTGTAAAGCATTTCATCCATAATTGCAATTTTTAATATAAATTTTTTCCAAAAAATAAATTTTCACAAAAATTAAGAAATGAAACAAACCCTTGAGTATATAAATATACAACAATTTTGTTATAAACGATACGAAGAAGTTAGAAAGAAAAAAGTTTGACAGATTGTTTTTAAGCTATATACTTAGTTATGATTAGGTGGCAATTATGGCAAATTTGATAACAATTTGTCGGATTCCTATGCTTTTTTTGTTTATCATTTTTTTATATTCCGAAAATATAATTTTATCGTTAATCTCAATACCATTATTATTATTTGCCATGTCTCTTGATATGGTCGACGGCATTGTTGCCAGGAAAATGAATGAAGCTTCTTTGATTGGGAGTGTGCTGGACATTGCAGTAGACAGAATATTTGAACTTGTTTTGTGGTTTATCTTTGCAGACATAGATTTAATACCTATAGCCATACCTATTATTGTGGTAACCAGAACGATACTCACTGATTCTTTCAGAAGCCTTGGCGTACAGGAAGGCAAAGCACCATTCAATCAGCACAGCTCTTACTGGGCAAAATTTTTTGTGGCCTCAAGATGGATGAGAGCAGGTTATGGAATAGCTAAAGTAGCAGCTTTTTGCGGGCTGTCCCTGGTTTTTGTACTGGATCTGTACTGTGACCAAAATATCGGAGAAATTCCAATTAAACAGATGCATGCCTTTTTTATGGTTATCTCTTGGGTGGCAGTAATATTTTGCATTGTCAGAGGTTTACCGGTACTTGCTAACGGGTTTCGTTTGGCTTTTTCAAAAAACAACAGTGAGGATTAAATGATTTTCAAAAGTGATTTTTTGATTACAAACAGATTTGCCCCCTTAGTGGGTGTGGGACTCGCCTATATATTAGGTGATAATTTACTAAAAAAACTTGCTGTTAAGATTGGAGAAAAGATAGACAAGAAAAGTGATAGTAAAATAATGACCGCCTTACGAAACAATATTGCTATGATAAAAGGTTTGGATCAAAACCATCCTGGAGTAATGGTGCTGTCTAAACAAGCGATAATAAATGCTGCCTTAGGAAATGCTGATTTTTTTAGTGCAATAGTTAAAGGTAAAAATAAGGTCTTAGATTTATGTGAAATGGATCCGGAAATTCTTTACTGGATTGATCATGCAGAGAAAAATCAGAAAGGAAGAATCATGATAGGCCCGCATACTTTGGGCTTTGAAATATTTTTACTATGGTTTGGAATAAAAAACTTGCCTGTATTTACTTTAACACATTCTAATCCCTCCCACAGCTATATTACGCATAATATTCTACGATCAAAATTTGGTCTGGATCTTGCACCAATCTCCACAAGCTCATTGAAAACAGCTTTCAATAAAATTAAAAAAGGTAAAACGATATTAACTGCAATTGACCGGATTAACGGCAAAGGAATTGATCTGATTTTTTTAAGCAAAAAGTAAAAATACCATCAGGACCTTTCATAATAGCATACAAAACACAGACAAAAATACTATTAGGATTTTCCAGGAAAACATCTAAAAATAAGTATTATGCCCAATACGGAGGATGTTTTGAACCTAATTACACAGGCAATGCTTCTGAAGACATTAAGAATTTGGCTCAAAGGGTTATCTACGAAATTGAGAATTTTTTAAGAAAATATCCTGATCAGTGGATGATGTTTCACCAGATGTGTGAATATAATTTGCAAAATCAAAAGGAAATATCATGATTACAGGAGTTTCAGTGCTACTAATTGGGATAGTATTCGGCATTTCATACAATATAAAAAATATAGCAAAACTTGACAAAAAAATTTTTCGAACTGTGAATTTATCAAAAACATTAAATAATTTTGATTTTTTATTTAAACTTACTTTCCCTTTGGGTAGAAAGGGGTGTTTTATAGCTTCAGTCTGCTTTTTGGCACTCTCTGTTCAAAAAAAATGGATTTCTGTAATTCTTGCAGCCTTAGTTATGTCAGTAACTGAAAGATTAATAAAACTAACATTAAAAAGAAGCAGACCGTTTATGGATATGGGGGATGCAATTCTAAGACAGAAAAGAAAGCCAAAAGATTGCAGTTTTCCAAGCGGTGATGCCGCCAGGATCTGGTTTATAGCTGTCGGTTTTATTAGTATATTTACATTGAAACATCCGTTAGCACTGTTCTTTCTTCTTGCGGCTGTTATAGTAAGCCTGGGGCGCTTAAGGCTTGGAGCCCATTATCCCACTGACGTTTGGGCGGGAAGTTTACTTGGCACTGGCTTTTCATTAATGGGGTTTTATAGCTAAAAGGCTTTTTATGGAAAGACAATACCAACGGTTGTTCCATTCAAAAAAATTACATGAGATCAGGGACAAAGCCGTTAAGATGTTGGAGAATTGTAAAATTTGTCCTAGAAACTGCGGAGTAAACCGGCTCAAAAATGAAAAAGGCTATTGCCATACCGGAAGAAATGCAAAAGTCGCTGCCAGACATCCACATTTTGGAGAGGAACCTCCTCTTGTGGGGAGAATGGGTTCCGGAACAATTTTTTTCAGCTCATGCAATCTAAAATGTATTTTTTGTCAAAATTATGAGATCAGCCACTATAATATCGGAACAGAAGTAACAAGTAAGGATCTGTCATCCATGATGCTGGAGTTGCAATCCATGGGATGTCATAATATAAATTTTGTTACACCCACTCATGTTGTTCCACAGATTCTTGAAGCACTCACTGAAGCAGTGCCCGCAGGTTTACATTTGCCGCTTGTGTATAATTGCGGTGGGTATGAAAAAGCTGATTTTTTACGGATATTAAACGGAGTTTTTGACATTTATATGCCTGATTTCAAATTCTGGGATGAAAAATATGCAAAAAAGTATTGTGACGCTGAGGATTATCCAGAGAAAGCTCGGGAGGCAATAAAAGAGATGCACAGGCAGGTGGGTGATCTTGCACTGGATAAACATATGGCACAAAAAGGTATTATCGTGCGTCACCTTGTCATGCCGGAAAATGTTTCTGGCACAAAAAATATATTAAACTTTATTGCAAAAGAGATATCCCCAAGCACTTACCTGAATCTGATGAATCAATATAGACCATGTTATAAAGCTTACAATGATGAAATTATTAACAGAAAAATAACTCGCCATGAATTTATCCAAGCATATGAGCAAGCAAAAGAAGCCGGGTTAACAAGAATCTATAAATAAACCAGCACAACCTTGACATTCGCAAATAACCCATATACTTTTACGGAATGTTAGGAGAGGTGGCAGAGTCCGGCCGAATGCACCGCACTCGAAATGCGGCGCCCGACTTGCTCGGGCCGGGGGTTCAAATCCCTCCCTCTCCGCTGTTTTAATTTCAAATATCAATAAGTTATACTCTATTCTCAGATGCTCACTTCATTACTAAATTTTGTGTTAGAATGACTAAGGATACACTTTCGGCTTCGGTTTTGATTGGATACACTTTTTGAGAATTCTTGTTTGCAATCTGTCTTTAGCAGTGTCACGTTCATATCCATCAGAGCTGCCCCACCTACACTTACGAAGTGTAGGAAGGGGTAAATAACTGATGTTATAACTAACGTGTCAGATAAATGACTTTATCGCACCATTACAATGAGCTTCTTCTATTAAAGAGACTATCTCCTGCTTGTATGCCTCTAATATCAATCGTCCTCGTTGCCCATAATAAGATCTTCCATGTTTTTTTTTAAAGCCAATAATGCTGCTGTTTCTGCCAAAGCTTTATCTTTACGATTCAACT
>JASMTO010000062.1:0-17677 GCA_041694215.1 bacterium
AGGGCTTAATGTTGCAAGAATTGCGCTGCTGAAAGCCGGACTGGGATATGAAGTTCCAGGTCAAACAGTTAACAGATACTGCTCGTCAGGTCTTCAGACTATTGCTATTGCAGCAGAAAGAATTATGGCAGGTTTTGCAGATTGCATTATAGCTGGCGGGGTTGAGTCCATGACAATGATCCCTTTCGGGGGGTTTAAATTTTCAGCTAACCCTGAATTGGTAAGTGAATGGCCAGAAGTGTACGCAGCTATGGGTATCACCGCTGAGCTTGTAGCTAATAAGTACGGTATAAGTAGAGAAAAACAGGATGAATTTGCTTACAAAAGCCACGCAAAAGCTGCCAAAGCCGCAGCTGAGGGTAAATTTACAAATGAAATTATTCCCGTGGATGTGGAAAAAACAGAGATCGTAAATGGTAAAGTAAATAAGAAGAAAATTACTATTGTTGCAGATGACGGGATAAGGGCTGATACATCTATGGAGGCGCTTGCCAAACTAAAGCCGGCTTTCAAAGCAGATGGTACAGTGACAGCAGGAAATTCTTCCCAGATGACTGACGGAGCAGCAGCGGTTGTTGTGGTTTCAGAGGATTTTTTGAAGAAAATTGGCAAAGATCCAATCGCAGCATTCCTGGGATTTTCTGTCAATGGTGTGCCGCCTGAGATTATGGGTATTGGTCCTGTAAAAGCAATTCCTGATGTGTTGAAAAAAACTGGTTTAAAACAGAATGATATAGGTCTGATCGAATTGAATGAAGCCTTTGCAGCACAATCACTTGCCGTAATAAATGAGGTGGGGTTAGATGAATCTATACTTAATGTAAATGGAGGTGCTATAGCTTTAGGGCATCCTTTGGGATGCACAGGAGCTAAGCTTACAGCTACCATCTTGCATGAAATGATCAGACGCAAGGAAAAGTACGGCATGGTTACCATGTGTATAGGTGAAGGAATGGGTGCTGCAGGTATTTTTGAGAATATGAAAATTTAGTACTAAGTATTAAGTGCTAAGTGTTAAGTTTACCCTGTTAAAGAATGTACACATATTTACCAGCCTTTGGCTGGTGCTATCTGCCGAAGGCAGCCCGGCATAGCTGGATTTAACAGGGTGGTAAGTGGGGAGATAGTGAGGTAAAGGTTGAGGGTGAGTTGAAATTGCGTGTTTTGTTGCATCTTAAATATTTAACACCTACACGACCTCAAATACTTTTAGCTGCCTCCAAATTACTAATCCTGCTATGCATCATGGAATATTGGTTTATTAAAATGAATAATGTGCAAATATTTTATAAATAATAAAAAATTGAGGTGGAGAATGAGTGAAAAATTGCTGAAAGGTGGAGAGTATTTAATTAAAAATACGAATGCAGAAGATGTATTCACTCCGGAAGATTTTACCGATGAACAAAAGCAGATTGCCGAAACAACTGAACAGTTTGTGATGAATGAGATTGTTCCGCAAATGGATGAGATTGAGAGCCAAAACTTTGATATTATTATTGAGGGGATGAAGAAGTGCGGTGAGTTAGGACTACTTATGATAGATGCTCCGGAGGAGTATGGTGGCCTTGAGCTTGATAAGGCTACCAGTATGCTAGTGGCCGAAAAACTTGCTCCGGGAGGCTCCTTCCTTGTGGCATATGCTGCCCACACAGGGATAGGTTTACTACCACTAATATACTATGGAACAAAGGAGCAGAAGGATAAATATCTGGAAAAATTGATGACAGGTGAAATGCTTGCTGCTTATTGCCTTACTGAGCCCGGTTCTGGAAGTGATGCCTTGGGTGCTAAAACAAGTGCAGTATTATCAGATGATGGGAAATATTATCTACTGAATGGCACGAAGCAATGGATTACAAATGCAGGTTTTGCAGATCTTTTCACTGTGTTTGCAAAGGTGGACAAAGAACATTTCACAGCTTTTCTTGTGGAGAGAGATTTTGAAGGAATATCCTTCGGCGCTGAAGAAAAAAAGATGGGCATAAAGGGCTCATCCACCCGCCAGGTAATTTTTGATAATGCTAAAGTGCCGGTGGAAAATGTTTTGGGAGAAGTCGGCCGAGGACATAAGGTAGCTTTTAATGTGCTCAATGTCGGGCGTTTTAAGCTGGCCGCGGCAACAACCGGTGCCTGCAAGGATGCGTTGGGCGAAGCTGTAAGGTATGCAAATGAGAGAAAGCAGTTTGGTACTGAAATCAGTAATTTTGGGGCTATTAAGGAAAAGATTGCTAGAATGACTGCCGAAACTTTTGCCTCCGAATCGTTTGTCTATAGGCTGTCCGGTTTGCTTGATGACAAAATTGCACATATTGATAAAGGTGTGGAAAATTACTACGAAGAATACCAGAAAGCAATTGAAGACTATGCTATTGAATGTGGCATGTCGAAGGTTTTCTGCAGTGAAGTTTTGGCTTACGTCGTTGACGAAACCGTTCAAATTTTCGGTGGATACGGCTACTCTCAGGAATATCCAGCGGAACGGTTTTATCGTGATGAAAGAATAAACAGGATTTTTGAGGGAACAAACGAAATTAACAGATTGCTTACCCCTGGAATTCTTCTTAAGAAAACCATGAAAGGTGAACTTCCATTGCAGAAAGAAGCAATGAGAGCCATGGAATCACTCATGACACCATCCTTTGACGAACCGAAAGAAGGGTTATTTGCTTCCGAATTAAAGCTTCTTGATGATTTAAAAACTATATTCCTTGTGACTGCAGGCGCAGCTGTGCAAAAGCATATGGAAAAAATGAAGAATGAGCAGGAAATCCTCATGGCGCTGGCTGATGTGGCAATAGGTATATTTGCTATTGAGAGTATTGTACTCAGAGCTCTTAAAATTTATGATAAATCCAATGATAATAAGAAAAAGCTTCTTGAAGCTGCAGTTAACCTTTTTGTGTTCCACGAGGTGGAGGACATCACAAGGGCGGCTAAAAAAGCTGCGTACTTTGTAGAGGAGGGTGACAACCTGGCAATGCTGTTAAGTGGCATCAGAAGGTTTACAAAATACGATGCAACCGGTTTGTTGGAAAATCAGAGGCTTCTTGCTAATGCAGTTATAGACGCTGAAAAGTATGTTTTTTAAAAGCGGGGATTATTTCCCGCTTTTTTTAGTCTGTTAAGTATTTTCCCAGTTCCTCTGGGACTTTGATAGGTTTACCTGAATTTTTATCAAGACACACCATTGTTGTGGATGCTGTGGCAAATGTTGTCGATTTACCATTATTAATTTCATATTCTATTACAAAGCTTGTTTTCCCTTTGGAAGTAATATCAAATTCAACCAAAACATGATCTGTCAACGTTATTGGTTTTAAATAATTACATTCGGCTTTAACCACAATTAATAAAATACCCTTTTCCATCAGAGTATTAAAATCACGCAAAAACATATTTGTCCTGGCTGTTTCAAGGTAGGTGAAAAAGGTAGCGTTGTTAACATGACCGTAGGCATCCAGGTCGGCAAATCTTACCTTTATATCTTCTTTGAATCTGTAATTCATATAAACTCCTTTAAAAATTATCTGCCAAGCATACCATTTTTGAGACTCCCATCAGCTGGTTTGTCTCCTAAATATATTTTATAAATAGCCACCCCAATATTCTTGCCATTGATAGTACTTAGAATATTTCCGTTGTAGAAAATAGTTACCGTATCTTTATTTGGTATAAAAAGGGTTATAACATCCCCCTCTACTACATTGAAGTTGAAGATACTTATAAAATTTTTAGCATAGTCTGTGTTTGAAAGCTCAGAATAGTTATTTCCAATACCATCCCTGAAAGCTTCTTTGATTTTTTCGGCATCAACTTTTTTGTATACAAATTCCATTTTAATAGCACCGGGATAACCTTTTTTAAATATGATTTCTTCATTTTTGATGCTCTGACTGCCAGACATAATGTTCTTAGGTAGGTAAAGTGAACCTTTGTAAACCTTTATAAAAAATTTAGAACGATAGCCCGAACCGTTAAGAAGCAGTGTGCTGTTATCAATAGTAATGGTTTCAGCGGAATTAGCTTTTACAGGTACTGAAAGTAAAGAAATGAAGAACATAAGCACTGTAAAAATAATAATTTTTTTCATAGTTTTCTCCTTGTGAATGTCATTCATATATTTAATAACAATGTTTTGTAGCATTTTTTGGCGGTTTTGTCCAGAATAATTTATGATGAACTTTAAGTGCTGCACAGTAAGATGTAGTTTACGGGTTAAGTGTTAAAAAGCAGGGCGCATGCGAGACGATTATGGGGGTAAGGGTTGAGGAGGTTGAAAAGGTTGAACATTTTGTATTTCACATTTTACGTCTAACATCCAACATTACACTCTATTCTCATTATCACCCACTCGTTCAAAAACTTTGAACATTGAACACTTAGCTATGCTTTTGAAAGGAATTGTGGAATATAAAATGAAACATTAACTAAGAGTAAAAATCAAATTAAAAGACGAAAATCTAAAATAATTCTCATCAAAAAGCATGAGTTTTTTTATATAATATTATTTTATATTAACAATATAAAGTGTCATAGTATTTATATGTAATTTCATAATATTAGTCCATGTTTCATTTTTTTTAATTTTTTGCATCTATTGATAATAAAATATATTTTTATTTTTAAATGCATTTAATACTGACATAAGGACTGAAGCTGTGTATTATTTATTAACAAGTTTAAGGAGGATGCAAATGTTTGCAAAAGTTTGTTTTAGAAAATTTGGCAGCTGCATTTAGCTGAAAGCCTGCAAGTTGGTGGTTATGGAGCCGTTGTGCGGAGTTTTCGATGTTACAACATTTTGGCTAAAAAGATTATGCACCAAAGGGTGAGGGAAAAGTAATTTTGCTAATATCTTAAAAAGTTAGATTAGGAGGTAAAGATGAATTTTAGTGATTTCAAAGAAGGCTCATTATCCAAGACTACACCTATTCAACAAAAGATTAGGGATAAAACGATTACAGCGAAAAAATTTGGTGAAATGGTAAAATCTGGAGATTGGATAAATATTGGCATTATTGGTAGTGAAGCAACGGTTACAAAAAAAACTATTTTTGAGAGATTAGGTGAAGGTCATGATAAATTACAAGATATCGAGTTTTATTGTACTGATAATGCATATTGTGGCACAGATTATGGTCTAAAATATGACAAGGAAGCGAAATACCACATTCAGCATCAAGGCTTTATCCATGAAGGCACAAGGGATGCTGTAAAACAGGGTTGGAAAGGGCTTGACTGGTTCCAATGGGGTTGGGCAGAACATATGAATAGTGAATTTGCCAGATTTTACAGAAAAGAAAAGTCTAAAAGGGTCTTTGATTGGGGGATAGCTCCTATTGCGAAACCTGAAAGAAATTATGTTAATGGTAGCTATGGAGCGAGCAATTTTATGATAACCGCAAAGACCTGTAAGAACTTTGTAGCTGAAATTAGAGAAGATTATCCTTGGTGTGAACCAGGAAGGAATGTAAATTTACCTATTGATGATGTGGATTATTTTGTCGAGGTGGACTGTTCGAATCCAGAATATTGTTATCCCCAATTTGATGAGAGAAAACTGCAGACAGGAGGCGATGAAGATAAAATTGCTGAACATATCCTATCCATCATGAGGGATGGTGATTGCATCCAGGTTGGTGTTGGAAAACTTCCTACAGCAGTTGTAATTGCAATGGCAAATTCGGGATTGAAACATATTGGTGTGCATACTGAAATGATAGGTGAATTTGCCTTTACATTGGCAGAGAAAGGAATTCTTGATAATTCAAAAAAAACAATAGATAACGGTAGATGTGCTTGGGCATATGCTGCACCATTTAATACGAAACGATATTATGAATGGATGCATCACAACCCATTTTTTGCTGCCTATGATATCAATTACACAAACAATATATTAACTATTGCTCAAGTGGATAATTTCGTTGGCATCATGAATTTTGCCCAGATGGATATAAGGGGGCAGGTGTGCTCCAGCAATGTAGGGGGTAGACCAATTTCAAATACAGGTGGACAGTTTCAATTTGTTGTGGGAGGACAGATGGCACGTGGCGGTAGGGCAGTGCTTGCAGCAACCTCAAGGACACCTAATGGTAAACCACGCTTTGTCCCAAAACTTGATCATGGCAGTATGGTAGATGTGCCATCCCAATTTGTAAACTATGTAGCAACGGAATATGGTATTGTAAATCTTATGGCTTGCACTGATGCAGAAAAGGCAAAGAGGTTAATAAGCATAGCACACCCTGATGACAGGGAGTATCTGGAAGAAGAAGCAGTTAAAATGGGTATTAAAGTAAATCACTGGTTCTTTAATAGTTGTCCAGACAGAAGATATCCTACAACAGAAGAACTAAAAAATCACAGGTATGGTTATATGAAGCCAACGGTATTGCCCGACAGCATAGCTAAACTAAATGATTAAAAACCCTATAGTGTATAAAATATCCAAGTTATGTGAACCCTTGTATAGTAAGTTTTTGCACTGATCTGATCGTGGACGTATTTAAAATTCCCATAACCGAGCACTTATGAGTTTAGGTGCTCGGAATGTGGGAAGAGATATTAGGAAGACTTCGGGCAGGCAAATATGATTTTACACTGCATGTTTGCCACGGGTAAAGTAAATTAGAAACAATAAACGTTATCAAAGGAGCATTCTATGATTTCTAAAAATTTGTTAACAGATGAAGCAAAAAATATAATGGAGACAGTTAATGTTTTTTGTGAGAAAGAGTTTAAGGATACCCTTAAATGGGATGCTGAACAATATATGCCGTATGAATTGTGGGCTAAGATGGGTGAAATTGGATTAACAGGTCTTATGTTAGATAGTGATCTTGGGGGATTGGGGGATGATTTGCTTTTGGCTACAGTTGTCATGGAGGAAATGGCAGTATATTCTCCTGCTATTGGCATGACACTTGGGGCACATGCGATACTAGCAGGCAATGTCATTAACAGGGCAGGTAATAAAGCACAAAAAGAGAAATACATACCAGATATAGCTTCAGGCAAAAAAGTAGCTTCAATCTGTATAACTGAACCAGAAGTGGGTAGTGATGCAGCCCATCCTAAGACAAAAGCGGTAAAAAAGGGGGATTATTACATTCTCAATGGCTCAAAAACATTTATAACAAATGCACCACATGCTGATATTTTCGTTGTGTATGCCACTACTGATGAAACAAGTGAGAAGAGAAATGTATCTGCTTTTATTGTAGAGAAGGATTTTGGCAATATTACAGTTAATAAACTGTATAAAATGGGTATGAGATCTTCCCCCACAGGGGAGGTTTTTTTTGATAATGTTGAAGTACCAGCAGAAAATCGTTTAGGCGAAGAAGGTGATGGTGTTTATATAATGATGTCAGGTTTGGATGTGGAAAGGATAGGTTTGTCAGGTGAAAATATTGGTATGATGAAAGGTTCGTTGAAGGTGGCTTCAGACTACGCTGGTCTTAGAATACAATTCGGTAAACCCATTATAAAGTATCAGTTTATACAGGATAAGCTCGCTTATATGTTTACACAATTAGAGCTAAATAGGTGTTATTTATATACCCTTGCAAATGAATGGAATAAAAATAAAGGCAGCAGAGCATTACGAGCTCCGACTGCTGCTGTTAAATTGCAGTCCGCCAATGCAGCGGTCAAATGTGCGGAAGAAGCAATCCAAATTATGGGGGGTTCTGGTTTTATGGATGATACTATGCCGCAGATGTATTGGAGGGATGCAAAATTATATACTATTGGGGCTGGCACAGACGAGATGATGAAGATAATTATATCAAGGGATATAGAAAAGCGTTATACAACTTTTTAAAGGGGATTATCTTGCAAGGATAAATGCTGATATTATCAAGAAAGTGAAGCTTGTATGTTAAAAAATGCAAATCACATTGATGATCTTCTTTTAATATTATTTGGTGGGGTCTAAGATGGATGAGTCATATATTTTAGGGATAGAAGAGATTGCAGTTGCTGTAAAAGATGCAGATAAAGGGGCAAGCCTATTTAATGAGTTATTTGGGTATACCTTCGATCTTGGCTGGGAGTTGACTCATGAAAAAATCAGGGTGAAAAGCCAAAGAATAGGAGAAACTCAATTTCAACTATTAGAAGCCACATCTAACGATAGTGTAGTTGCTAAATTTATAGAGAAAAAAGGCGAAGGGCTTAACCATATAGCCTTTCGTGTTCGAGAACTCAGGGAGTTTGTTAGAAAGCTCAAAAAAAAAGGTGTCCAGTTGCTACCTGAGGAACCAGTAGATATTGATAATCCCATAACAGGCAAAGGTAAATTATCTTACATCTTTATACATCCCAAATCGGCTTCTGGCATATTAATCGAATTGATAGAATATTGAATTTGGAGGGTGTTGATGAGGGTAATATGCGAAAAAAAAGATGGTTATGCAATACTGTTTTTGAATAATAAAGAGAAAAGGAATGCATTAGATTTCGAGATGTCTAAACAACTATTAGACAAATGCAGGGAGCTTTCAAATGATGATAGTGTGGGGGCTGTTGTATTAACGGGAAAGGATGGCAACTTTTGCGCTGGATGGGATATCCATGAATTTATAGAGGGCACCTATAAATCGCCTGTTAACCATTATGAAGATATAAAGGTCAATGCAGATGTTTTTAGGTTTGATTATTTTCTTAGAAAACCGGTAATAGCAGCAGTAAATGGTTATGCTTTAGGTGGTGGTTTTGGACTTGTGGCTGCAAGCCATATTGTTGTTGCTGATAACAATTCTAAATTTGGGATGCCTGAGATGAATCTAGGAATATTTCCATACTGTATATATACTAGTGTTAAAAGGGCAATCGGCGAGCGATTAGCTGTTAAACTGGCTTTAACAAGGGAAATTTTTGATGCTAAATATGCCTTTGATATTGGGTTGGCACATTATATAGAAGAAAATCCTTTAGAGAAAGCCTGCTTGCTGGCTGCATCAATATCTTCTAAGAGTTCATTAGTCATTAAACTTGCAATGGATGCAATATACAGCTCAAGGGATAATGATCTAAATGAGGATTATTTAGCGCTACTTAGGATTATTAATTTCACATCGAAGGATCTCAAAGAGGGCGCAAGCGCATTCTTAGAAAAAAGAAAACCACAGTGGGAAGGAGAATAAATGGTAAGGATATTAAGTAATATTAATACAAATGATGAAAACTTTAAAAAGCGCTATAAGCATAACAAAGCATTGGTAAAAGAAATAGAGGATTTAAAAGCTGTTATAAGAAAAGGGGGGCCAGAAAAGGCTCATAAGGTTAATAAAGAAAGAGGGAAGCTATTTTGCAGACAGAGGATTGAAAAGGTATTAGACAAGGGCTCACCTTTTTTAGAGGTTGCCCCTATGGCGGCTTATAATATGTATGGTGGTGAGGTGCCTTCTGCTGGTATTGTGACAGGAGTTGGGAGAATCTCTGGGAAAGAGGTTATGATTGTTGCAAATGATCAAACAGTTAAAGGTGGTACATATTATCCTATTACTGTGAAAAAACACATAAGGGCCCAACAAATAGCTATGGAGAATAACCTGCCTTGCCTATATATGGTTGATTCAGGAGGAGCTTATTTGCCTTTACAGGACGGTGTATTCCCTGACAAGGATCACTTTGGGCATATTTTTTACAATCAATCATTATTGAGCAGCAAAGGCCTTTTGCAGGTTGCGCTTGTTACAGGTTTAGCAACGGCAGGTGGGGCATATCAACCTGCAATGTGTGACCAGTGTATAATGGTTAAGGATACTGGAGCAATATTTATAGGGGGGCCACCTTTAGTTAAGGCAGCTACAGGTGAAGTGGTGAGCGCTGAAGAATTAGGTGGCGCGGATGTTCATACAAGGATCTCAGGTGTAGCAGATTACTATGTAAATGATGAAGAAGCTGGTATTAGGAGAGTAAGAGAGATATTTGCAAACTATCCTAAGGGTGAAAAATTCCCTTTAGATAGAATATCGCCTAGTGAGCCTTACTATGATCCTGATGAAATATATGGCATAGTTCCGGAAAATTTAGAAACGCCTTATGATGTCAGAGAAATTATTGCAAGGATTGTTGATAATAGTGAATTTGAAGAATTCAAGGCGCGGTACGGCCAAACGGTGGTAACTGGCTTTGCCAGGATTGGCGGTTATTTAGTAGGTATAATTGGTAATAATGGGGTTATTTTTCCAGAATCCTCCACAAAGGCAGCCCACTTTATAGAGCTTTGCTCATTTAGAAAAATACCCCTTATTTTTCTACAAAATATTACAGGTTTTATTATTGGCAAGAAATATGAACACCAAGGTATGCCTAAAGATGGAGCAAAGTGGGTGCATGCAGTATCAACTACAAATGTCCCTAAATTTACTGTGATAATAGGAAATTCATATGGTGCCGGTAATTATGCAATGTGCGGAAGAGGTTATAATCCAAGGTTTTTATGGATGTGGCCAAATGCAAGGATAGCAGTTATGGGACCTAATCAGGCGGCTGATGTATTAACCCAGGTAAAAATTAAACAGTATGAAAGAGAGGGCAGAACGTTAAGTGAAAAAGAGATAGAAGACATAAGAAAACCTATATTGGAAGACTATAAAAACAAATCAGAGGCATTGTATTCCACAGCAAGGCTTTGGGATGATGGTATAATAGATCCCGTTAAAACAAGGCAATACTTGATGTTAGGCATTGAATTATCCCTTTATAAAAAAATTGGGGAGGTTAATTTTGGAATATTCAGAATGTGAAAAAAAGAGAATTTTAGTTGCCAATAGGGGCGAGATTGCAATTAGGATATTAAAAGCAATAAAAGAACTAGGGCATACTGCCATAGCAATCTATTCGGAAGTGGATAAATACTCACCACATCTTGCTTTTGCTGATGAAGCATATTTTATTGGTGAAAGTGAAGCTTCAAAGAGTTACCTAAATATTGATAGAATTATTGAGGTTGCAAAAGAAAATAAGATTGATGGTATTCACCCAGGTTACGGATTTTTAGCAGAGAATACTAAATTTGCTGATGCTGTTAAATCATCCAATATTGTTTGGATTGGACCCCATTCTAAGGCAATGTATGATGTGGGTGATAAGATAAGGGCTCGTGAAATAGCTAAAAGCGCAGGAGTCCCAATTATACCAGGGGTGACATTAGATAACAATGTGGACCCTATAGATGCAGCAAAGCATTTAGGTTTTCCCCTTCTTATAAAAGCCTCAGCTGGGGGTGGTGGTAAAGGGATGCGTATTGTTAAAAATGAAAGTGAGTTAATAGATAGTATAAATATAGCAAGAAAAGAGGCAGAATCATCTTTTGCAGATCCTACTATTTATTTTGAGAAGCTTTTGGAAGAGCCCCATCATATTGAAATTCAAGTATTAGCTGATAAGCATGGCAATGCTTACTATTTCCCTGAAAGGGAGTGCTCAATTCAGAGAAGGTATCAAAAGATTGTTGAAGAGAGCCCTTCTACAACAATTGATAGAATGCAGGCAAAAGCAATGGGTGAGGCAGCATTAAAGCTCATTAAAAAGATTGGTTATGACTCTGCAGGTACAGTTGAATTTATGGTTGATAAGAATAAAAATTTTTATTTTTTAGAAGTGAATGCAAGGATACAGGTAGAGCATCCTGTAACGGAAGAAGTGACAGGAATAGATCTTGTCAGTAATCAAATTGAGGCGGCTTTTGGTAAAGGTTTATCTTTTAACCAGGATATTTTAAATATCCCAAATGGCCATGCAATAGAGGCACGGATCTATGCAGAGGATCCTGAGAACAATTTTATTCCGTCAATTGGTAAGATTAATTATTACGAGATACCTTACGGTGCAGGCATTCGTTTAGATGACGGAGCATGTAAGGGCTATGAAGTTCCGATACATTATGATCCTATTATATCAAAGGTTATAGCAAAAGGTGCAGATAGAAATCAGTCACTATATAGATTGTACAAAGCCTTGTCTAATTACCATATTTTACCCATAAAAACCACAATCTCTTTTATTAAAAATATTATTAAACACCCAGAGTTTATCAAAGGGGAATACGATACAAATTTTATCAATAAACATTATGAGAAACTTTTTGATGAAAATGAGAAATATATCTCATTAGCAATAGCATGTTATTACTATTTGAGCTCGCGGGTGGTTACAAATGAGGATGTTTATGGTGAAAAGGAAACGTCAAAAGAATGTTGGCAATATTTGTCAAATTTTAGGGGATAGTTATGAGTGAGACGATAAAGATTAACAATAAATTATGGGAATATGAATTAGATAGAGAGGATAATTGTATTACAGTTAGTATTGATGGTAAGAGTTATAGATATGAAATCAATACGATAGGAGATGGATTATATGTAAAAGAGGGTAACAGATATATAAAAATCTCATATTTTCAAGAAAAGGATATCTTAAGTTTGTGGGCTGATGATGCCTTTTATCAGATTTCAGAGGAAAGTGAGGAAGAGTTAATAGAAGAAGAGAGTGAAAAGGATATAAAAGCACCAATGCCTGGTATCATTAAAGATGTTTTAGTGGAGGCCGGTCAACATATATCAAAGGGTCAAACTGTTGTTGTCTTAGAGTCGATGAAGATGTCAAACGAATTAAAAGCTTCTGTTGATGGCGAGATAAGTGAAGTTTTCGTAGCAAAAGGGGATCAGGTTGTTGCCTTTGCGACATTAGTGAGGATAGAAAGTGAGTAGGAGATTTAAAGGACTAAAGATTTTGGGGGATGCTGTTATTTTAAATAAAGATAAAAATGATGTAAATAAAGGAGAAGAATATGAATGAAAGAAAGGTATCTATTGGTTCAGGATCACTTATGTGGGGTGATATTATTGAACCGGGATTGGAGATGATAGAGAAAGCTGACATAGATTATATCTGTTACGACTGGCTTGCGGAAGTTACAATGTCGATTTTGTACATGCAAAAGATAAAAAATAAGGATGCCGGCTATCCTCCTAAGCTTATTGAATGGATGAAAAGGGTACTGCCATTAGCAAAGAAAAAAGGGGTAAGGATTGTAACGAATGGTGGTGGAGCAAATGTTGAGGCTGCATCTCTTGCTTTAAAAGAAGCGTTACATGCTGATGGGGTCAGAGGTATGAAGATTGGCTCCATTGTTGGGGATGATATTACAAGTGAAATAAATAAGTTTAGAAAAGAAGGGATAAAATTTACTAATATGGATACAGGACAAGAGGATATTGATAGCATTGAGGATTCAATAACAGGTGCTTATGTTTATTTAGGATCCGAAGGTATTGTGGAGTGTTTAGATAAAGGTGCTGATATTGTGATTGGTGGCAGGCTTGCGGATAATGCATTGTATGTGGGTCCATGGATGTACGAGTTTGGTTGGGACTATAATAACAGTGAGCACATTGATAAAATAGGAGCGGCTATTACCTGTGGTCATATAATAGAATGCTCATGTGCCTCTACAGGAGGGATGATGTGTAGCTGGTGGGATAAAGTACCTGAACCATGGCATGTAGGATACCCCATTGCAGAATTATATGAAAATGGTGAAGCTGCTATAACAAAAACACCTGATACAGGAGGACTAATTAACAGTTGGACAATTAAAGAGCATCTATTGTATGAAATACATGATCCTAGAAATTACATTATGCCTGATGGCATAGCAGATTTTACAACACTCAATTTAGAAGATGAGGGAAAAGATAGAGTCAAAATAACCAATATGAGCGGCAAAAAACGTCCTGATATGCTAAAGGTAGGGATTGGTTATAGTGATGGTTGGAAGCAAGAGCTGCAACATTGGTTTTGTTGGCCTGATGCATTAAAAAAAGCTAAGCACTGTGAATATATACTTCGTGAATGGTTAAAGAGACAAGAGATTAACGTTGAGAAGCTCCAGATAGATTATATGGGCATTAATATGGCCCACCAAAATTTAGTAAAAATCCCTGATATTAGTGAAGCAGAAGATTTGCCAGAGGTTGGTGTAAGAATATGTGCAAAATTTAAGACCAAAAAGGAAGCTGAGTTTTTTAGGGAGCATGCGATGCTCTGGAGTGCACCCCAAGCTGGCTATGTGTTTAATACAACTACAGCACCGGCAAAGCCAGTGAGAATTATAAGGTTGTGGCCTACGTTAATACCCAGAGATTTGGTTTCCTTTAAAACAAATATTATAGAGGTTTAGTGATGATGAAAAAGATTAAATTAGTAGACATTTGCTATGCAAGATCAGGTGATAAGGGGGATATTTTAAATATTGGTTTGATGGCAAAAACATCTGAAGATTATAGGATAATTAAAGAGAAGGTAACCCCCGAAAAGGTAAAGAGCTTTTTTGGGGATATTGTTAAAGGAAGCGTTGATATATACCCATTAGACAATTTAGAGTCCCTGGAGATTGTAATGCATGGTGCTTTGGATGGGGGCGCTACAGCCAGTCTTCGTATAGATGGGACGGGTAAACCGTTTGCAACAGGGATATTAAGAATGGAGATAGAGGTGTAAATCATGTATGTTTTAGGCATTAATGGCAGCCACAGAAAAGGCAAGGTCACTTATTTACTTATGGATTATATCCTTGAAAGACTAAAGGATGAGGGGTGTTCAGTTAAACAGTTTGAGCTTGTGGACTATAATATAGAATATTGCATTGGCTGTAACAAATGCCTCGAAAGAACAGAGTGTTCTATCAAAGATGATGATTTACACGTTATTACAGATGAGGTGCTTAAGGCAGACTGCATAATAATAGGCTCCCCTGTATACTTTTCAAATGTAACCTCAAGGCTTAAAACATTTATCGATAGAACGAGATGGCTACATATGAAAAAGGACTTATTGAGGAATAAGCGTGGAGCCTGCCTTGTTGTCGGTGGGCTTTTATATGGTGGTCAAGAGATTGTCTGCCAGATTATAGAAAACTATATGTTAAATATGAGTTTGAAGGTATTAAAACCCAGGCTTTTTGACTCGCCATTATACCTATCAAGCTTAGCCACAATGCTGTATAAAGATATGGTGGATGGAAAAATAGTATATAAAAGAAAAAGTGAAATGCTTGATCCTCTTTTCATCAAAGCGAGTGAACTTTTGGTTGAAAGCATTTTAGAAGATGTAGTAAATAAGTAGCCATCATAGCCCCAGCTACACTTCGTAAGTGTAGCTGGGGGATGTTCTTGAATTTTATCCCAAAAATCTGTATTATTGAAGTATGATAAAAGATATTGATATTGAAAAGCTCAAAGACGAAATAGTTGAGTGTTTAAAACCGCTGAATCCTGACAAAATCATACTGTTCGGTAGCTACGCCTATGGCAATCCTGATGAAGACAGCGACATAGATTTGTTTTTGGTAAAGTCTGGTCTTAAAGATCCAAGACAATATACTCTTGAAGCCAGGAAAAGATTACGGGATATTATTATGAACTATAGAACTAACGGCATTGACATTTTAGCAAGTTCGAAAGAGTTTTTAGAAAGCAGAGAAGATTATTTTTATAGAGTAGAGATTTTAAAAAAAGGAAAAGTTCTTTATGAACAAAACAGCTGCTAAAGAGTGGCTTACCAAAGCATGGCATCATTTAAGTACTGCACAACTACTTTTTCAGTTAGAGCATTACACTGACATAATAGCTATTGAGGTTCATTACTCTGTTGAGATCACTTTGAAGGCTTTTTTGGCATATGACAATAGTAAAATATTTAAAACACATGATTTAATAGATGTTTATAAACATATCAAATGTTATATAAATTTTGATGATGCTGAGTTAAGCATTTTAGAGCAAATAAGTGAATATCATATAGGGGAATCGTATCCATCATCCAATAGAAATCTTCCACCACTGCAAGAGATAAAAGACGTTTTAGAGTTTGCTGAAGAGCTTTTTGACAGAGTTTGTGCAATTTTGAATGTAGATAAAACGGAAATAATAAAACGATAGAAATAAATATACATGATACTGAGTGTGGGAGTGTTGGAGATTGGGCAGGAAATTAGCCCCCACCTACACTTCGTAAGTGTAGGTGGGAATGTTCTTGAATTTTATACAAAAAACCTGTATTGTTGAAATATGATAAAAGATATTGATATTGAAAAGCTCAAAGACGAAATAGTAGAGTGTTTAAAACCGCTGAATCCTGACAAAATCATACTGTTTGGTAGCTACGCCTATGGCAATCCTGATGAAGACAGCGACATTGATCTTTATGTTGTCACAAATGATGATTTTATTCCTAAAAATTTCCAGGAAAAAATTAGCATTAAACTTAATGTGGCAAAAGCTCTTGATCATATTAGAGACAGCTATCCCTTGGACTTAATTGTTCATACTAAAACGATGAATGAAAAATTTCTCAAATCAGACAGTTCATTTGTTCATGAAATATTTAATAAAGGTAAAGTGCTGAAATGAAATTTATGACCGGAGAATGGTTGAAAGCTGCAAATGATGATCTTCTGGTAATCAAAAGAATAATTGATGAGGAGAGTCTGACTCATATTGTGTCTTTTCATGCTGAACAGGTTGTTGAAAAGGTTTTAAAAGCACTTTTAGAAGAACAAAACAGTAAAATACCAAAAACTCATGATATAAGAAGACTTCATAAGATGGTGGAGACATTGTTGCCTTTAAATGAGGAAAGTTTGGAGATTTTATTAACTATTAATGAGCTTTACATTGATTCCAGATATCCTGTGGATTTCGGTTTGCTGCCGGATGGGAAACCAAGTTTGGATGATGCCAAGATATTTCATGAGTTTGCTGAAGAGCTTTTTGACAGAGTTTGTGCAATTTTGAATGTAGATAAAACGGAAATAATAAAACGATAGAAATAAATATACATGATACTGAGTATGCCGGCTTTTCCAAAGTTGCAATTTAAAGGATATTAAGGTATAAAAAAGCTTATGGCACGAGAAATTTTTACAGATGAAGTGGTTGATATGAAACGATCATTTGTTCATGTGTATACCGGTAACGGCAAAGGTAAAACAACTACAGCTTTAGGGCTTTCTGTTAGAACTGCACTTTCGGGTAAAAAGGTCTTTTTTGCGCAGTTTGTAAAGGGGATGGAGTATAGCGAGCTAAAAGTAAGCCAATATATTAAAAACATTGAAATTAGGCAGTTTGGCAGAGAGTGCTTTATATACGAACAACCTACAGAAGAAGACATACAAGCAGCCAATGAGGGGATGGATGTTTGTGAAAAGATTTTAAAAGACGTTGAATACGATTTGGTCGTGTTGGATGAGTTGAATATTGCTTTATACTATAAGTTGATTCCGTTGGAAAGAGCTGTAAAAGCAGTTAAAGAAAGAACTCCATCGATAGAGGTTGCAATTACAGGAAGATATGCTCCTGAGGAAATTATAGGTACAGCGGATTTGGTTACAGAGATGAAAGAGATAAAGCATTATTATAACCAAGGTGTTCAAGCAAGAAAGGGTATAGAGTTTTAAACAAGTGAAGTATATCTGCAAATTTTTTCAAAAGCAAATTTTAGATAAAATAGACCCTGTAAATAATTTTGTGTAAGTGCCATTTTATACACTCAACCGTTCCTCATATTCTATCAGAAACCTGTTCATAGCGGGCTTCCAATCCCTGAGAGGCATTGTCCATTTTTTGGATGCCTGCATAATTGCCAAATATACCACCTT
>JASMTO010000063.1:0-7146 GCA_041694215.1 bacterium
CAAGAGTTCAAGTCTCGGTCCCGCTACAAGATAAAGCCTTTAAGTATAGACTAAAGGCTTTGTATCATTTTAAACAAATGGAAGCTATCCTAAATAAAGCATTATTTTTTCTATTAACTCTTCAAATGAGCGACCTTCTTTATTCCATATTTTACCGGAGACCTTTACCTTTCTTCTTGTGTCCTCAAATACAAGGTCAATATCATCATCACTATTCAGGAGTTTCTTTATTTCTTTGTTTTTCTTCACTACGTTTTTAAGCTTTTTTCCTAGCTCGAATTGTGTGATTAACTTGTCTTTGATATAATTTGAAGTTGTTGGCGCACCTTTAATTGGCCTGACCAATACAGATATGACATAATTTCCTTCTTCAAATTGTTTGTAAGCTTTTTTCGCTTGAGATGTTGACAGCCTTAGATAATCATTGTTATTTTTAGGTGATAGTGACTTTAATTCAATATAGAACGATTTATTATTAATTGGGTTTTTTATTATTATATCTTGATCACCTATGCCTTGATAATAAATCTCATAGGGTAAATTCAAAGATTTAAATGCATCTATAAAAGCGGCTTCAACTCCCTCCCCAATTTCTTTTTTATACTCGAAATCACTTTTTTCATCGAGTAATTGCCATGCGTAATTTTTAATCTCATTTAAATCAATTGATTTTGCTATTTGTGCAATTTCAGATAATTGAGTTAGATTAACTCCTGATTCGGATATTGAAACTAAACTCCCAAGATCCTCTTTTGTTGAAAGTAATTTGACGAGATCTTTGCCGACTTTTTTATCTTCAAGAGATATGTTAACAAGGATTCTGTCTTTTTCGTCTAGAAATGACTTAAAGTATTTTTCGGCTAGTAATGGATTTTGGGTGCACCAACTATTTAACCTTAAAATTGAATCACTTTTACTCGGATAATTATTTTCTCGATTTAACTTTTGCAATTCAGATAGTATTTTATTTGCTAGTTCATCGAATTTCTTATTGTGGATATTTAACTCTCTAAATTGATCATGAATTAATAATGAGTTCCAGTCTTCGTCGTTATTGAGATCGGAAAGAATGCAAATAAGTGTGTCATCCAATGGGGATTCCTCCGTTCCAAAACCTCTTATATCTTTTAATGGTAGAAATTCACCCCTTCGATTAGGTACAATATTACCATACTCCAAAAGATACTTATAGTCGTATAGTTTTTCAGTATTGAAAAGGTATTCTTTTAGCCAAGAAATCGGACTCTCTAATTCAAGTCCATTTAAAGAATGACTCTTTTCAATTTTATTATTTATAAGTTTTATGGTTTCACGCATTGCGAAATGAAAAGTGAATTTACTGCTTTCACTAATAATGATTTCATCGCACTCAAACCCAAAGAATTCTTTTGCCAGGAAAAATAATCTTTTATGAATAGGATCATAATCATATGAAGGAAAAACCCTCAATATTTCTAAAAGGATTTTTTCAGAGTTAGTTTTATCACAAAAAGATTTTTGAATTACACCATGCTCGTTTTTTTCTGTTTCACTAAGGATGGCATTGATTTCTTCAGATATATCATTTACAGATTTTGAGGTCCTTAAATCTTCCAGTTTTATTATATCTCTGTGTAATAAGATATTGTTCCAATCCTCTTTTAGTTCTTTTAAAATTGAAATAAAGTGATCGGGTATTATACCTTCATGTTCCGCAAATAAACCATCTTTAAATGATTTTAGTTGTCCTGAAATAGTAGGGATGACTTTGTATTTATCGAATAGTTTAACATTTTCAGTTTCAATAATGAAATTAAAGAGCTTATTTAACCAATCAATTTTTGAACCCTCATTAAAAGAAGTAAGTTTGTCAAGTTCACCTTTTGATTGTATGCTGTCTAATAAATCATTTAGTCCAAAGAAAATATTATCACCCCATGTTAAGAGCTCATTTGATGGGCCAATGTATTTATGCCACTTTTTTAAATCTTCTTTTCTACATACTTTTTGTACACCGATAAATGCTGATACAATCTCCCAGAATACTTCATTTGTCTCATCGCTTCCATTTACTTTTGGTAAAATGGCTTCATTTATAGTCAAAAGCTTGCTATCAGTTTGAACAATTGGTTGTTCTACGAGAAAACTGCGATATCTACTTTGTATATTTTTTGTAAACCAGTCTTTAACGGATTTTCCATTTATCTGTTCAGGTATTCGACTAATTGCTAAAGAACTTAGGTTACTAAACCCATTATTCAATATCCAGTTAATAAATGCCTTCGACTTATTGATAGTATATTCAAAAATATCTCGATTTTTTAAAGGCTTTTTTTCACTGCCTTCTAAAAAGACATTGTCTCGTCTTTCAGTAGGGTTAAATTTGGTTCCGTTAAGTATAAATGGAAAATAGAAATCCTCAGTGCCTACAAGTGGGAAGTCTTTGAAAAGGTTTGGTGATTTCTCATTAACGATTAATTTTCTTGATTCTAAACTGTCTATCTGAACTGCCAAATCAATTTCTTGGTTTCTCAGAAAAACAAAGTTGTAATCTTCAGCGTTTTCACCTGTTTTTTTTACGATTCTAGAATGAATTATCTTGTCAGTGCCATTAAGGTCGTCAATCTTTTGAAATGTTTTGCGTTGATATGTAATAACTTGGTTTTTTATTTGATCATCTACAATAACTTCTTTAATTTGATCATTAAGAAATATCATTGTTTGTGGAAGTGTGTTAGACAAATCTTCTAACCCAACTATTGCTGCTTCTTTTGATTTATTGCCAATTAATGGATATGTAAACTTTGTTGGTCTATCAATTTCAGTTCTGGTTTTGTGATAATTTACTATGCTTTCAAAGCCTTCTATATCTTCAAGTTTTTCAAACTCCTCTTTAATTGCAGGTATCAGTTCTTCAGATGTTTCCCCTTTTCTGTTTAATTCAATTTTAAATTTTTTTGGTGGCAATGGATGCTTTTCAACTATTCCTTCAATAGAAACTATGTCGGATAATAAATGCGTACTTATAAATCCCGTGCCAAATTTTCCTGTTACTCTTCTGTTATTGCCACTTGAGGGTTTCCCATGGCTCACCTGTTGAATTAGACCAGTAATATTACCGACTTCAAAGGGATCTCCATTATGACTGAAAATCAATGAGTTTTCATTTAAAGTAATGCCGATTGAAACTTGATTGTACTTATTAGGTGTATCTTTTGCGTTTTGCATTAATTCCCAAATCCATCGCCTTCTAGACTTTGTTCGTTCTTCACGAATACTATCCAGCTTTTCAATTACTTTGTCTGCTGTCAATTTATAATTGTTGTAATCTTTACTTGAAATAACTTCTTCTCTGTATCCTTCCATAATCTATGTTGTTTATTTTGTAGAGTTATTCTATGCCGCTATTAATAATATTTTCACTTACTGTTTCTTTTTTAATAATTGCCCAATAAACATAAAAGAATCACAACTTGATAATTGTAAATTATTATGCGTAATAATTACAATTGTTTGTCTTAGACTTCAAGGAATGTCTGTTTTATCTTTATTGCAAATATATTAAATTTAGTGGATGCGCCAAATGGCCTAATAAATTTGAATTATTTCATTTATTTTAATAAGAGATTGGTATTCTTTAGTGCTTTTTAAACCTATACAAATAAATATATAAAAAATAAATATAAATAAACATAACATATAGTGATTGCTAGTCTATAAGTTGTTAAAACAACTCATTTATTAAGATAAGTAAAACGGAGTCATCAGAATTCAAAAAAACCTGCCGTCTCATGAGCGGCAGGTTTCATTTAAAAATCATGGAAAGACCGGTGCTTTCTTAACACCATCTGTTTTTATATCAACACAAATTTACAAAATAGCAGCAGTAATTCTTAAAAACCTGGGTCTTTTTCAGCAAAAAATAAATCTTTTATTATTGGGTTAAACGTTGATGTTTCTGATACCGGTAAATTCAAAATCACTCTTTCAGGTGCACCCCTCTTGTTGTGAATGAAAGTCCTTGCTGGCCATGTGTTGATATCATAACTGCTTCAAATAATGGTAGATTGCACTCGCTTTTTGAGCCCCATTTAAACATAAAATTAGCTCCTGAACCTCCTTCTGTGTCTTTTTCAGCAATAACTATTTCAATGGTTTCCATGGGTTTGATAAAGATGGGGTCGTTAATGTATTGCCTGATATTGTGGCCTTTTGTATTGTAATAATCGGCTTTAAGAAGGTAAATGGAATCTGTTTCTGAGGTGTTGCGAATACTTACAGTAATAGTAAGGTCGAAGGTTCTTTTATCATACCGGTGGTAAATATGCGAATATACGGGGAGATAGGTTTTACCCGTAAGAATATTTTCCTGAGCCAGTGATTCCGTTTTTCGGTTTTCCCAACTGATTTTTTCATAGTGGGTATCATTATTTTCAGTTTGGCAAGCTGACAGAGCGATGAATAGAACAGTTATCTTTATAAGTGTTTTCATTATGTGAGCGTTTGTTCTCAAATTTACACTTTTTACAGCATATTCATTTTCTAAATCATGATTGTCTGATAAAAATCAAAACATGAATTTTAGCATCAAAAGATCTTGTCTTACCCCACTAAAGCAAAGTTTTCATTAGTAGACTCTTTGTCTGCACCCCACACCATGGTTTCTACCGTTCCGCCTGAACCCGGCTTAGGGTTTCAAAAAGAGTGTTGACTCACGGCGGTGGGAGGGTGGCGGGTTTTCAGCCCCGGGTTGCGGACCAGTTCCTGACCCGGGGTTATTGATATTTGACCCTTTTCGGGGTCCGGGTTTGTGTTGAGAGTAAAGAATTAAAGGACTGGCACAAAAAAACCTGCCGTCCCATGACCGGCAGGTTCCTCAACATAATCTTAAACTTAAAACAATTCAATCATGGAGTATCAATAACTCCGAAATCAATTCATCACCAAATTTAAGAAAATATTTTCTTTGTTCAAATTACTTTTCCTTTTTTGGATTACATAAAAAAACCTGCCGCCGATAAGCGACAGGTTACACTAATTAAAACCCCATAATTCATGGTATATACATGGCTCTTTTCACACCTCATTGAACCACATCTTTAGCAAAAATAAGCAACCCTGAACAATTTTAAAACAGGTTTGGATTATTTTTTCAAAAAAAATCCTGCCGCTTTTTGGGCGGCAGGACTCAACATAATACTAACTCCTAATTTAACATTAACCACTTATTCAATCAAATAAAAACCCCTATTGACTGGAGCTTCAAATTTACAAAAGAACCGGATAATTTCACAACCTTCAGGTAAAAATAATTTGATTTTTTAAGAGGTGACTAAATCATCGGGAGCATCTACGCTGCCTTTGGGTTTGGGCAGCAGGTAGCGCTCCAGCCGCGCCGGATCATCTGAATAGATAATCTGTGCTATTTCGCTGATGGGCACCAACAGCTTATAGAGCTCGTTCAGTTTCTCGACACGCTCCTGGGTATAGAGGCCACGGTCTTTTTTGAACTTTTCCTGCTCCATGTTGGCCTGGCGCAGTGCGTCGGCTTTGTCGGGCAGCGAAGTAATGATGGCCTCGTTGCAGCCGGCCGCCACCAGCTCGGCCTGGTACTTCTGCGCTGTCTGGGCCAGCGAGTCCATAAACAGCACCATCTTAGCCTGGTTGTTGCGTACCTTACGGATGTCGTTCAGTCCAAACTGGTTTTGAACCGCCGTATTGCCATCGAAGGCTTTGCGCGTGAAAAATGCGATGGTGCGGAAGGCATTGCTGCACTCGCCCAGCGCTTCATTCAGGTTTTGGGTTTTCTCTACCTGCTCGTCAATGATGACCTGGTCTGACTTTACTGACAATACATTGTCGATAGCCGTACCGATGGTGGCCGGGTATTCGGCACTCAATGTGTTGTCGAAAGCCGTAAAATCACCAATGTCCTCAGGAAGAGTCGCCTTTACAGTGTCAGCGTGCTCGATCATATCCGCATCGCTCACAGCAAATAATCTTTCGTTTTTTGACATTTAATTAAGATTTTGATGATTAATAAAAAATTCAGGGAGACGGTCTCATCTCATTCCGGTTTGCTGACCTCTGAATCTCAGTGATTACACCTCATCCTGTTTAGGCGGACCATTGAAATTTAACACTTTCCCTTTAGCGAATAAAAGGGTAAAAATGCGGAAAGGCCATAATCCGGATGATGAGAACGACTCCATTATTATATAAAGCGTACCACACAGGGTGGTGAGAAGAGTTCCGTTATTCATAGTGTCTTTGTTGCTCTGAAAAACAGCCTGAAAAACCATTTCCCTTGATAGCAGGGCTATAGCGGAGGCTGATCCATACAAAGCGGACATTAAACCACATACAGCGGAGGTTGATCCACACATAGCGGGCATTAAACCACACACAGCGGAGGTTGATCCACATACAGCGGGCATTAAACCACATATAGCGGAGGTTGATCCACCTATAGCGGGCATTCAACCATCTGGCTGAATATCCGCTGCCATTGTTTAACGCTGGCATAAACGGAACACGAAGCAAAGAACACTATATTGTATTCAGCTCCCCTCATGTACCTCTCTCTTGTTTATTGCTTTAAGGCTGCTAAGCCATGTTGAATGATTACTGTCTGTCAGGTTGTTGTTACTATATGCTAAAGTAAACAAAACATTTTAAAATTCAAATTTGTGGAAGGGAAAAATGCCATTAAACACAAAAAAAATCCTGACAGGAACCATGTCCTGCCAGGATAGGATAACAATCAGTCCTCTTTGAGATTATTTTTGATATTTGTCCGGCTGTGTTTTGGTTGGAAAAAATCTTCGCGGACAAAGCGATCATTTTGTTGACGCCAACAATATGATAAAATTTTGACCCTTCTTTTAATGCCTGCCCGGTTGCATTCCAGACGGGGAAAAATCCCAAAATTCACTAACGTTTTATATGAGAATAGCCCCATCCTTCAGGTTGGGGGTTCTGATGCTGGCCGTATAAAAAGCGCCGTGACCTTAAGACTTAAAAAAATCAACAGTCATAAACAGGCGCAACTAACCAAAGGCAGGAAAGCACCGTCTTCCCCGATTCCGCTTTGCTACATCGGGACTAATTCGGCTATGGATTTTGCTTCGACTGCGTCTTGCAAAACCCAAGTCCTCATTGAGAATC
>JASMTO010000064.1:0-7415 GCA_041694215.1 bacterium
GGGAGGCAGCTTCAAAAACGTACCTGGAAAAACTCCGGCAGGATCTGGAAAAAATGCCTCATTTCTCTTTCAGATCTGCAACTTAAGCTTAAATATAAAGGAGTTAGCTGAAAAATAATGTACAAAAATATTTAGGAAGGACGGATATAGTCATCCTTCCAATTAAATGTTTTAAGGTCGGTTTTTAAAGCTCCGCAGAATCTAAATAATTTTCAAAAGCCGGTAAAGCAGGTTTTCCGTCCAGAGTTTTTACTCCTGCAAGCCATTCTTTATAAATTTTAGGATGGTCTTTTATCCATTTGAGACCGGCTTCCAAAGTTGTTAAATCCGAATTTTTGTAAAGCATCTCCATAATCTGATTAATCATCGAAACAGGAAACTTCAGATTTTTCAGCAATTTAGCCACATTTGGATATTCTTTTGCAAACCCTTTCCTTATATTTGTGTAAACCGTTGCTGAGCCGTTGTTGGGTCCGAAAGTTTCGGGCGTAGATCCTGAAAGGTATTTCATATCGATTATCTCATTCATATAATGTGGAGCCCATCCCAGAAAAACGATCCATTTGCCTTTCTTAACAAACGACTTAACCTGAGACAGCATAGCCGCTTCACTTGAAGGAACCAGCTTAAATTTCCCCAATCCGAACATGTTTTTATCAATCATTTTCTGAATGACCCTATTTCCGTCGTTCCCCTCTTCTATTCCATATATTTTCCAATCCAGTTTTTCCCCGTACTTTGCTATATCGGAAAAATCCTTCAACCCGGCATTATAGACAAACTCAGGGACAGCTAAGGTATACTTGGCGTTTTCCATATTAGCCACATATTTTACAACAGAGCCTTTTTCAAAATACGGGTTCGCTATGCTCTTCATTGACGGCATCCAGTTTCCCAGGAAAACATCAGCCTCATCTGTAGCCATCGCTTTATAACATATCGGCACGGAAACCATATTGCTGGTTACCTCGTATCCCAGGCTTTCAAGTATTTTGGAAGCCAGCTCAGTTTTCACTGTCACTCCCGTCCAGGATACGTGCACAAAACGCACTTCCTTTTCTTCGGCTCCTGCAGGAGAGAAACCTGCAATGGTAAAAATAACGGCAATGCAAATTGCAATAATACTGTCTTTTAATTGATAACTCATGTATCCTCCTTTTGATTGTGTTTTTCAGGTGCATGTGGTACTGAAATAAACCACACCGCTATAAGACTTTTATTTTATCCTTGCGTAAACGTAATCAGCCGAACCATTTAAACGGTGTGTTGTTAAAGTTCTGATAAATATGTTTTGTTTCACAATATTCATCCAAACCTGAAAATCCAAGCTCTCTGCCAATCCCCGACTGTTTATAACCACCCCAGGGAGCTTTAGGAAAATATATGTTAAAATCATTGACCCAAACTGTTCCAAACTTAAGTTTTGAAGATACTCTCTTTATTCTGGAATTATCCGTAGTCCAGAATCCGGCCGATAAACCGTATTTTGTATTATTAGCCTTTTTAACGGCCTCATCCTCATTGGAAAAACGCTCAACAGTGATAACCGGGCCAAAACTTTCCTGTTGAACTATCTGCATATTTTCATTGCAGTTCAGGAAAAGAGTGGGCTCATAGAAAAATCCTTTTTCATACTTTTCTCCCTCCGGCCTTTTGCCACCGAGAACCAGGTCGGCTCCTTCAGTTATTCCCGTCTCAACATATCTTTCAATTTTCTGCCTGTGCTCTTCGGATATCAGTGGCCCCATCTGTGTATCTTTGTCAAATCCACTGCCAAGCTTTATTTTACTCATCTTTAATTTCAAAGCCTCAACAAACTCATCATGAATTTTATCTTCTATCATTAACCTTGTGCCTGCCGAACAAATCTGACCCGCATGGAAAAAAACCGCATTCAGCGCAAAGTCAACAGCCAAATCAAAATCTGCATCTGCAAAAACAATATTGGGATTTTTGCCCCCTAATTCCAGTGCAATCTTTTTTATATTGGAGCTGGCTGACTTAATAATCTTTTTTCCCGTTTCGATACCGCCGGTGAAAGAAATCAAGTCAACATCTTCCGATTCGGACAAAAGAGCCCCGACTTCATCGCCTTTACCCAGCACGAGATTAAAAACACCTGCCGGTATTCCGGCTTCCTCAATCAGTTCAGTAATTTTAAGGGTTGTTAAAGGGGTAATTTCACTTGGTTTAGCAACAATTGTACAGCCTGCAGCCAGTGCAGGTGCTATCTTCCAGCTTGCCTGAAGCAATGGATAATTCCATGGGGAAATCTGCCCGCAAACCCCTGCAGGTTCTCTAACAACAATACTCGAAGTATCCGGTATCGGTGAATCTACGATATATCCTCTCTCTGCTGAAGCCAGTTCAGCATAATATTTGAACGTATCGGCTATTCCGTCCATGTCCCAGCGGCTTTCCTCGACCGTCTTTCCCGTATCTAAGCTTTCAAGTTCAGCAAGATCTTCTCTGTCTCTTTTTATTAAATCATATAAACGATAAAGGTATTCGCCCCTCTGATCCCCCGTTAAGCCCGGCCACTCTCCATTATCAAAAGCCTCTCTGGCAGCTTTTACCGCCAATTCAGCGTCTTCTCTGCATCCTTCTGAAACATTTGCGACAACTTCAGAGTTGTAGGGGTTAATTATATCCCTTGTTAGCCCATTTACAGAAGATGTCCAGGAACCGTTGATATACATTTTTCCGTAAATCATCGAACATCCTCCGAACTATTTTTTATATTTGTACCAGTCCACATCGGCCGGTTTCTCGGGAGTATTTCCGAGAATTTTATCAGCAGCCTTCTCAGCTATCATCATAACCGGAGCATATATATTTCCATTTGTTATGTAAGGCATTACAGAAGCATCCACCACTCTGAGATTCTCCACTCCATGCACCTTTAAATCAGAATCCACAACGGACATTTCATCATAGCCCATTTTACAGGTACAGCTGGGGTGATAGGCACTTTCCCCTTCTTTTGCAATAAAATCGAGAATTTCCTCATCTGTTTTCGCATCTTCTCCGGGAGACAGCTCCTTACCCCTCAGCTCATCAAAAGCCGGTTGGCTTATAATCTCTCTTGACCTGCGAATTGCTTCCACCCATTCTTTCCTTTCCTTTTCGGTTGAAAGATAGTTAAACAGTATGGACGGATATTCCAGAGGATTGTCTGATTTGATTTTCACATGGCCCCTTGCATCCGAATTCATCGGCCCGACATGCAGCTGGAAACCGTGTCCTTCAGCCGGTGCACTTCCGTCATATCTTATTGCAATAGGTAAAAAGTGAAACTGCAGATTAGGATAATCAACTTCGTCATTACCTCTGATAAAACCGCCGGCCTCAAAATGATTGGTAGCGCCGGCTCCTTTTCTGAAAAACAACCAATTGGCACCTATAAACGGCTTTTTGTACCATTTCAAAGAAGGGTACATACTGACAGGTTTTTTGCATGCATACTGCACATACAGCTCAAGATGGTCCTGCAAATTTTCACCCACACCTTTCAAATCCGCAACGGGTTCAATTCCCAAATTTTTAAGTTCATCGGCATTTCCGATACCTGAAAGCTGCAGTAACTGGGGAGAATTGATAGCCCCTCCGCAGCTTATTATTTCACCGCCATAAACAGTTTCCCTTGTGCCGTCTTTTGTAATATATTCAACCCCGACAGCCTTTTTGCCTTCAAAAAGTATTTTCGTTGCCTGGGAATGAAGTTTTATTGTAAGGTTTTCACGGTCTTTTATAGGATGTACATAAGCTCTGGCGGCATTATGCCTTCTTCCTCTGTAAATATTCTGATCGAATGGAGAAAAACCCTCCTGTTTGTAGCCGTTCACATCTTCGGTCAAATCGTGACCTGCTTCCTGCACAGCTTTAAAGAAAGCATCAAAAAGAGGGTTATCACAATCCGGCGTGGTAATCTTTAAAGGCCCCTTATCGCCGTGATAATCATCAGCACCTTTAAGCCTTGTTTCAAATTTTTTGAAATATGGAAGGCAATGTGCATAATCCCAGTCTTCCAATCCTTTTTCTTTAGCCCACTTTTCATAGTCCATAGGGTTGCCCCTGATGTATATCATACCGTTAATACAACTGGAACCTCCAAGAACCTTTCCCCTCGGCTGGTAAATCCTCCTGTTGTGCATATAAGGCTCGGGCTCTGATTCATACCACCAGTTATAAGTCTTACTTTGTAAAGGATAAGTTAGAGCAGCCGGCATGTGAATTCTGAAATCCAGTTTGTAATCAGGCTTGCCCGCTTCAATAACAAACACACTGTTATCTTCACTAAGCCTGTTGGCCAATACTGACCCGGCCGAACCTCCTCCGATTATAATATAATCATACTGTTTTGAAGTTCCCACAGTTCACCTCCGAATATTTTTATATTTCTAATCAAGACATTCCATTAAAAGACAATAGTGGTTACTGATATAAAGATGTGCTTTAACAGGGTCTTCATTCATTATCTCTCTAGCCGTGTCATGCCAGTTTTTAGCCGTTGCTATACGAAACTTTTCTTCTTCATACAAAGCATAATCATATGAAGAAAAACCCTGCTGTATAGCTTCTACAACCCATAAAAAAAGCGGATTGGCAGCCATTTTTGCCAGTGTAATATTGAGCCTTCTGTCAGTTTCTCCTATGATGTTCTTATCAGCCATACCGTTTTTAATCTTTTCATAAAAAGCAAGAGCCTCTTTGTACAAATCTGACTTTTGTTCCCTGCTTCCTTTGCTGATTGCAAGCGTTGTAATTGTTCTGTCTAAACTTTCTCTAAACTCAATTATCTTATCGGGTTCAATGTCTTTTTGTTTGAGAAACAGAGACAAAGAGTCGCTGATATTGGATAAGCCCACATTCTTAATATAAGCTCCGCCTTTAGCACCCTTTCTGATTTCAATCAGATCTTTTTGTTTCAGCATTCTTAAAGCTTCTCTGATCAAGCCTCGGCCTCTTCCGAACTGTGTCTGCAATTCTCTCTCACTGGGAAGTTTGTCGCCCGGTTTTAATCTACCATCAAGAATTACTGCTTCAATCTGTAGGCATATATCTTCAACAGATCTTACGGAGTCTGCTTTTTCAAAAATACTTTCCATATAATCTTCCCCACACTTAAATGATAGTACCATTAGTACATATAAATACGATTTCTGTCAACAACATTTCATGAAGAATTAATCTTATAACATTTTATTGTTTATTACGAGCACTATAAATTTAATCGGAAGCATGCATAATTACATTCACTCTTTTAAATGGTAGTACCATTTAAAAACTTTTTCAATTACTGTTAATACCTGAGCCTCTCTGAGAGAGTATTTTTTATCCCACAAGTTTCGCACTTGCATTATTGCACGTCTTTGCGAGGAGTGATAACGACGAAGCAATCTCTCTTTTTATATCATCTTGAGATTGCCACAACCCCGTTTCCACAGGGTTTCGCAATGACAGAAAGAAGTGCGAAACTTGACTTATATTTTTAAAAATGGATTTTTAAATGCTGTCGGATATTGCCCGGATGTAAAGATAAACTGAACTCATGATATCTACGAGGCTATGTTTCAACCTGACAGTAAAACTAATACTCTTCTTTTAAACTTTTGGTGGGAAGTGTAATCAGATAATATGTCACACCGGCTGCAATCAGAAAAAGAATTATTCTGATAAGTGAAAGAGGGACAAAATAGAATGAAATTCCAATGGTTAGCCACAAAAGAAGGATTGCTTTTACTTTTGATTTTGCAGGAATTCCTTCTCCTGAGAGGTAATCCCTGATGTAACCGCCCAATAACCTGTGATTAACAAGTTCCCGTCCGAAAACCCATGGTTTTTACTTGTTTATATGATTTTTATGGTGTTGTATGATGTCATATGTTCATTTAAGTGTAAATCTTAACTTAACACACCCCGACTATGCAAATTTTTCTAAAAATGAACGTACTTTTCCCATATTTTTAAATGTAGTATTTTAATCACATATGGCTATTCCGTTAGCTTTCTGGAAAGTAAGACCAAATTATAAGTTACTACAGCAGACATAACATAACTCTGAAATCCGTCCCAACCTCTCCAGTTGCAGCGATTTAATCCAAAAACACGTTTCAGAAAAGAAATGTTGCCCTCTATGCCAGCTCTGAATTTGATAAGCTGTGTATATACCCAGTTGCTTTTACACATATCTATTACCTTTAAACCACATCTTTTGTGAAATGCTATATCCTTTATGCCATGGTTTTTAGCTTCTTTAAGATTATCCAAAGATGCAAACCCGCCATCTGCAGCTATTTGACGGGGAGAACGTTTATACACATCAATGACCTCTTCCAATGCAGGCAACAGTAATGTTGAATCAGCAGGATTACCACGCAAAATATCTACCCCTAAAACCATGCCGGAACTACCCGTTACAAAATTAACTTTATGACCAAAAACTGTCTCCATGCCACCTTTGCGGATTATATCCGTATGTGGCTCATGCAAACTGGTTACTTTTTCTTCTGGCTTTACATTCTCACCAAGAATGACCCTTCTATAACTCTGAGAAATAATTCCCGCCAATTGTTGACAGAGTGTATGAATAGATGATTGCCAATATTCTGACATTTCAGACTGTAGTGCTATATGCAGGTAACCAAGAGTCTTGCCAGCATAATCAAGTAATTGTTTATAATAACCTTCTCGCTCCTTTTTCCTTTTGCAATTACGGATATGATTGAAAAGTTTTTTTGATTTGCGTTTATGATTGATATATTTATTACCGGAAGCTTCCAACAACTTTACACCTTTGCATATGGCGGTATAAAGTAAATGGCTGTCCGTAGGAGATATAATGTTTGTCTCTACTGCTGTGGTATCAATGCGGACTTTTCTCCCTTTTTCAACCTTCTTTGCAACTGCTATATCAAGAATTTTATGGTTCAGATATCTCCAGATATCCTCTGTTAACTGGGAAATATTTGCCTGAAGCGTTGAACTCTTCGGAGTGAAGTTCATAGGCAAACGGGCAAAGGCACGGAATGTATCTGAATCTAACAAGTGAAACGCAAGAGCTTTATACGGAAGCTGCCAGTAATGTTTCAGTATCGCACAGCGTACTGTTGATTCTATGCTCATTCCTGTGCGGCCTAATCGGACTTCTTCAGGTTTGCCTATTAAATGTGCAATATCACTGTAAATGCCCTCTATACTGTCAAGAAGATCAGAAATTTGTTGAAATTCCTTTGCGATGTTGTGTGATGAAAAAAAATGTTCTATAGTTGGTTCTGAGGTGATTTTTTTACCCATTTAAACCTCCGGTTTTTTGGGGATCTCTTTGGTATCAGTTGTTTGCAGACTTGTTATACCATACCCCGCCGGAGGTTTAAACCTTTAATTTTAACTTTTTATATCTTTACTAGTAATTT
>JASMTO010000065.1:0-6195 GCA_041694215.1 bacterium
TGAGAAAATCACGATGTGAATGAATATCTTTGGGATTACCAGCTTTCACCAGCAAACCCTCACCATAAGAAGTATTAGGTACTGTAGCATAATCTACCTGCTCACAACGATGTGGCATAATGGCCTGCTCCGCTGCTGCCATATCAAAACGATTTGCTTTTAAACCGGGAATAAGGGAGCTGAAACTTGTTACAATCCACTGAATATCATCAATACCCATCCTTTTTAATACTGCTCTGGCGACTTCCGGGCCTGCGCCCCTTGCTTTGCCGCTTGCATCAACGTAACCGTAAGGAATTTCATTTGCAGTTGCAACACGGACATATCCTCTTTCTTTAATGTCCTGAAGTGTAGTTTGCGCTGATGCAACACTAGCTGTTAAAAGTGCAAACAACCCTACTGCCAGGAAGCTGATTCCTAATTTTTTGAGTTTGTTAAACATAATCACATACCTCCTTTACTCGTTTTTTATAAGCGGCTCATGAAACCGTCTTATCCTTACCATTATCAAAACCCTTGCAGCCATCCGCAAATATTTTAAAATTAGCAATTTAAGATAATATAATTAGTTTATATATAAAAAAACCGTGTTTGTCAAATTGCTTAGCACATGCTTGTTTGCCAAGTACTTGGTATATTTGAAAAACTAAAATTTATTTTATGATAATTTAAAGCTAAAAAAATATAAAAAAAAATTTATGACCGCAGCAAAAAAAATGGCTTAATCAATTATAATTTAGTTTTGAAAATGAGGTATCCAAGATAGATACCCCAAGCAAAATCAGATATCGTTAAAAACAAGACCTGTTTGTAATTTTGGATAAAAATAAGTGGACTTTTGCGGCATAACATTCCCGCTCTCAGATATTTCTCTGACAACATCTATGGGTATTCCGTTCATTATAAAACCAACTGCCTTTTTCTTTCTGACAATTTTCTTTACCTCCTCCTCGCTCTGCACGAAAGTAATCCCCTCTTTATTGAGCAATCTTTCCTCAGATATCCCTAAAACACCTTTAAATATAAGCTCCTGCAGTATATATGTATCAACCTTTCTGTAGATAGGATGAAGCTTCTCGTAATTATCATCCTTTATTGATAAACCGTAATATTTATCGTCTATCAGCATCACAATGTTGCAATGATTATCCCTTTTTAGAAAATTTCTGTAATTACTCTCCTCTAGCATCTCCATATCAAAATAATTTTTAAGTTTCTTAAGAAGTTCTTTTTCATCAGAAGATTCATCCAAATCCACAACTCTGTGGGTGGGAAATATTTTAAGTCCTTCATCATAAAAATTAACAAACATCATCATAACAAAATCGTACGGTCTTACTTCATCCGGGGAATCGTTATTCTGCTTTCTAAAGAAATCCCTTAGATTTAAAGCTGTTTCGTACCTGTGGTGCCCATCTGCAATAAAAATAGATTTGTTGGACATAAAGCGGGATATTTTGTCTACGATATCCTGTTCCTGGATAATCCAAAGTGTATTTTTCACACCTTCATCATCCACAGCAGAAGCCACCGGCATATCTTTTTTGGCATTGGAAAAAACCTTTTCCAGCTCATTTTCCTTGTCCATGTAAAGTCCAAAGATCTGACTAAAATTAGCTTTACAAGCCTTCATCAGCTCAAAACGATCTTTTTTAGGTCCCGCTAGCGTTTTTTCATGGGGGAATACCTTACCTGTCCCAAATTTTTCCAGTTTTAATAGTCCAATAAACCCTGTCCTTACATATTTTTTCCCCTCATATTGGTATTCCTGTTCATAGACATAATAGGACGGAGTTTCATCTTTTATCAGTACCCGTTCAGATTTCCATTGATTATAAATTTTGCTGGCATTTACATATTTTTCTTCACCTTCTGGCAATATCAGTTTAACAACATTATAAGGGGATTTTGTTTTGTATGCTTCCTTCTCCTCCTCACTTATAACATCATATGGAGGGGACACTACATTCTTCAGCAACGCCTTTTCCAAGTTATATCTAACGCCTCTGAAAGGCTTAACGGTAACCACAATATTCCTCCCGTTATTTACATATTATTTTGACAAATTTTCGTTTACCAACTTTCAAAACATATTCCCCAGGCTCAGGTATCTTCTCCAAATCATACACTTTCTCACCATTAAGCCAAACAGCTCCTTGCTTAGCTAATCTTCTGGCTTCGCTGTTACTTGGTGCAAAGTTTACCTCTCTCAAAATCTTTAGCAAATCAGTCCCTGAAAATTCCTCTACCAGCATATCATCCGGATTTTCTCTTTTGGAAAAAACTTTTTCAAAAGCTTTTTTTGCTTTTTCGGCAGATTCCTTATTGTGAAATCGCTCCACTATTTCCGCTGCAAAACCTTTTTTTACTTCCATCGGGTGCAGTTTCCCAGATTTTATCTCGTTTTTTAATTTCTCAATAGATTCCATACTTCTATCACTCAGCAGAAGCATGTACCGAAACATTAAATCATCCGAAATAGACATTAATTTACCGAACATATCATCAGGGTTTTCTGTAATACCCACATAATTATTCAATGATTTACTCATTTTCTGCACACCATCAAGCCCTTCCAAAATAGGCATTGTCAAAGCTATCTGAGGTTTCTGTCCGTAAGCTTTCTGAATTTCTCTACCCAATAGAAGGTTAAACTTCTGATCCGTTCCCCCAAGTTCCACATCAGCTTTCAAAGCTACAGAGTCGTATGCCTGAACAAGCGGATACAAAAACTCGTGAATCGCTATTGCCTTATTGGCTTTGTATCTTTTTGCGAAATCATCCCTTTCAAGCATTCTAGCCACTGTATAATGGGAGGAAAGCTTAATCATATCTGCAGCAGTCATCTTGCTCATCCAATGGCTATTAAAAGCTATCTCTGTCTTCTCCGGATCGAGAATTTTAAAAACCTGCTCTTTATAGGTCTCTGCATTTTTTTTAACTTCCTCAGCCGTCAAAGCCTTCCTCGTTTCTGACTTTCCGGATGGGTCACCAATCATCCCGGTAAAATCCCCGATAAGAAAGATTACCTGATGCCCCAATTCTTGAAAATGTTTCAATTTTTGTATCAAAACAGTATGCCCTAGATGCAAATCAGGGGCAGTGGGATCAAAACCGGCTTTTACCCTTAGAGGTTTCTCATTTTTAATAGAATCTTCTATTTTATTAACCAGTTCCTCTTCAACAATAATCTCTTCAGCCCCTCTTTTTATGTGCTGAAATTGATCTTTTAAAGGCAGCAAACTCTCCTCCTATAAATACATTTTATTCAAGTACATATCAACTATCATGTTACCATAGAAAATATAAAAAATTGTTGCAAGTGAAATAAACGGACCGAAGGGCATAGGAAAATCCCTGTTTTTTTTAACTAAAATAAAAGGCAAACCAACCACAACTCCAAAAAGAGAACTAAAGAACAAAATAAAAAACAACGGTTTTGCTCCCAGAAAAGCACCTATCATTGCAAACAGTTTTAAATCTCCACCACCCATACCTTCTTTTTTGGTAATGATGTAGTATATAAAAGATGGCAACCAAAGTATCAAAAAACCGGATACTGCTCCCAATATACTGTTTAATATTCCAGGGTAGAAAAACAGTGAAAACAGCAGCCCGAGGACTGTCCCACCTATCGAAATTTCATCTGGTATTATACCACACTCAAAATTTTCATCAAGCGCAGTAAACATATCGGTAAACGCTGCCACAAGCAGAAGAAAAGTAAAAACAAGATATTTTATCAACTCAAGTTGTAAGCCAAACTTCATATAGATTAAAAAAAAAGCAATACCAGTTGACAATTCAACCGTAGGATAACGCAAAGAGATCTTTTCATTACAATATCTGCACTTGCCGCCAAGAATGAAAAAACTTAGTAAAGGAACATTATCAAAGAATTTTATCTTTTCTCCACACTTTGGGCAACTGGAAGGAGGGGTTACAACCGAACCCCCTCTTGGTAATCGGTATATTAGAACATTCATAAAACTCCCGAAAATTAGTCCTAATAAAAAGAACAGAAAAAAATACATCTATGGTTATTTTCCGTTTTCCTTCAGAGTCACTTCAACAACGAAATCTGAATTTTCACAACTAAATTTTACTCCCAAGCAAGGCACATTACTCGGTTTATTTATTTTATGCCCCTTTCCAACAATTACATTGGGAATGGAAATTTTAAATCTGAGACCTTTTTCTGAAAAAACCTTTTTTGTGCTGCCGGCAATCATGTTAATAATCTCACCCACAGCATCAATAACTTCATCGTTAACCTCTGTACACTCTTCACCCATAAATTTGGAAACAACGGTAAGCGCTAAATCCTCAGGCATACTGATAACTACAGAACCATTAGCCTGACCAGCCAATCCAATAACACCGGAGATATCATAAGAATGATTATCACCTTTTTTAATATAAACATCTTGTTTCTTCGGCTCAATACCAACCATAGTATTAAACACTGCCAATGTAGACTCAATAAAAGGATTAATATACTCAGCTTTCATGAAGTACCCCTTCAATAGATATAAATATCAGACCATTCTTATCAGCATATTCGGCACATTCTTTTTCATTCACTACAAACGTCTTTCCAGACTCAATTGCTAACAATGACCCCTTATTATCGGATATTTTTTTTAAAGTGTCAACACCTACAGTAGGGACATCAAACCTTTCGTCCTGCTGAGGCTTTGCAGTTTTGACGACAACCGCATCCTTTTTAGCTAACCGACAACCCCTTACTATGGCAGCATCTGTGCCTTCGATTGCCTCCAAGGCCATTACAGCCTTATCCTTTACAACAACTGTCTGACCAATATCCAGCCTACCAAGCTCCTTGGCTATTCTAAATCCAAAATAGACATCCTCCATCTGTTTTTTAGATGGCTTTTTCTTGGATATAACCTTTTTCTTCACCAAAATATCCTTTAGTATTTCCGTTTGTCTTAAAACCGTTATCCCCTCTTTTTTTAAAAGATCAATCACTGCATTCATAATGGTATCGTCTTTTCTATCTTTCAATTTGAAAAGTGTTTTAACAGCTAAAAGATCAAATTTTAAGTCATTATAAATGAGCTCTTTTGTTACTTTGCCTGCAAAAACAATTTCGGTTATATTTTCACTTTTTAATATCTTTAGTATCTTTTTGACCTGCGTAACACTTACGGTATACAGTTTGTCAGTGAACAGCTTTATATCTTCTGAAATTGCTTCTGACAAAGCGATAGCGATAACATTGTAACCCTTTTCTTTGAGGTTACGTGCAGCTACGAGTGATATTTCACCATAACCGGCGATAAGGCCTATTTTCAAGCATATACCTCGCAGCGACCTTCCTTACTTTTTATAATTTCATCAACTTTGAGAGCAACCTTTAAAGATCTGAGTTCATGCTCCACAGGTATCATCCGCACAACATTGCCTTTAACACAATCAATAAAGTGCCTTATCTCAAGCATCAGTGGGTTATCTTTATAGACAAACAACCTTTCAGTAATGTATTCATTTTTATACCTGAGCTCCCTCTCACCAAATATATGCTGGGAAGTCCCCTTACGGTAAATATTAATATCCTGATTTGTATAATCCAAAAAAATAAAGGTGTCTTCCTGGCTGATACTGAGTGTTCGGTCTTTTTTCTGCGTAATTCTGCTCACAATAATATTGGCAACTGCATTGTTTTCAAAAATAAGATTTACTGAAGCAAAATCTGGCAAATTGGAATAAACTTTACTCCCCTTTGCTTCAATATCTATAACATCTTTGCCGACTATATTAAGAATAATATCAATATCATGAATCATTAAATCCAGAATAATACTGTCATTCTTCACCCTTTCATCATACGGCCCCACTCGTCTGGACTCAAGGAGGAAAGGGTTTCTGACGATTTTTCTCAACTCCTGGACAGCCCCATTAAACCTCTCCACATGACCGATTTGCAGTACCAAATCATTCCTCGCAGCAATATTAAAAAGCTCCTCAGCTTCCTCAAGGTTAGTAGTAATAGGTTTTTCCACAAGGACATGTTTCCCGGCCTCCAAACAATCTTTTGCAATTTCAAAGTGAAAACGCGTAGGCGCAGCAACAGTAACCATATCAACCTTATCCAGTAGTTCAGAATAATCGGTTGTGGTAAAAACATCATAACCCTGTGAAGCGCTCTGTAAAACATTTTCATCCACATCA
>JASMTO010000066.1:0-3612 GCA_041694215.1 bacterium
TTTGTTATTTGATACAAACAAGTGGCACCCGGACATAAGCAATCCAGAGACGGATAACATTTATCTGCTTTGTGCTATGATGCTAATGAAGATGAGTTATCACAATGACTTTGAGGGAGTGAGAAGTATTTTGCAGTTAATGAGAGAAAAGGGGTTGTTGGCAGACCGGCAAAGGGTTATATTTATTTTCAAATATATAGTGTATACTCAAGAGATAGACAAGAAATCATTTATAGATTTGTTAAAGGAGTATGATGAGGGAGGTGACATAATGCCTGTAGCAGATTTGATAAGAGAAGAAGGTAGGAAAGAAGGCATTCAGATAGGTGAGCAGAGAGGCAAAATAGAAAGGACTCAGGAGCTTCTTATCAAACTTATAAGCAAGAAATACGGTATCACCGAACCTGAAAAAGATTTTATAAAATCAGTCATCAATTTAGATAAATTGGACAAGGCTACGGAAGCTATTCTCTCTGAGGATAATAAAGAAAAGTTATTAGACTTACTAAAGTAAAATTTTTCCCACCTACACTTCGTAAGTGTAGGTGAAGGTCAATGAAGATAAAGTTCATAAGGCCCTCTTAAAGAAGAGGGCCTTACATTTAATTTAGTAATTTTCAGCCAGTAACTCAAAGTGATCAATAGGATGAGCGCATGCTGGACAAACCTCAGGAGCTTCATCACCTTCGTGAATGTATCCACAGTTTCTGCATTTCCACAGCATTTTGCTGTCTTTTTTAAACACTTTTCCGTTATTAACATTTTCAGCTAGTTTCAGATATCTTTTTTCATGAGCCACTTCAACTTCTGCAATTTTTCTAAACTGGTGGGCAATTTCCGGAAAACCTTCCTCTTCAGCAACATCAGCAAATGTGGGATAAAGTTTGGAATGTTCTTCATTTTCTCCGGCAGCAGCTGCTTTTAGATTTTGGTATGTATTGCCAAGGGAAACAGGGTATTCAGCTGTAATCTCTACAGGGATAGGGTCTTTCAAACCAAGGTTTTCAGTGATATGCTTATAAAATCTCTTAGCATGCTCCCTTTCATTCTCTGCAGTCTCCAGAAAAATTGCTTCGATCTGCCTGTATCCCTCATTTTTGGCAACAGAAGCAAAATAAGTGTAGCGGTTGCGCGCCTGAGATTCCCCGGCAAAAGCTTTCATTAAATTCTCAAGTGTTTTTGTGCCTTTTAAACTTTTAGCCATTCCTTTTCCTCCTTAAAATTTTTTACATATTAGCATAAGATTGTTTGGAAATCAACTATATTTTTTAGAATGTTTCTAAGTTAAGGGTGTTGTATTATTTTAAAAATATAATAACTTAGTCATATAATATCATAGGAGGATTATATGAATCAAATCTATGTTGTATTTTACAGTCTGTACGGGCATATCTACAAAATGGCTGAAGCAGTGGCAAGAGGTGCGAGAGAAGTAAATGATACGAAAGTAAGCCTATTTCAGGTTCCTGAGCTTATGAGTGAAGAGCAGATAGAAAACGCTGGGGCTACTGAAGCAAAAAAAACATTCTCACACATTCCGGTAATAACCCCTGAAATGTTACCAGATGCTGATGGAATAATTTTCGGGACACCTACACGTTTTGGGAATATGGCATCACAAATGAAAAATTTTCTGGATCAGACAAGCTCCCAATGGCTGCAAGGGAAACTTGTGGGAAAGGTTGGAAGTGTATTCACCTCTACTGCAACTCAACATGGTGGACAGGAAACGACATTAAGTAGCTTCCATACTGTCCTTTTTCACCATGGGATGGTTGTGGTCGGTGTCCCTTACAGTTGTAGTGGGCTGCTTAACATGAATGAGATCACAGGGGGTACCCCCTACGGGGCATCAACACTTGCAGACGCAGATGGTTCAAGGATGCCTTCCGAAAATGAATTGAAAATTGCACATTTTCAAGGAAAACATGTTGCCAGCATTGCAGCAAAACTGAAATAAATCTAAACTGCGGGGAGCTTAGCTGTGATCAATTAGTTACAATAATATTATTATTGTCAAGTTTCATAGGAAAATCAGTGCTTATGTGGCTGAATGGATTATAATCCCCTTCAACCTTTACGCGAAAGATTCTTACCGAAGGGTTTATTGCTTCTATAGTTTTAAAAACAGTAAGAAGCATTCTGTCTTCATGGAAGCTGCCCGCAGTATCACCTGCAGAGTTAAAGGAAATAACAAGCTGACACCTGTCATCTTTAAAAGAGATGGATTCAAAATTTATATTTTCAGGAACTTCAGTAAAAAAATCTTTGTTATTCGGATTGTTTTTCAAATATTCAAGGGCATCCAGTGTTCTTGCGGCATCATCTTTAAACGGGTTAACAAAATGCGGAAGGGAATGGATTTCCAGGGATTTTTTATTTATAAAATATACATCTTCATTACCTGCGTAATAAAGGTACAGTGACAAGATAATAACAGCAGCAATAGCAAAAATAAGAATTGTTTGGGTTGTTTTTATAATTAAATTCATTGTTTTTAATTATCACAATCTAGGTAAAAAGAAAAGGTTTTATAGCACTGACATCATACCAAAACTCATAACATTTTGAAGTTGGAGGAAGCCACATGGCTAATGACCAAGGAGCAAGGCTAAGGTATGTTGATAGGTTTTAGGTTATGGGTTATGGGTTATAGGTTATAGGTGATAGTCGTGTCACGTTTTACGTCTTACGTTTCACGTTTCACATCTCACATCTTACGTTTTACGTTGAACGTTGAACATTGAACGTTAATAAGGTACTTCCATATCAAATAGCCAAACAGTATATCTGTTTTACAGGGCCATAAATAACTTTTAATATTCTATGGTATACATATATACATTTAGAAAAAACTTGTATTAAAAGAGTAAACTTCACTAAAAAGCGTTGAATATTTTTTACCTTTCTGGTAAAAAGTGCCACTATGAAAACATTGGAAGAGTTACGCAAGCAGATAGATGAAATTGACGACGAAATACTTAATCTGCTTAACAAACGTGCAGAGTGCGTTATTGAAGTGGGTAAAATTAAGCAAAAAGCTAACAGACCCCTTTATGTTCCTTCAAGGGAAAAAGCTATTTATAGCAGATTAATGAAAAACAATCCCGGACCTTTCCCTTCTGAAGCATTAAAAAGTGTTTTTAGGGAAATTATCTCTGCTTCACTTTCTTTAGAAGAGGTTCAAAAAATTTCCTATTTGGGCCCTGAAGGGACTTTTACACATCTTGCCGCAATAAAACAATTCGGCTTATCTTCAAAAATGATATCTGCAAGAAGTATTCCGGAAGTCTTTGAAGATGTTGAAAAGAAAAGGGTTGATTACGGTGTCATCCCTATAGAAAACTCTCTTGAAGGTGTGGTGAATCATACGCTTGATATGTTTATGGATTCCGATCTTAAAATTTGTGGTGAAATATTTATTGAGGTTAACCATAACTTAATGAATAAGACAGGGCTTGCCGCCGATATAAAGCGGATTTACTCCCACCCTCATGCAATTGCCCAATGCAGAAACTGGCTCAATAAAAACATGCCTCACATACAGATTTTTGAAGTGGAATCGACAGCAAAAGCAGCTGAGATAGCATCTAAGGATGCATCCAGCGCTGC
>JASMTO010000067.1:0-20629 GCA_041694215.1 bacterium
TGGGGACAACATCCCGAACGGTTTCAATGAACCAATGACAAACATGTCCTTTATCACCTTCAGTGCTCTGGAACCTTATACTATTTTTTAACAACTTATTAAACAATTTTCCTTACTTTTTTAATATACGATGACAGTCTTGTGGATGAGACCTCTCGACTACGCTTGTCCTGTTAAATATCAGCTTCGCTGATTGCCTACGGCATTTAACAGGGCGAGAGGTGACAGTTTGTGATATGTCATGGTGGCGCTGAAACGCCACTTCTAAAAGATAAATATGCTTTTTTAGGTTTGTTACTTTTTGACTGCAACTTGCTATTATCTTCTTTTAACAATGAAGTTGGGGGATTCATCTCAAGTTCTTGGGGTACAAGCAGGGTATAACGTATCGGCAATAATTAACGGGAAGTTATTGAAAAGCGGGTGACGGGACTCGAACCCGCGACCTCAACCTTGGCAAGGTCACGCTCTACCAGCTGAGCTACACCCGCAATATAAGGCAAAAAGAACCTGTTTCAATGCGAGTGGAGGGACTCGAACCCCCACGCCAAAGGCACTAGATCCTAAGTCTAGCGCGTCTACCAATTCCGCCACACTCGCGTATAAAAATTAAAGGTGAGTGACGGGATTTGAACCCGCGACCACTGGAGCCACAATCCAGCGCTCTACCCCTGAGCTACACCCACCATAAACGCGCCCGGCACGATTCGAACGTGCGGCCTACGGATTAGAAGTCCGTTGCTCTATCCAGCTGAGCTACGGGCGCAATAATATGCGCACTTTAGACTGTGCTTATAAGAATGATACCATTAGCAAATACTTCATAACTTGTCAATATATTTTGCTTTTCCTCCATCAAAAAAGGTAAAATTATAGTGCTACTAATGAAAAGAGATTAATTGACTTTAATGTCATTAGGTTATAATATTTCACCGGAGGAATGCAGCATGAAAGAGCTTATTGAAAAAGCATCCACGTTAATAGAGTCCTTACCGTATATACGAAGGTTTTATGGGAAAACAATAGTTATTAAATATGGCGGAAACGCTATGGTGGAAGAAAATCTTAAAAGCAACTTTGCAAAAGATATAGTACTTCTTAAATACGTGGGCATTAATCCTATCATTGTCCATGGAGGTGGTCCCCAAATTGCTGAAATGCTTGATAAACTGGGGATAAAAACAAATTTTGTTGCTGGGATGAGGGTCACTAACAAGGAAACAATGAATATTGTTGAGATGGTGCTGGCAGGTAAAGTCAATAAAGATATTGTAAATTTGATTAATAAAAATGGTGGTTCGGCAATAGGTTTGTCGGGCAAGGATGGCCACCTGATTAAAGCTGAAAAATTGATGGTCGAAAATGACTCAACGTTTTTACAGGCACCTGAAATCATAGATATCGGGCACGTTGGCAGTGTCAAAGATGTGGATGCTGGTGTAATAGAGACAATTTCAAAGGATTTTATCCCTATAATTGCTCCTGTTGGTATTGGAAGTGATTTTGAAGCATATAATATCAATGCTGATCTTGTGGCTGGTTCGGTGGCTGCTGCTGTAAAGGCTGAGAAGCTTATAATGCTTACTGATGTACAAGGGGTGCTAAATCACGACGGAAAGCTCATCTCCTCTATAAAATGTTCTGAGATATTAAATTTGAAAAAAGAGAAGGTAATAAAGGGGGGAATGATTCCAAAAACCGATGCTGCTGTTATTGCTTTAAAAGCTGGAGTCAGTAAGGCACATATTATAGATGGCAGGATTCTGCATTCCGTTTTACTGGAAATATTTACTGATTCTGGAATAGGAACACAGATCACTTTATGAATAGGGTCCCAGAAAGTTTTATCAAACAGATTGTCGCTGCAAACTGCAAAAATAATAAAAGAATCATTGAAGCATTCAAACAAGTGCCACGTAGTTATTTTGTGGATGACGCTCTTGCCAGGTTTGCTTACACGGATGATGCCCTGCCAATAGGTTTTGGCCAAACCATTTCAAAGCCCTCTACAGTGGCATTTATGACATACCTTCTATCCCCTATGTCCAATGAAAAAATACTTGAAATAGGAACAGGTTCAGGTTTTCAGGCTGCTATATTATCCAAACTTGCCGGCTCCGTTTATACTGTTGAGCGAATACCAAAGCTGTATGCCAGAGCTTCAGGTAAAATTCGGAAAATATTTATTAAAAATGTTTTTTTCAAGCTCTCTATGGATGAATACGGATGGCCGGATGAAGCCCCTTTTGATAAAATTGTTTTTACCTGCGGTGCAGATTTTATTCCTGATGAATATTTTGGACAACTAAAAAATGGTGGGATGTTGGTGGCGCCTGTAAAAAGTAAAATTACACTATACATAAAAGAAGGGGAAAATATTGATCGCCAGGAATATAACAATTGCAATTTTGTAGAATATGTAACATAAGATGATTCTTCCCAGCGCATTTGAAAATATAAATCTTGAAAAAACTAATTTATTCTCTATTATTGTAGTATGATAAATAAAACCTTAGTCTTCATCCTTTCTGTGTTATTATGTGCCTGTGCCGGGAAAAATGTTAGTTTAGATAATAAAATTGATCCCGGTGACAAATATACGACACTTAAAGTGTCTTATGAAAACATTGTGGACAATGATACCCTTTCTATAAAAGTAACTAATATCTCTTTTGATATACCAATTAAGTCAGAAATTTATGCACAATTTTTCAATGACGATGAAGAATTAAGAGGGTACAATATTAGCACATCTGATTTGGATGAGAATGAGTTTGATGTTGTAAAAATTCCTATACCAAACTCGGCCAATATTGCAAAAATACATTTTGACGAATATGATGCAAGAATTTCTTCATATGCAGGCCTTTTTGGCGTAAGCGATGAGTATGATTATCATAATTTTGGCGGTTACTATATACTGTTATCTGAAAAATAGTTTCTTCTTTAGTATGCAAATTTCTGCTAAACTAAACTAAAAAGGGAGTCAAAATGCTGGCTAAACGCATTATTCCGTGCCTTGATGTAGCAAATGGAAGGATTGTGAAGGGGACAAAATTTTTAGATTTGGTGGATGCTGGTGATCCCGTATTGGTTGCTGAAGAGTACGATAGGCAAGAGGCGGACGAATTGACGTTCTTGGATATAACGGCATCTTCGGAAAATAGAGACACTATCATTGATGTGGTTGAAAAAACAGCAGAGCGGGTTTTTATGCCTGTTACTGTAGGTGGCGGGGTAAGGACAATTGAAGATATTCGGAAACTCCTTAAAGCTGGTGCTGACAAGGTTTCAATAAACACGGCTGCTGTCTATAATCCTGAATTTGTAAAAGAAGCTGCATATAGATTCGGATCTCAGTGTATAGTGGTCGCCATTGATGCAAAAAAGGTGTCTGAGGATCGCTGGGAAATTTTTACCCATGGTGGCAGAAAGCACACCGGCATTGATGCAGTTAAATGGGCAAAAAAAATGGAAGATTTCGGTGCAGGGGAAATATTGCTAACCAGTATGGATAAAGACGGGACAAAATCCGGATATGATATTGAACTTACTGCTTCTGTAGCTGAATCAGTGAATATACCTGTAATTGCCTCCGGCGGAGTGGGAACTCCTGAGCATATCAGGGAAGGGCTTACCGAAGGGAAAGCAGATGCCGGGCTTGCCGCTAGTATTTTTCATTTTAAAGAATATACGATTAAAGATGTTAAAGATTATCTGGCTGCGCATAATGTAGAAGTGAGGATATAGGGGTTAATATGGATTTGGAGATAATTAAAGAGCTTGTAGAAACTATACGATCAAGGAAAAAACAGCCGAAAGAAGGGTCGTATACAAATAAACTTTTATCCGGAGGTGAAAATAGCATTGTTAAAAAACTAGGTGAAGAACATGCAGAGCTTTTAAAAGCATTCCTCACCGAGAACGATGAAAGGTTTGCTTCTGAAATGGCTGATTTTATTTATCATATAATGGTTGCTCTGGAATACAGAGATGTGAAATTTGAGGATGTCTTGCATATTCTTAGAAAAAGGCATCATTAATGCATATTGAAAAACTTTTCTCGGACATGCTATTGGATGAAAGTTTGCCTTTAGTAAAAAATTTAACCATAACAGACTACGTTTTGGGCCTTAGCTATGTGGCAGTCAGGACACAGATGGGTGTCGGACTCGCTTATACGTTTAGAAACCAAATATCCTCTGGATGTAATGTGCTGGATAAAGATTTACGGGGAACACCTGCATCTGAAATAGTTCCTCTCATAAAATCTGATGATGTTATAGAATCAGCAATAGGACTTGCTACTGTAAATTCTGTACTCAAAAATTACAACAGCGAAGTAGAAATTTTTGAAAATATAGATTTTAAAGATAAAAATGTTGGGATGGTGGGATATTTTTACCCTGTTATTAAAGAACTTGTTCCTATAGTAAAAAACCTTTTCATTTTTGAAATTAAAGATATTGACGGAACTTTTTCCCCTGCGTATGCCAAAAGAAAACTTCCCGAATGCGAAATCGCTATTATAAGCGGTACAACACTTGTAAACAAAACAACCGAAGACTTTTTTTGCTATATCCCAGAGCATTGCAAAACAGTAATTCTCGGTCCATCAACACCTATGTCTGTAAAACTTTCAGTATATGCAGATTTATACGGTTTTAAAGTTACCAGGGAAGAGGGTGCTTTGGATGCAATAAGCAAAGGTGCCGGGATGAAGATGCTGAAAAATTTTGGGGCAAAAATAGCCAAGATATCCTCTTTATGAGTTAATTAAATCACACCCATTAAATGCGTTGGCAGGATAGGTAATTTTTCAAAGCTTTTTTAATGTTAAACAGTGTCTAGGAAATTTTTGAAATTTTTCAGAAAATCAAACCATTCATTACTGACACGGATGTTTACAAAATCCTTTATCACAATGTCATAGAAGTCAAAGACCACCTTCACGTAAAGCTTTCTTTCTACAGTCTTATCAGCATAATCTTCGGCAAGACTTTTTGGTGCACTTACCTTTGTTATCCGCAGGGGTGCAGTTTTCAAACAAATATCTAGGAGTACTGTTTCACTTTTCAGTTGCAGCTGCAACAGCGATACCGACTTACCATTTTTCAGTGCAGTGTAGAGCTCCTTGCATGAATCAATAGTTTCCGTTTCTATAGCTACCTTTTCTCCGGTGCTTTCATTGGTAAAGACAATGTTTTTTACAGGTAAATAAAAAAAGTCTTTGCCATTTATGTTGACGGAATTATCCCCTGTAAAAAATCTCATTAATAAATATGTGAGAAATTCTGACTCCAAAAAGGAAACATCCCGTTTATTTATATCAGTAAAAAGCGCCAAAATTCACCTCTTCTTTATGTATACTAAAAATTAGCAGGGGTAACATTTTTTAGCTCATCTATTTTGTATACTTCAGTAAGATTCCTTTTTGCAGATTCAAACAGTGAATCCCTGTAAAGGTTTATTTCAAAGGCTGCTCTGAACAAATGGACTACAGCCTCAAAGGATTTGCTGGCAATATTTGATACAAAAATTTGATTTTTATCCGTTTCCCAAATAATCTCCACAAGGGATGTTGTTGGGAGTGTTTCTGCAAACATCTTGTTAGTTAGAGCATTTTTTATGAAGTCTTTGTCCGATTTTGAAAGGAAATCCTTTTTGTTTTGCTCAAGGAATTCTTTTTTCATTTCCTGAAATTTAATATCAAAATACTTTTTATTTAATTTCTTCTCATCAATGCGCACAGAAAAAACATAATCATTATCAAAGAGAACCTCAGCACTTAAAAAATCCGTATACTCCGGATAGTTCAGCGGTACAAAACCGTAATTTATTGGCCTGGAACTGTCGTAAAACCGATCAAAAGAATATTCACGTAAATGTTCAACTATTTCATTTAATGAAAAAGTAACATCTTCATCGTAAAACAATCTGAAAAATGTCAATGACCCACTATATAATCCCATATTGCCTCACTATATAAAATTAGAGGAAGGCATGATGCCTTCCCTCAAAACGTTGCTATTCTGCTAATGCCGCGTGCGCAGCAGCCAATCTGGCTACAGGCACCCTAAACGGAGAGCAGCTAACGTAGTCCAAGCCAACTTTTTGACAGAAAGCTATAGAGTCCGGATCACCACCATGTTCGCCGCAAATACCAGTTTTAAGCTCTTTTTTAACTGAACGACCTTTGGTTACCCCAATCCTCACAAGCTCCCCCACACCGTTTTGATCAATGGATACGAAAGGGTCCTCTTTATAGATACCTTTTTCCACATACAACGGCAAAAATCTTCCGGAATCATCACGGCTGAGACCGAATGTAGTCTGTGTTAAATCGTTTGTCCCAAAAGAGAAGAAGTCTGCATGTTTTGCAACTTCATCTGCAGTAATAGCAGCTCTGGGCAGCTCGATCATTGTACCAACGAGATAATTAAGCTCCACATTATAGCTGCTTATTACTTCATCGGCTACGGTAATCGCCATATGTCTTAATATCTCCAGCTCTTTTTCATGACCCACCAAAGGAATCATAATTTCAGGCAGTACATCTACACCTTCTTTTTTTACTTCACATGCTGCCTCTATGATTGCATACACCTGCATTTCATATATTTCTGGATATGTGATACCCAGCCTACAACCCCTATGACCAAGCATAGGATTAAACTCTTTAAGCTCTTCTGCTTTAGCTTTGAGAGTATTCACATTTACGCCTGCATAATCGGCAACCTTTTGCATTTCCTCATCGGTATGAGGTATAAATTCATGCAAAGGTGGATCAAGAAGCCTTATGGTCACGGGAAGGCCGGACATAGCCTTAAAAATTCCTATAAAATCCTCTTTCTGGTATGGTTTAATTTTAAAGAGAGCCTTTTTTCTCCCTTCTTCATTTTCCGCAAGAATCATTTCTCTAACAGCGTCTATTCTTTCTCCCTCAAAAAACATATGCTCTGTACGGCAAAGACCTATACCCTCGGCACCGAATTTGCGTGCCGTAGCAGAATCTTTAGGAGTATCAGCATTTGTTCTTACACCAAGGGTGCGAAATTCGTCAGCCCATTCCAAAATTTTGGCAAATTCACCTGATAGTTCTGGCTCTATTAGTTTTACTTTTTCAAGAATTACTTCACCTGTTGTGCCATTAATAGTAATGGTGTCACCTTCGACAACTTTATGATTATCTACTGTAATTGTTTTGTTTTGTTCGTCTATTCTTAAGGCACCGCAACCAGCTACACAACACTTTCCCATACCTCTGGCCACAACAGCAGCGTGGCTGGTCATTCCCCCAGTGGCGGTGAGAATTCCTTCTGCTGCATCCATTCCACCGATATCTTCAGGAGACGTTTCATTCCTTACTAAGATAACCTTTTCACCTCTGGATGCCCAGCTTTCAGCATCATCTGCAGTAAAAACCACTTTTCCCACTGCAGCCCCAGGTGACGCTGGTAATCCTTTGGCGGCCGGCTTATACTTTTCTTTAGGATCAATCATTGGATGTAGCAGCTGATCCACTTGCGATGGAGCTACTCTCATAACCGCTGTTTTTTTATCAATAAGGCCTTCTGCATACATGTCGTAAGCTATTTTTACTGCAGCTTTGGCTGTTCTTTTACCTGTTCGGGTTTGCAGCATATAGAGTTTGCCTCTTTCAACAGTGAATTCAATATCCTGCATATCTTTATAGTGATTTTCAAGTTTGCGGTATACTTCCTCAAGTTGTTCGAAAACTTCCGGCATTTCGTCCTTCAGCTGTGAAATAGGCTCTGGGGTTCTGATACCGGCAACAACGTCTTCTCCCTGAGCATTAATCAAAAACTCACCGAAGAACTCTTTTTCTCCAGTGGAGGGGTTTCTGGTAAAAGCAACACCTGTACCACTATCATCACCCATGTTTCCAAAAACCATTGCTACAATGTTAACTGCTGTGCCCCATTCATCCGGTATTTTGTTAAGTCTTCTGTAAGTCCTTGCCCGTTGATTGTTCCATGAGTTGAAAACCGCATTTATAGCAAGTCTCAGTTGCTCAAAAACATCCTGGGGGAAAGATCGACCAAGCTCATCCTTAACCAGTCCTTTAAACCTCTCCACCAGGTTAACCATATCCTCAGCATCCAGTTGTGTGTCCACTTCAACATTCTTTTTTCGCTTAATATCTCTAATTATTTCTTCGAATCTACTATGTTCTATCCCCAAAACAACATCAGAAAACATCTGAATAAAACGTCTGTAGGAGTCATAAGCAAAGCGTCTATTCCCTGAAATTTTTTCAAGCCCTATAACCGTTTCATCATTAAGCCCGAGATTCAAAACGGTGTCCATCATACCGGGCATACTAACCCTTGCACCAGACCTAACGGAAACTAAAAGGGGATTATCCTTATCCCCAAACTTTTTACCCATTGTTGACTCAAGTCTTTTTAATGCCTCCAAAGTCTCTTCCCACATACCACTTGGATAATCATTGAGCTTCTGATATTCGATACATGCTTCTGTGGTAATAGTAAATCCCGGTGGTACAGGTACCCCAAGATTAGTCATTTCCGCCAGCCCTGCACCTTTACCACCTAAGAGGTCTTTCATTTTTCCCGTACCTTCTGCCTTGCCACCACCAAAAAAGTATACATACTTTTTGCTCATACAATCCCCCTTTTTATATATCATATTCTTAATTTATTTGAGATAAATCTCCCACAATATCAAAAACATTTTTCAAACTGCAAAGCAGCGATAATCTATTATTTTTAATGTTTTCATCCTTGTCCATTACCATTACATTATCGAAAAATTCATCCACCGGAATTCTGAATTTCAGTAAAACCTCGATAGCTTTTCTGTACTCTTCATTGTTTACAAGAAATGCTATCTGAGAGCCATCAGTGTTTATCATTTCATCCAGCTTTTGTTCGTAAGGTGTCTGAAAGAGTTCAGGATCATATTGGTAATCATGCCACTCGGATTTCTTAAGTATATTATTTATTCGTTTATAACTTGTGGATATAACAGTAAAATCTTCACTGTCTTTCACATCACTTAACGCTTTTGCTGCCATTTCAAAACTAATGATATCATTATATTTTTTTGCAGCATCAAAGATGTCAGCAGAGACTCCTTCATCAGAAAGAATCTTTTTAAATCTGAACAACACAAATTCAAATACCTCTTCTTTTGTTTTGTTTATATCCACGTTGATTTTTTCGGATAATACTTCTAAAGCATATTCAATTAATCGCTTTAGATCTAATCTATATTTATTTTTTCTTATAATATTTAGGATACCTATAGCATTACGTCGTAAAGCATAAGGATCGTTGTTGCCTGTGGGGATCAAGCCTATAGCAAAGCATCCGCATATTGTGTCGATTTTATCAGCTATAGAAACCAAACTCCCTTCAGTGGTGGTTGGCAAAGTATCTCCTGCAAAACGGGGTAAATAATGTTCGTAAATACCAGTACAAACGGCTTCATTTTCCCCTTGGGCCTTTGCATATTCTCTACCCATAACCCCTTGTAGCTCCGGGAATTCGTATACCATTTCACTCATAAGATCGCCTTTGCACAGGTAAGCCACTCTCTGCGTATTATGCAAATGATCCGGTGCCAAAAGTCCTGCCAAATAGGAGGCGATTTTGTAAAAACGCTCCATCTTTTCATAGGAAGTGCCCAGTTGTTGCTGGTAAATAACATCCTTTAGTTCTTCAACCTTTTGTTCCAGCAGTACTTTTTTATCATTTTCAAAGAAAAAAACAGCATCTGCAAGCCTGGCTTTTAAAACTTTCTCGTATCCAAATTTAATCGTTTCATCTTTCGGCTCGGTGTTGGAAACACCAACAAAATGATTGGATAATTCCCCTTCAACATCAGTGGTATAAAAATATTTCTGGTGATTCTTCATGGATGTTACAAGCACTTCTTTAGGAAGCTCGAGAAAATCTTTGGCAAATGTTCCCAGAATAGCATAAGGTTTTTCCACCAGATTGGCTACTGAACCCAAAAGCTCATCATCAATTTCTACCTTTAGATTATTGTCTCGCTCTATTTCTTCAATCTGCTGTCTAATAATCTCTTTTCTCTTTTCAAAACTGAGAACCACATTATTGTTTTCCAGACATGTTTCATAAGACAAAATATCTGTTACTGTGCACGGATTATTCCCCATAAACCTGTGACCATACGTTATATTGGAGGCCTTTATCCCGTCCATTTCAAAAAAAAGGACGTCACCGTTAAAAACAGAAACAAACCAGTGAATAGGACGGGCAAATTTTATATCCTTATCCCCCCAGCGCATTGATTTTTGAAAGGGGATTGAGCTGATAATTAAGGGAACATTTTTTTGCAAAAATGTACTGGTTTCTTCCCCTTTGTGAAAGAGTGTCCCGACTGCATACTCACCCTTTTCTGTTTTGACTATGCGCAAACTATCAGGAGAAAGTCCCTTTGATTTGGCAAAGCCTTCCCCTGCTTTAGTCAGCTCACCATTTTTATCAAAAGCTATCTGTGCAGGTGGTCCCACAAGTTCCTCTTCTCTGTCCTCCTGTTTGTTACTCAGATTATCTATATAAAGGTAAAGCCTTCTAGGTGTTCCTCCAGAGCGAATGTTGCCAAAACTTATCCTTTTATTTACCAACAGGTTATGGAAATGTTCCTTAAGAGATTCAGCAGCAGGATTGATAAAAGAAGCCGGAAGCTCCTCCGTTCCAATTTCCAACATATAATAAGACATACCACCTCCAGTTTAACCTTTAAACGTTTATATATTTTGCTATTGTTATTTTCAAGATAAATTTCCCGGTCTGATGCCATCGTCTTTAATGTACACTATATCCTAATTTTTTGTTAGTAAACACACAGCAAGTGCCGCTATACCCTCTTGTCTCCCACAAAAGACCATTTTTTCAGTAGTTGTAGCTTTTATGGTGATATCCTCCAAGTGGACAGTTAGAATTTCCGCCAATTTTTTGCGCATATCGATAATATAATCTTTAAGACGGGGTTCTTCCAGAATAATCTCGGCATCGATGTTACCGATTTCAAAACCTTCTTTCTTTATTAAAGAAACTGTTTGTTCAAGAAGGACTCCAGAGTTAATTCCTCTATATCTTTCTGCTGTATCTGGGAAAAGTGTACCTATATCAACTCCCAGTCCTGCTCCGGCAAGTGAATCGATTATAGCATGTATTAAAACATCGGCATCGCTGTGCCCCTCCAGACCTTTTGAATAGGGAATTTCAATTCCGCCCAAAACCAATGGTCTGCCAGATGTAAACCGGTGTGCATCGAATCCGATACCGGTTTTAATTTTTATCCTGTTTGTCACCTTTTTTCTTTGCCTCCGGCTCATCGTCCTTTTGAATATTAAGTGTTACATCCAAGGAAAAATCTAAACATCTTGAAGGATCTGTAATACTGTATTTTTTATTACAGGTGGCCCTCCAGGCACAAACTGCACAAGTCACCTTATTTTTTTGTATCATATATCACCATCAGTTTAAAAATATTTGTCTTAAACATAAAAATATAATACAAGTTCTTACATGAACGAGTTTGTTATATCAATATTTTTTTTGCTAATAGTGTTCATTGGAGCTGCTATTTTTTCGGCAAAAACAAAAAAGCCGAGCGTTTTAAGTTTCGTACTAAACCTTGAGCTTGAATACATCATTATCGGTGTGCTCATCTATCTTCTCAATGATCATTATTTTAAGACATCCATTCAAAACACCACAATGACATTTATTTCGATAGCTCTATGCTTTATGGGCATGCTTATTGGTACACAGTTCAAATATAAGGTATTATTGTTATTGAAAGTGCCTAGAGCCTTTTGGAAATATATTATCTCAACCTACGTTTTTTCTTTTCTGGCAATTTTTATAATTTTTTATTTTTTTAACTACAAAGCCCCTTACCTAAGTGCAATTATATTAAATACAGGTATGCCTTATTCTCTTACCCTTTTTGGCAGATTATTCCGTGTGGGGCCATCTAAGCTGTTTAACTCTATGCTTGTACTTTCTATATACCCTGCCATTGCTCTTGTTCATTATTCTGTTTATTTTTTCATTCAGGTTGCAGATTCGCCGCAGCAATTTTTTTCTCTTTTTTGGCTGATCATTTTTACTGTGGGAATTATCAGCTATGAGTCCCAACAGACACGAAAAATTATTAATACAATCAGCATGATATTTCTCTTCATTCTTGCAGGCTTGAGTGTATGTTTTGATGTTTCCCCGATAGCTATGGGATTCATTAGTGGTATTATAGCTGCAAATTCACCTTTTGGGGATATTTTTTCAAACATATATCAATCATTTGAGCGATTTTTCTATCTTTTTATTTATATGATTCTGGGCTTTTTTCTCATGAGTCAACCATATTTTGAAATAACGTATATTATAACTGCTGTCTTAATCTTTTTCTCACTTTTGTTTATCAGACATTTTGCCTTTTCACATTTGTTTGCCCAGCTTCACGGCAAAAGCAGAGAAATACAATCTATTGTATCAATAGGCGTACTTCCCGGTTTCTTGCTTTTCGACAGTTTTTTTACAGGGTTGTCAATGGTTCCTCTGGAAATTGTCACTGTGTATCTTGTATTATACATTTTAACCGAAATAACTAACTACCGGATATTGGTTAATGAAACAAAACATTTATAACGCAGTTTTTATAGCGCTATGCTTTTTTGCCCTTTATTTGCTTGAAAATTCACTTCAGACTTTTCCCCTTAGATTGGGAATAGCCCTTCTGGTGTCGTTTATTACCGGGGAAATTCTTGCTAAAGCCGGAATGCCAAGAATATCCACTTACCTTATTATCGGTATAATTACTGGACCTTATGCTGTGAGTTTTTTTAGTCTGAAGGAAGTGGCTGGTCTACGTATTATAGACACTATTGCGCTGAGTACAATAGCCTTTGTGGCAGGTAGTGATATCGATTTTAGAAGGGGGAGTATCAAATTTTCCAAAATTCTCTCTTTTTCTCTAATGCAGTTTATTATCGGATTTTTTGCTGCACTGTTAATTCTTTATATAATGGGACAATGTTTTCATTTTGACATGTTCAACAACATCTCGTTTATCCTCTTTCTCTCACTTATATTAAATGCTGTTTCTCCTGCAACCACTGTAGCTGTAATTAAAGAAACCGGCTCTAAGGGTAAGCTCACAGATTATGTTCTTTCGACGGCAATTCTCAAAGACTTCACCATAATTGTTTGCTTTTCCATACTCCTTTCACTCTTGGATGTCCAGGAGGGGGGAGAAGCCTCTGTAACAAATGTGTTGACAGAGGAGTTGTTTTCGGCGGTTGCGGGGATTGCAGCAGGCCTTGGAGTTTTTCTTTATATGAGATTTGTTAAAGTAAATCTCGGGGTGTTTCTTTTCCTTACCATAATTATTATCACCTGGGTATGCCGGGAAACACATCTTAACAACCTTATGGTTTTTATTACCGCAGGTATTTTTCTTAACAATTTCACACGCTTTGGCTCTATGGTGACTGAATCCATTGATAAAAATTTTAACATTATACTGCTTATATTTTTCTTTTCAGCAGGTATGGTGATAGATTTAAAAGCACTGATGAGCATGTTCGGATTAGCTGTTTTTATAGCTTTTTTGAGAGTTGCCATATTATATGTATCATGTTATATAAGTGCGACCTTTATAAAGGAAGACTTTAAAATAAAGCATTTATCCTTTATGGGGTTTCTTGGTCAAGCTGGAGTAAGTATTGGGTTTGCCAAAATTATAGCCTCAATTTTTCCTTTTGGAGAAATTTTTCAGACACTTGTCCTGGCAATAGTAGGGATAAACCAGGTGGTGGGTCCTGTAATGTTCAGATTTGCTTTAAAAAAATGCAAAGAGATTAAATGATTAGGAGGAAAGAAATGATTAAGCGGGTAAATGATATTAAAGCTGAGGAACTTCATAATCCTAAAGGGGGAAGAGGTTTAGCTGTAAAGCTTGCATACAGTGAAGCGGCTGCGCTTAGTGGAGCGATAAGAATGATGGCAGTAATGGATTTACAACCGGACTCAGAAATAGGCAAACATACCCACGAAAATGATTCGGAAATATACCTTATGCTTGATGGAGTAGCAGTTGTCAACGATAACGGAACAGAGGATTTACTAAATCCCGGAGATATGCTTATTACCAAAAAAGGAGAGTTTCATTCCATTGAAAATAAGTCAGCAACAAACGTAACTTTTCTTGCAATTATAGTGGAATAATGGTAGACAGCACGTCTTAAAATATATTATCTGGAGGTTGTAATGGAGAAAACGTTTGCAATAATCAAACCGGATGCTGTGTCCAAAGGTTATACGGGGGAAATAATCAGCAGGATTGAAGAAAACGGTTTTAAAATTAGTGCAATGAAAAAGATTAAAATGGATAAAAAAACAGCAGAATCTTTCTATGCTGTTCACAAAGAAAAGTCTTTTTTTGAAGCACTTACAACGTTCATGAGTAGTGGTCCTGTGGTTGTTATGATACTGGAAAAAGATAATGCTATAGCGGATTGGAGAAAACTTATGGGAGCCACAAATCCTGAAGATGCCGAAGAGGGGACTCTCAGAAAGGATTTTGGCAAAAACATTGATAATAATGCCGTTCACGGCTCAGATGCATTAGAAACTGCTGAGATAGAGACACGATTCTTTTTTGCTGATATTGAGTGTGTATAAAAACCTGCTGAGGACGTTATTATGAAGTATAAAAGCACCCGTGGAGGTGCAGAAGGTGTTTCATTTAAAGATGCTGTTATGATGGGATTAGCTGAGGACGGTGGTCTCCTTGTTCCTGAGAATATTCCTGCAGCTGATACCGGATATCTTCGCAAATGTGCATCTAAAGGCTACGAAAGTCTTGCTTTTGAAATATGTAAACTATTTGAAGACGATATTGAGGAGAGTTATCTCTGGGAGATAATAAAAAAGAGCTATAGTAACTTTGATTCTGAAAAAATTGTGCCGGCAGTTTACAAAGACGGGATATATGTAGCTGAACTTTTTCATGGTCCCACTTTTGCCTTTAAAGATGTAGCATTACAGTTTCTAGGAAATCTTTTTGAATATATTTTAAAGGAATCAAATGAAAAAATGAATATACTAGGTGCCACCAGTGGAGACACAGGCAGCGCAGCTATTTATGGCGTTAAAGGGAAAGACAATATGAATATTTTCATACTGTATCCTGCCGGAAAAGTAAGCAGTATCCAAGAAATGCAGATGACAACTGTTAATTCAAAGAATGTATTTAATCTGGCTGTTAAAGGGAATTTTGATGATTGCCAGGCTATTGTTAAACAGTTGTTTTCTGATCTAGATTTTAAAGCTCGCTACAAACTTGGGGCAGTTAATTCTATTAACTGGGCACGGATACTTGCCCAAATAGTTTATTACTTCTATATATATTTTAACGTTACAAATGATTTTGATAAAGAGAAAAAAGTGCGCTTTTCTGTGCCTACGGGGAATTTTGGTAACATCCTGGCAGGCTATTATGCAAAAAGGATGGGGCTGCCTATAGATAAACTAATAATTGCCACAAACGAAAATAATATTTTATACAGGCTTGTCCAAAACGGTGACTACAGTGTAAAAGATGTTGTGGAAACATACAGCCCTTCTATGGACATACAACTCTCCAGTAATCTGGAAAGATATTTATATTACCTTTTTGATGAAGATACAGGTGTTCTGAATGAAAAAATGAATGAATTAAAGAAGGAAAAACGTATTCGTTTTTCAGAAAACCAAATAAAGAGAATGCAGCAGGATTTTGCTTCAGCCTATACGACAAACAATGAAATATTGACTACGATCAGGGACTTTTACAAGCAAACAGGTTACATCCTTGATCCTCACACCGCCTGCGGGGTAAATGCCATTAAATTACTTGGTACGGATAAACATGCCATTGATATTTGCCTTGCTACGGCACATCCGGCAAAATTTCCGGAAGCGGTTTCTAAAGCCATCGGTTTCACACCAAAAGAGCCAGAAGGCATCAAACAATTAAAACATCTGAAAAAGAATTTTATTGAAATTCAGAACAGTGCCGAAAAGGTAAAAGAATTTATTGAGCAAGCATTGAGGGATTGATGGCTAAAACCCCCATCACAGATTTTGATTTTTATCTCCCCGAGCATCTTATAGCCCAATATCCGGCAGATAGAAGGGATGAGTCCCGTTTGCTCGTATATGATAGAAAGTCAGGGAAAATCAAAGACAAAATATTTAAAGAGATAGTAACAGAAATCTCACCAAATGATTTTCTCGTTATAAATAATACAAAGGTATTGAGGGCGCGGCTTTATGGCAGAAAAAAGACCGGCGGGAAAGTAGAAATATTAATATTAAATGTGATAGGGGATTACTCTTGTGAAGCCATGACAAAAGGGAATATCAAATGTGGTGATGAGATCTTTTTTGACGATTATATGGGCAGAATTATTAATATAAGAGAAAATGGGATTCGCAACATTGAATTTTCGGCAAATATTTTTGAGATTATGGACAGTATTGGCCGTGTCCCTCTTCCTCCTTATGTTAAAAGATCTGATGAACAAATTGACAGGGAGCGTTATCAGACAGTCTATTCTAGCAACCCTGGATCAGTGGCTGCTCCAACTGCGGGCTTACACTTTACCACTGAACTTATGGAGAAATTAAAATCTGCCGGAGTTAACATAGTGGAGATAACGCTTAATGTCGGTGTCGGGACATTCAGACCTGTTAAGGAAGTCTTTCTGGAAGATCATGTTATGCACAGCGAGTCTTTCAGTATTTCAGAGAAGGCTTTTAAACAAATCAACGAAATGAAGCAAAAAGGGAAAAAACTGGTTGCAGTGGGCACAACGACGTTAAGAGCACTGGAATCCCTAGCTCATAACGGACAGTTAACGGATTATGGTAATAAAACCACCGATATCTTTATACGTCCGGGGTTCAGATTTAATATTGTGGACAAACTCATCACAAACTTCCATCTCCCAAAATCCACACTTTTTGTCCTGATGGCAGCTTTTTGCGGACTAAAAGAAATAAAAAACGTATACGAATATGCAGTGGAAAAAGAATATCGTTTTTTTAGTTATGGCGATGCAATGTTTATTAAATAACTTCTATGGCAATAGATACCTAATGTATAAGGGGATAAAGTGCTGAGATTTACTCTGGAGCATGAAGATAGAGAAACAAAAGCACGTGCTGCAATAATAGAAACGGCCCACGGCAAAATCGAAACACCTGTATTTATGCCTGTTGGTACTGTCGGTTCTGTCAAAACATTAACCCCTCATGAACTTGAAGAATGCGGTGCTAGTATAATCCTGGGCAATACATATCATTTGTATTTAAGACCTGGTATGGAAGTCCTGGATAAATTTGGGGGTTTGCACAACTTTATGTCATGGGATAAAAATATCTTAACGGACAGCGGAGGGTTTCAGATTTTCAGCTTAGCTGAATTAAGGGACATATCAGAAGAAGGGGTATATTTTAAATCACACCTAAACGGAAAGAAATTTTTTATGTCCCCTGAAGTATCGATTGAAATCCAAAAATGTATTGGCTCTGATATTGTCATGGCATTTGATGAATGCGTCAGCTGTGATCTGGAAAGAAGTTATTTTGAAAAATCAGTGGTCCTCACCACAAACTGGGCAAAAAGATGCAAAAAAGTACCGTTGAAAAATCACCAGAGTTTATTTGGTATTATTCAGGGTGGGATACACAAAGACCTCCGCAAAAGAAGTGCCGAAGATATTACTGAAATAGGCTTTGATGGTTACGCCATTGGGGGATTAAGTGTCGGGGAGACAATTCCTCAAATGTATGAAATAACGGACTATACCACAGAATACCTGCCAAAGAATGCTCCACGATATCTCATGGGTGTTGGCACCCCTGAAGATATCTTGAATTGTATAGCCAGTGGTATTGATATGTTTGACTGTGTTATGCCCACAAGAAATGCCCGAAACGGCATGCTATTTACCTCCAGTGGGAAGCTTCACATAAAAAGGGAGCAGTGGAAATTTTCTGATGCCCCCATTGACAGTGAATGTGAATGCTATACATGCAGAAATTTTTCCAAAGGTTACCTGAGGCACCTTTATAAATCTGGTGAAATACTGGCACTCAGATTAAATACAATTCATAATATCAATTTTTATCTTTCTCTTGTAAAAGGTGCAAGAAATGCTATAAAAAAGGGATGTTTTGAAACGTTTAAAAATGAAATGATAGAAAAAATGACAATAGGAGGAGACAATGTTTGAATCTATCGCTTATGCAGCAAATGGTCCTGCAGGAGGTAACCCCATAGGTGCGTTTTTGCCATTAATATTAATATTTGTTATATTTTATTTTTTGTTGATAAGGCCTCAGCAAAAAAGGCAGAAGAAGCATCAGGAAATGTTAGCTGCGCTAAAAGCAGGGGATGAGATTATTACGTCAGGTGGTATCCACGGGAGGATTGACAAAGTACTTGATGACCAGACCTTCCTTGTGGAAATTGCTAACGGCGTAAAGATTACACTGTCCAGAAGTGCAGTCGCTGCAAAAGCTAACCAAAGCGAGGGCAAGGGGGAATAGTGATAATGAAATATAAAGCTCGCTGGGCCACGATTATTATAATCTTTGCTTTAGCCTTGTTTTATGCCTTTCCACTTAGCAGAGTAAACCTGGGGTTGGATCTGCAGGGGGGCATGCACGTGCTGTTAGGTGTGGATACAGAGGCAGCAGTGGATGCCAAGCTTGATACACTAACAAATCAGTTGCGGAAAGAACTGCGCTCCCAAGACATTAGTTACACATATGTGCAAAAGACAGGCGACAATCGAATCAGTATCGCCATTGAAAACGCTAATAATTTGGAAAAGACAAGGGATATTATAGAACAAAATTATCCAATATTAGAGGAAGTGGGAATTGAACAAACAGAAAATATAATGTCTTTGGGGTTAAAAAACGAAGAAATAGCAAAAATTAAAGATTACGCTGTGGAGCAGGCTGCTCAGGTTATTCGCAACAGGGTCGATCAGCTTGGCGTTAGTGAGCCCCTTATTCAGAGGCAGGGGGAGAAAAATGTATTGGTTCAGCTACCTGGGATAACGGAACCTGAGCGTGCTATTGATTTAATAGGAAAAACGGCACAACTGAAATTTCACCTTGTAGACGAAAATGTCTCAGAAGAGGATATCAGGCAGGGAAATATTCCCTTTGGATCGGAAGTCCTTTATCAAAAAGTCCAAGATCCTTCAGGGAAAATAACAAATAAAATACCCTATGTAATAAAAAAGGAAGCCCTGCTTACAGGTGATTACCTGGTCGATGCGGAGGTTAGAATTTCTTCACAGTTTAACCAGCCGTATGTCTGGATAAAATTTGACTCAGCCGGAAGCAAATTGTTTGAAGAAATCACTGCCCAGAATATAGGGAAGCGTTTTGCGATCGTTTTGGATGGTAACGTATATTCTGCTCCGGTTATCAGAGAGAGAATCAGTGGTGGAGAGGCACAGATATCAGGTAATTTCACAATGGAAGAAGCCAGAGATCTTGCTATTGTTCTTAGAGCAGGAAGCCTGCCAGCTCCTGTTAAAATTCTTGAAAATAGAACAGTCGGGCCTTCTTTAGGGAAAATTTCTATACAAAAAGGGTTTACTGCTGCTATTATCGGTGTCGCTTTAGTCGCTGTTTTTATTCTGGTATACTACAGATTATCAGGTATCCTTGCAGATATTGCTTTGCTATCAAACTTTATTTTAATACTCGGCTTTATGAACTTTTTGGAGGCTACACTTACACTACCCGGCATTGCAGGCTTGATATTAATAGTGGGGATGTCTGTTGATGCTAACGTCCTCATCTATGAGAGGATAAGGGAAGAAATACGATTGGGAAGGACACCTGTCAATGCAATTGAAGCTGGATACGAAAAAGCGATGTCAACAATAATGGATGCCAACATTACTACTTTTATAGCGGCTATTGTACTTTTTCAGTTTGGGACAGGACCCATAAAAGGTTTTGCTGTTACACTTTCCATCGGTATCCTAGCTTCGCTGTTTACTGCAATTTTTCTTACACGAACAGTTTTTCTCACTATTTACGCCGGCAAGTCCAATAAGAGCATTAGTATATAGAGGAGTGGCAAATGTTTGAAGTAATTAAGCATAATACAAAAATAGATTTTTTATCTTTTTCTAAAAAGTTTATTGTTATATCTGCAGTTGTTGTATTAGCAAGTCTTGGGATGATTTTAATTAAAGGGTTTAATTACGGAATAGACTTTGCCGGAGGAACATTGGTTCAAGCAAAATTTGATAAAGCCCCCAATCTTGCAAAAATCAGAGAATCGATAGGAAAACTGGATATTGGTGAAGTGATTATCCAGAATTTTGGCAGTGATGATGAAGTTTTAATCAGGGTTGAAAAAACCAGCGAAGACCTTCAGAAGGTTTCGGATAGTATTCAGAACTCACTTACCCAGACATTTGCAGAAGATAGTTTCAACATTGTCCGAGTGGAGCAGGTGGGGCCTCAAGTGGGGGCACAGCTTAAAAATAAAGCAACTATGGCTGTCATATATGCCCTCATAGGCA
>JASMTO010000068.1:0-23644 GCA_041694215.1 bacterium
AAGGTTATAGGGGACACAAAACATTCGTTCATCCACCCCACCGGTGTGTATGATTTAGGGGATAAAATATTGTTACTGCGCTTTTGGTATGCAGGAAGATATAATCTCAAGTAGCCTTCCGGAGGCTGAATAAATATGGCATGACCGGACTTAAAAACTTCTATTCCCGCTTTTTCCTGATTATAAGCCAAAGGACTGGCATTTTCCAGGTATTCCGGTTTTACATGATCGGGAACAGTCTCCATCTCTAGTTCATAAGGTATGGTTATAAGGTTTTCACTTCGTACAGTCATCTTCAAAGTGGGATGATCATAAATTGTTCCTTTGTCATCGGCAAATAATAACCTGGGAATATCATACATGTGGCAACCTGTGTTAAGTATTTTTTCAAACAGGGATAAGGATATTGTTTTTTCTTTATTTTTTCAATATATAATGTAAATATAAGATATTTCTATAAGTGAGGTGGGTCATGACAGATATTATTGATGTTTATGCAAGAGAAATTCTGGATTCAAGGGGTAACCCTACCATTGAGGTTGAGGTGGTAACAAGCGGCGGATATGCGGGTGTAGCTTCAGTTCCTTCAGGTGCTTCCACAGGGGAATTTGAGGCTGTGGAGCTGAGGGATGGCGATAAGGACCGTTTTGGCGGCAAAGGTGTTTTGAATGCCGTGCAAAATGTGAATGAAGTGATTTCTTCGGAGCTTGAGGGGATTGATGTTTTGGAGCAAAAATTAATTGATGAAATAATGATTGATTTGGATGGCACAGAGAACAAGAGTAAGCTTGGCGCTAATGCTATACTGGGTGTATCTATTGCTTGTGCCAAGGCTGCTACTGATTCATTGGGACTACCTTTGTACCGCTATTTGGGAGGGACGTTTGCCCATACCCTGCCAGCACCCATGATGAATATCCTCAATGGAGGCAAGCACGCCGACAATAATGTTGACATACAGGAATTTATGATAATGCCTCTGGGTGCCGATATGTTTAAGGAGGCTCTCAGGATAGGTGTGGAAACATTTCATTCACTGAAAAACGTTTTAGCTAAAAAAGGTTACAATACAGCAGTAGGTGATGAAGGTGGTTTTGCGCCAAATCTTAAATCCAATGAAGAGGCGTTGGAGCTGATTATTATGGCTATTGAGGATGCTGGTTATAAACCTGGTAAAGAGGTTTTTATTGCAATAGATGCGGCAGCCAGTGAATTTTACAACAATGGTAAATACATACTTCAGGCTGAAAAGAACCCAGAAAGGACTGCAGAAGAAATGGTTGAATATTATGAATATCTTGTGGCCAAATATCCTATTATTTCCATTGAAGACGGTTTGCATGAAGAGGATTGGGATGGATGGAAGATTCTCACAGAGAAACTTGGCAAAAAGATACAACTTGTGGGGGATGATTTGTTTGTAACAAATACGAAGCGTCTAAAACGTGGGATTGAAATGGGTGTTGCCAATTCCATTTTGATTAAACTTAATCAGATAGGCACGATTACTGAAACATTGGATGCCATTGAGACTGCAAAGCGAGCAGGCTACACCTGTGTTATTTCCCACAGATCGGGTGAAACGGAGGATACCACCATTGCTGATTTATCTGTGGCTGTAAATGCAGGGCAAATTAAGACAGGATCTGCCTGCAGGACTGACCGCATTGCAAAATATAATCAACTTCTCAGGATAGAAGAAGAATTGCTGGATCAAGGTGCTTTTTACGGAATGGAGACTTTTTACAATATTAAATAATTAGGGGTACATATGTTTTTTGAACAAAAAATGGCTGAATTAATATGCAAGTACAGTTTGAACGTGAAAGAGGGCGATGTGGTTGAAATCAGGGGGGAAATCGCTGCCGAACCGTTGGTGAAAGCCTGCTATGAAAAACTTTTAAACATGAAATGTTATCCTATCGTCAGAATGAATTTTACTGAACAGCTCTACTCTTTTTACAGATATGCTGATGCTAAACAACTGGAATTTATTCCGGAGATGTATATGACTGCAGCAAAAACGGTTAACGGTCTTATCAATATAGATTGTGAAACAAATACAAGGCAGCTCACCAGTGTTGACTCCCAGAAGGTTGCCAAGAATCGTAAAGCAATGTCTGTTTTGAAAGATATTATGTTTGCAAGGGAGGTAGAGGGTGATTTTTCCTGGGTTATTGCGCCTTATCCCACATCCGCTATGGCTCAGGATGCTGAAATGTCACTTGATGAGTATGCAGAATTTGTATTTGGTGCTTGTAAACTGTATGAGGATGATCCTGTTGCTGCGTGGAGAAAAGTAAGTAACTTTCAGGATAAAATAGTTAATCTGCTTACCGGTACCAAAGAGCTTAGAATAAAAGGCGAAAGTACAGATCTGTATCTGAATGTTGAGGGTAGAAAATGGATTAACTGCAACGGCCAACGCAATATGCCTGATGGGGAAGTTTTTACAAGTCCTGTCGAAGATAGTGCTGAAGGGGAAATGTTTTTTGATGTTCCCACTTCATTTATGGGGGTAAACGCAAAAAATGTGCATTTGGTGTTTGAAAATGGTAAAGTAATAAAGGCAACAGCAGAAAAAGGGGAAAAATTCCTTAAAGAAATGCTTGAAACAGATGAGGGAGCATCGTTTGTTGGTGAAATTGCTTTTGGTTTAAACAATTCCATAAAAAAAGCCACCGGCAATATCCTTTTTGATGAAAAAATAGGTGAAACTATGCACTTAGCTGTGGGTTCTTCATATCCGGAGGCTGGTGGTAAAAATAAATCAGGGCTTCACTGGGATTTGATTAAAGATATGCGCTCAGGCTCAGCAGTTTATGCTGATGGCATAAGAATATATGAAAATGGCAAATTTCTGAACCTTTAGTTGATTCCACACAATTTTTTCCGCTTCTGTCAAGTAGCTAACATGGCAGAAGCGGAATCTGTTGTGATTTTATCTGGAGCAGATTGTGTTTAAAAGTTGTCTGGCAAGGTTTTATCTAACTTTGTATTTTTTCTCATCCAATAAGTTGATGAATTTTGCCGCAAACCTTACTTTTTTCTTTTTATTATCTTTTGTCCCTATGCTTCTTATTCTTTCCATAATCTTTACTAATTTGCCTGTCTCTGAAAATATAACAAATGAGATTCTTAACATGATTAAAGCTGTTAACCCAGATTTGACGGGATATATTTTAAATGCTGCTGATAAAATGGATATGTTGACTCAAAACGCTTTTAATTTTGGAATATTTGGCGGCGTTTCACTTTTTTTTACTTCACTGCTTTTTGTCAGAGCGTTAAAAGCTGCCTTTACAGTAATTTTTTCCAAAAAAGAGATAAAATGGGGTCTTTTCGGTTTTTTTGTGCCTGTAATTATGGAAATACTGGCTATTGTGATGCTGATAGCTGTTATTGTGTTGAAAATTTTCTTGAATCTTGTTACAGAATTTTTTAGTAGTTCAGTTTTTCAGGAATTTGTATGGATTATTAATTTGCTTGAAAATATTATTTATATGCCGATTGTGATACTTTTGGCAATATCCTGGCTGAGTTATTTTTTGATGAGCAGGGGGGCAATTACTGGGAATGTTTCCTTAATTTGTGCATCCGGGTTTTGTGTTACATTATTTATTTTTAATAAATTTTTTTCAAAAATATTTGATATTGCTTATTACTCAGTTATTTATGGGTCGTTGGGCACTCTTATATTTGGTCTTTTTTGGGTATATATTGTTTTCTGCCTATTCCTTTTCTGGGGGCAGTTGGGTTTCGTTTTTGACCGCTTGAGGTGGATAACGGTGAGGATGTATATAGAATCTAGAATTGACCATCTGAGTTCCTTCGGCGAAAAAATCAGAGCATATTTTTTGGATGTTGCCGGAGACACAATACGTTTTTTAAATAAAAATGATTCTTTTAAAATTGGAAACGGTTATGAATATATTTTTATTGGTGAGGGAACAGTGGTGGTGGAAGGGGAAAAATCTGCACGGTATACTGTCGGAGACGTAATCGAAGCCAAAAACCACGTTGCAAAAAAACTTATAGCAGAAGATGACTCTAAAATTGTCTTTTTGGATAAAGAAGAGCTGATTAAATTCATAAACGAATCTCAAGCGGCTGGCAATATTATCGTTAGAAATTTTATTTAATATTTATAATTGTTAAAATGTCTTGGAATTTTGAAATACGAAAGTCCGGCTTGCTTTCCCCGGTTTTGCCGTAGCCGTATTCACAGAAGCATGTTTTAAGCCCAGCTCTGCTGCCTGCAAGTATATCCGTATGATTGTCTCCAACCATCAGTGCTTTATCGCTGGTGACACAATGTGTTTCAAGGACTTTTAATACAGGGATGGGTGAGGGTTTTTTTTCACCAAAACTGTCACCGCCGTGCCAAGATGAAAGATATTTGTCAAGTCCGAAATGTTTTATAACAGTATCTGTCAGCGCAAAAGATTTGTTTGAAATTACTGATAAAGTAATGTTTTTTTTGTGTAAATGATTTAGAATATCAATTACATTGTCATATAATTTGGTATGCTTAACAATGTTCTTCGCATAAAGATTCCTGAAATCCTCTTCTATCTTATCATCGAAGTGTTCTTTTCCCACAGCACGCTCAACAAGTTTTTTTATTCCATCTCCCACATATGATTTGGTCGCCTCTAAAGAAATAGTGGGAAATCCGAATTTTGAAAGTGTGATGTTCAAGCATTCATGGATGTCATCTATGGTGTCCGCTAATGTGCCGTCGAGGTCAAAAATTATAAGGTTAAACATTATATTTTGATAGTATATTTTCATATTTTTTTCAATCAATTTTTAAACTGAAATAAGGAGTAATAAAGTCTTATTTCTCTTTACAATGGATCTAAATTTTGCAATAATTTTAAAAACAGAGTGAAGGGGTCTGTTAATGAAATATAAGATTTTAGTTGCAGATGATGAAGTATTTAACAGAGAAATTATAAATGGTGTGTTGTTGGATGAGGACACCGATTATGAAATTTGTGAGGCAGAAGATGGATTTAGTACCCTCCAACAGGTAAAAACAAATGAACCGGATTTGTTGCTGCTGGATATAGGGATGCCAAAAATGAGTGGTTTGGAGGTGTTGGAGGAAATCCGTAAGGATTCTCGTTTTGATGCACTTCCAGTTATTGTGATCACGGCTTATCCAGAGGAAAAGTATAATGCTTTGCAAATTGGTGCCAATGATTTTATTGCAAAACCTATAGAAGTTATCGATTTAAAACTGAGGGTAAAAAACAGCCTCAAACTTAAAAGTTATAGCAATATGCTTTTAAATTTTAATCAGGAGCTGGACAAACAGGTCAAAGAAAGGACAATAGAGTTAAAAAAGGCACTGGATAGAAGTAAGGCAGCTGAGATGGAAATAGTGCTTAAATTAGGTAAAGCTGCAGAATTTAAGGATATTGAGACAGGTGCCCACTTATTCCGGATAAGGAATTATACCAAATTGCTTGCTAAAAATATGGGACTGGATGAGAAAGATGTTAATCTGATTTACAACGCTTCCCCTCTGCACGATGTGGGGAAAGTGGGTATACCGGACAGAATCCTACTGAAACCCGGAAGACTTGATAAAAATGAATTTGAAATTATGAAAAAACATGTGGAAATAGGGCTTGAAATTCTTAGTAATCATGAGGATTATCCTCTTTTAAACGCAGCTTACTATATCACAAGAGATCACCATGAAAACTGGGATGGTACAGGATATCCCTTTGGTAGAAAGAATACGGATATTCATATATTCGGGCGGATATGTAAAATTGCAGATGTTTTTGATGCCCTGACCTCCAAACGCGTATATAAGGATGCCTACAGTATAGATAAGGCACTGGATATTATGGGTAAAGATATAGGAAAAATGTTTGATCCTGATATTTATGGTATTTTTCTTGATAATATTAATGATTTCAGGGTGATAAAGGAAGAATCTGAGGAGCATGAGGAAGATTTGCCTCCGATTCTTAAAATAATGCAGAAAATAGAGCGATAAGGAGAGACGCATATTCCCACTAATTTAAAGGGAAAAGCCTGTCTAGAGCACACAAACATTTATGTGCTTGGTGGGGGGTGAATATTTATTGTAAGAAACGATGTAACAAATAAATAGTAGAGTATATTTAGTTTATTGGGAAAAGGGGTATATGTTAAATGAGAATTTTACTTGTTGATGATGATCTTTATAACCTGGATATTTTAAAGACACTTTTCGAGGAAACGCTGGGAATAGAAGTTATCGGGGTCGCGAGTAAGCGTGAAGCTTTTAAAGCTATTGATAGGGAGGAATTTTTTTTCGTTGTTACTGATATAATGCTTGGTGATGGAAGCGGATTTGAAATTCTAGAAAAGGTGAAGTTTAAAAGTGCATGGACACCTGTGATAGGTATCACAGGTTATATTGAGGAAATTGAGAATACTTATATGACGATAAATTTTGATCTACTTGTGAAGAAACCTATAAATTTTGAAGACTTTTTACAAAAAATAAATGACATCAGTAATAAATTTTTTCAATTCTTCTTTTTCGAAAATTACGAGCAGTTTGAAAATGCTGACATTGACAAAATTAATAAAAAGTCTTTTGTTCTTACGACAGAGGAATATGCTGAAGATGTTCAACATTATCTTAACAATAAAAACCTTGATACTGTTGGGGCTGTGCTGCCGGGTTTCTTGTACAATTCCAATATTTATGAAAAAGGGATATTGCTTGTACTGATGTCAAGCAGGGTAAGCGGCGTTAATATTTGCAGTATGTCTAATATGAATAAATCTGACCTTACCTCTGATTCTTCTGCAATGGTCTTTTATGATGCGGTAACTGGGGATTTTGAAAGTTTTTGCAATAGCTATGGGGATATTTTTAAAGGCAAGCACGCTCTCGGAATAGGATGCGGAGATAAGCATTTAACTGATGCTCCCTCTGTATTTGATAAAAATGGATTTTATGCAAACAGCTGTATTTTATTTATGACTTCTAGACGTCTGTATTCGGAATACTTTCTTGGACTCAACGCAGCTGCTGGTCCTTTGAGTATAATTGGGGATAAAAATGCAGTTTTGAAAATTAACAATAACAATGCTTATGATTTTTATATGGATTTTTATGAAAAAACTGAAGGTAAAAAGGCGGAAAGTATTCAGGTGGCAGGACTTAAATACCCTTTCGGATTTTTGGACAATGATAATACATATGTTCCCAGGGTACCGATGGAAAGGGTGAATGCGGGGTTTAGTTTTATTGGGGATTTGAAAAGCAATTTTGAAGGTTATCTTCTGAAATACGATGAAACTAACTCGGGGAAAAAACTTGAAGAATTTCTCAAATATTTCAGAATCAAGGAAAAAGTAGCGGTTCCCTTTATCACATATTGTTACGGTCGATATGTAGGTAATAAAGATCGGTTTTCTATTAAAGAGTTGAAAACCATTTTTAAGTATTTTGAAAAAAGCAATGTCGGTGTTTTATCACATGGTGAGATTGTGAACAGGCAGAATAATATCTATAAAATGCTTAACTACTCGGTAATATTGTCTAATTTTGAGGTTTAAATGTTTGAAGAAATTATTTCCGTTTTTGATATAACTGATCAGGATCTGGAGAACAGAGAATATATTTACAGGCTTGTGAAGAAAAATAAAAGACTAATATCTTCCGAGTTTTACAATTTTCTTCAGAAAAATGAATATACCAACGCTTTTTTGGGCTCAAAGGAAAGAATCTCCAGGCTTTCCAAGACGCAGGAGGAATTCCAAGAAAATCTATTTTCAATGGATTTCGCAGACTTGATTCCCTACATTTACAATGTGGGCCTCGTTCACTACAGAATCAATCTGGATAATACGTATGTTATTTCATCCCATACACTTTTAAAGAATATTTATACTAAAATAATCTTTTACGAGGATATTTCTAACAGATATGACCTTTTGGTTACCATAGAAAAATTTTTGGGATTAAGTCTGGGAATGATGATTTCCAGTTATTATGAAAAAAGTGATGTATGCCTTTTTGATATCAAGCAGGTAAAAAAGTTACTAGAGGCTATCAATGACTTAAAAGTAATACACAAAACATTACTGAATGAACATTTAGACAATTTTGAAAAAGGTGAGATAAAAGAACTTGAATATTCACTTAATAATTATGAAAGTTGCCAGTTTCATGTAACATTGGCAAAGTTTAGGACGTTATCAAGATTTCAGGATATAATCGGTGTAGATGAAATAATAGATAAACATAAGCTCCTTCACGAAAAAGGTACTGCGCTCTTTAACGAGTATAAAGAAGGAATAATTGAAAGCAGAACTTTTGTGAAGAAATTGAGAAAATTAAGCAATGTTTTTACACAATATCTTGATAATTTGGTAAAGAATGTCATTACCAGCCAGTCAGATACTTTTATTATAGATTTCGTTACCCTTGTGGGGGATATCATAAAGATGGATTACAAAATTGAATTAGACTCACTTCTGAAGAACTTTGCCGAAGCAATTGCCAATTTCAGCCATCTTGTGCATGACGTTGATTTTGTTGACAAAAGTTATCAGGAAGGTGAAAACGAGATAGTTTTTTTACTTTTTATAGAAAAAAAGAACTATTACGTGCGTGTAAAAATTTATCACGAATCTGCAAAGATATTGCTGCAATCGGTATTGAAAATAAGTCTGGATTTATTTCAGGAGCTTTATATTATGCATTCTCAGGAGAAAAAACTTGGTGAATTTGCTGATAAAGTTTCTGAGTCTGATAGAATGAAAACACTTTTTATAGCCAATGTCAGCCATGAGATCAGAACACCGCTTAATTCTATCCTTGGGTTTGCCCAGCTGATTCAAATGAAAAAGAATATTGATGAGACAACAAAAATGTACGTTTCCAATATCATAGAAGCGGGGAATAAACTTTTGGATCACATAAATAAGGTTATTGATTTTGCAAGGTTGGAAAGCGGGAAAGAGATACTGAATATAAGAAAGATAAAATTAAAAACATTGTCAAACAAAGTACAGTCCATCGTTTCGCCGTTGCTACTTGAAAAAAATCTGCATCTCAATATTGATTTCCCTCAGGATGTTGAAATAGCCGTTGATTCAAAGATGATGGAAGATGTCCTCATAAATCTTGTTTCCAATGCTATCAAATTTTCCAAAAATGGTTCTTCTATTGATATGGGGTGTATTGCCACCGATGAAGGGTATAAATTTTATGTGAAGGATTACGGCACAGGTTTTTCTGAAAAGCATAAGGACAAAATCTTTTCACCTTTTTACCAGGCTGATGAAGCATATAACAATCCGGTAAAAGGCTCAGGGCTGGGACTTGCCATTGTGAAATCTATTGTGGAAAAGCATGGTGGGGATGTGTGGGCACAATCAGAACCTGGTAAGGGAGCAGAATTCTGGTTTTTTATACCTAAGTTATAACATGACGACGGTTTTATATTTATCCATTATCTTGTTGATTTTTTTTCAAAAAAGCTTGACAAATAAGCATAACTTTTCTATAAATCTCTCACTTAAGATGGGGTGTAGCCAAGCGGCAAGGCAGCGGATTTTGGTTCCGCCATTCGGAGGTTCGAATCCTCCCACCCCAGTTTTTTTATAATTATGCGAAAACTTCCCCTTATAAATACGCTTGTAATAAAAATAGGCAGCAATATTATCACTAATCAGATCAATGGAATTAACGAGTCATTTGTTGCTAAACTTGCCGAATGTATTTCTAAACTGCGCAGTTTGATTGACAACATCATTATCGTATCTTCCGGTTCTGTGGCGGCTGGGTTTAGATATCTTGGCTACAAAGCAAGACCTACCGATATAATAGACAAACAGGCCTGTGCTGCTGTGGGGCAGACCAGACTGATCCAAATTTATGAAAATCAGTTCAGCCGTTTTGATATTAATGTCGCTCAAATTCTTCTTACAAAAGACGATTTATCCAACAGAAGACGCTATCTGAATGCGAGATATACGTTGAGGAAACTACTTGAGCATAGGAGTATTCCTATTATCAACGAAAATGATTCTGTAGTGGTTGATGAGCTTAAATATATTGAGAGTTTCGGCGATAATGATAATTTATCTGCACTTGTTGCAGGGCTTGTTTCTGCGGATCTGTTACTTATTCTCTCTGATGTGGATGGTTTGTATGATAAAGACCCGTCATTAAATAAAGATGCAAAGTTGATCAGTGAAGTAACGTATGTTGATGATGAAATGTTGGGTTATGCTGGTAATTCTGTTTCCGAAATTGGTACCGGAGGAATGAAATCCAAATTAAAAGCTGCTAAAAAAGCTCTTGATGCCGGATGTTATGTGGGGATAATTAATGGAAAAGATCCTGATAATATTTTACATTTTATTGAAAATGCTAATATCGGGACATTTTTTTCACATATTGAGGATCCAAAAACGAAAAAAAAGCTGTGGTTGGCATATGCAACCATTCCTAAAGGGGATGTCGTGATTGATGATGGTGCTGTGAGAGCTGTGAGAGAGAATAAAAAATCCTTGCTACCTTCAGGTGTTTGTGATGTAAAGGGGCGTTTTGGGGTAGGGGAAGTTGTAAGAATTGTAAATGGCAGTGGTATTGAGGTTGGAAGGGGAAAGGTTCGTTATAGCTCTGTAGATTTAAAAAAAATTATGGGCAAGAAAACCGCGGAAATTTTTCATATTTTGGGTTATAAATTTGGTGATGAAGTGATACACAGGGATGATATGGTGCTTGAAGTGGTTTAGGAGGTAACATGAATATCTTCAGCGAAATGAAAGAAGCATCCAAAACTTTTATGACAAAGACAACCGGAGAAAAGAATAAGGCTCTGGGAATACTGGCAGATAACCTTTTGAAAAATAAAGCATTGATTTTCTCAGAAAACGCTAGAGATTTGGCGGCCGCTGAAAAAAACGGACTGCCTTCATCACTTTTAGACAGATTGGTTATCAATGAAAAACGATTGGATGATATGGTGGCAGGTGTTCACGATATTATTGCTCAGGAAGATCCCGTATTAACGGTTGAAAAAGGATATCAAAGACCTAATGGCCTTATTATTCACAAGGTCAGGGTTCCCATTGGTGTCATCGGAATAATTTATGAATCCAGACCTAATGTAACGATTGATGCTGCTGCTTTGTGCATTAAGTCAGGCAATTGTGCATTTTTGCGCGGAGGCAAGGAAGCTAGATACAGTAATGCAGTACTGGGAATGATTCTGAAACAGTCATTGAAACAAGCTGGGCTTCCTGAAAGTTGTGTTGAAACAGTGTATGATCCTGATAGATCTATTATGATGAGTTTGCTGAAAGCAAAGGACTATGTGGATATGATTGTGCCAAGGGGTGGAGAGTCTCTTATTTCTTTTGTGTCCGAGAATTCCTTAATCCCTGTTGTGAAACATGATAAAGGAGTATGCCATGTTTATATAGATAAAGCAGCAGATCCTGAAATGGCTGTAAAAATTGCTTATAATGCCAAAGTACAGAGACCAGGTGTTTGCAATGCTATGGAAACGCTTCTCATTCATAAAAGTATTGCATCAGAAATACTGGATAGGTTGGTACCCTTGTATAAAAAAGCAGGTGTTGTTTTGAAGGGGACAGAGGATATTGCCGAAAGATATGGGATGCAGCAGGCTCAGGATAACGATTGGAAAGTAGAATATCTTGATTTAATACTTTCTATAAAAACGGTGGACAATATAAATGAGGCTATTGGGCACATTAATACATACGGTTCCATGCATTCAGAAGCTATTGTTACTGAAGATTATAAAGCTGCCTGTGAATTTACGAATATGGTGGATGCTGCAGCCGTTTATGTGAATGCTTCCACCAGATTTACTGATGGAGCGGAATTTGGTTTAGGTGCTGAAATTGGTATCAGTACACAGAAACTTCACTGCCGGGGGCCGATGGGTGCTTATGATTTAACCACCACCAAGTACCTGATTTACGGTAGCGGGCAGATAAAGGAGTAATATTTTGAAAAAAATAGGCCTTTTCGGAGGGACTTTTAACCCCATTCATATTGGTCATATCAAATTAGCCGAGGATGTATACAAATCCTTCTCACTTGATAAGCTGATTTTTATACCTTCTAAAATACCGCCCCATAAAAATCTTGGCTCCACTAAAGCTAAAGATAGATTTAATATGGTGGTGAAGGCAGTGGAGAATTTAAATGGCTGTTTTGAAGTCTCAGATTATGAAATAAATCAGAAGGGTGTTTCCTACACCTATAAGACTTTGAAGCATTACAGAAAAAAGTATAAAGACGATCAGCTTTTTTTCATTGCTGGCAGTGATATTTTTGCCACTATTGAAACGTGGAATAATTGGAGGGATCTTTTTAAACTGGCTAATTTTATTGTGGTTAATAGAAAAGATATGCCTTTTAGTAAAATGTTTCTTGAGATTCCTAAAGAATTGCGAAGGCTAATAAGACATAAAGACACGTTTGAAGATGTTAAAGCAGGCAGAATCATTTTACATACTATGACGGAGATTAATATTTCCAGCACGGAAATAAGGGAAAATCTGCAGAAAAAGAATTTTGAGTTTTTTTTACCTGAAGAGGTATCCAATTACATAGAAAACAAAAAACTGTATATGGAGGTATAATGGAAGAATTAAATTTACTTAAAAGAATTATAGGTATACTTGATGATAAGCAAGGGGAAGATATTGTAGCATTTAAGATAAGTGGTGTTTCATCTCTTGCTGATTATTTATTAATATGTACAGCAAATTCCGAAGTACATGGAAGGGCACTGGCTGATTATTTGAGTGAAGAATTAAAAAGGGAAGGGGTGAGATTTCTTGCTGTGGAAGGCAAAGAGAATGCCAGATGGATATGTATTGATTATGGTGAAGTTATTGTGCACATTATGACTAATGGTGTACGGGAATTCTATCATTTGGAATCTATCTGGGGGGGATGCGATAAATTAACACCGGAATCCCTCGGAGTAAATTGATAACCAAAGTATTCTAAAACAATTTTTTACTTGCAAAACACTGTCTGAAATATTATAGTATTTGTTAAACTGAAAAGGATTATTTCCTGGAATTATGATTGAGAAGTTTCTCCATAAAAAAATTGTTTACAAAAAAGATATAGATCCTGTATGCGAATATGTCAGGCAGATGTGCTGCAAAGTAAAAGAAACCAGGAATCTTGATATTCCAATAAAGGATGCGGTGTTTACCGTTGTGGATACGGAGACAACCGGTCTTGAAATAGACAAAGCGAAAATTATAAATATAGCAGCAGTGAAAGTTAAAGATTTTAAAATAGTTGATTTTTATAACGCATTTATTAATCCAGGAATGAAAATACCTGAAAAGTCCATAAAGTGGCATGGGATTACAGATGATATGGTAAAAGATAAGCCGTCAGCCATAGAAGTATTGCCGGAATTCTTAAAATTTGTTTCAGCCACCCCGATAGTTGGACATCATATCGGTTTTGATATAAAAATGATAAATAAGGAAATGTCAGAATTTTTCGGCTGCAAGCTTGAGAATTACTCAATAGATACTATGCTCCTTTATTCCTGCGCAATTTTGAAAAAAGATGATCATGTAAGCCTTGATCATTTATTTGATGTTTATAATGTTCAGTGTACAGGCAGGCATACTGCACTGGGGGATGCGCTGGCTACAGCTGAAGTGTTTAATAAGATTATTTATCAGGCCAATAAGAACTATGATACGGTTGCTGAACTGATTCATATTCAGAAAACTTTTAATCAGATACAGTAGTTTTTCTTTTTGTTTTTTTGTATTCTGTTATTATCTTTTGCACATAAGCTTTTGTTTCGTTGAAATCTGGTACGACCATATCTTTATATACATTGGCAGGACCTGCATTGTAGGCAGAAAGTGCAAGATCCAGTTTATCAAACGCTGTTTTTTGTAAGGAAAAATATTTTATGCCTGCGTGTATATTTTGTTCAGCATCGAAAGGATCTTCAAATCCCATTTCACTGAATGTAAGGGGCATTATCTGCATAAGACCCATTGCTCCGGTTCTTGAAATTGCATATTGGTTATACTTGGACTCAACTTTTATCATTATGTTTACAAGTTCAGGATCAATTCCGTATCTTTTGGAATATTTGTTTACTAATTCGTTAATTTCAGTTTTTGATGCTTTGTCCAGAAAAATCCCTGCTTTTAAAACAATATGTTTTGTAAGAAAGTAGCAGCTGACTGTCCTTGATTTCAAGTAAAAGGGATTGATCAGGGCTTTAGGATTCAAGGTCGTAAAAAAAGTGCAGGAATTAATTAATAGGATATAGATAATAAAAGAATAAAGTATCAATTTGTATAGTTTTGTCATTACGGAGAATATTTCATATAAAATTTTTTGAGTCAATATATTATTCAAATCTTTTAAGGTATACTAATGTGTGCACGGTTACTGCCTCCAACTACGTCTAACTATCCCTTGCATATATACAACTCGTTGGATTATAATGCCGCAAACATAGTAGGAGGAAACTGTGGATATTTTATTGGATCCTAATATTTGGGCGAGTTTGCTTACGCTAACAATTCTTGAACTGGTGTTAGGGGTTGATAATGTTGTGGTAATAAGTATTTTTTCATCAAAATTACCACTGCACGAGCAAAAAAAAGCACGAAAACTAGGTATATCTATTGCCCTCTTGACCAGGATTCTTATGCTGTTGAGCCTTTTTGCCCTCAGTAAAATCACGCAGCCTTTATTTACTCTCTTTGGTAATACGTTTTCTGCAAGAGAGCTTGTACTGTTAGGAGGAGGGTTGTTTTTACTGTTTAAAGGCACAAAAGAAATTCATGCTTTAGTGGAGGCAGATGCCGAAGTAAAAGAGGAAAAAGTTTTGGCCACTATGGGAAAAGTTGTTACCCAAATTGTCCTTATGGATCTAGTTTTTTCTCTGGATTCTGTAATTACTGCTATTGGCATATCAGACAATGTTATTATAATGATAATCGCTATAACCATAGCTATGGCTTTGATGTTGGTTGCCGCAGAATCGATTGCAGGTTTTATTGAAAAACATCTTTCCATAAAGATGCTTGCTCTCAGTTTTTTGCTCCTGGTGGGGGTCAGTTTGGTGGCAGAGGGGTTTCATTTTGAAATTCCTAAAGGGTATTTATATTTCGGCATGGGTTTTTCCGGTTTTGTGGAAATAATGTCTTTAATAGCAAAAAAGAAAAAAGATGAATATGCACATTGAATGAGGTTAGATAATGATTAGGAAAGGATTGATTGATAAGATATTTGATGCAGCAAACATTAAGAGATGGAATGATCATATTACGCCAATGGATTTAACCGAGCTCGACAAGCAGGCTCATAAATTTATTATAGCCTATCTTCTGGCTAAAAACGAAGAATACGAAAGGGGTGCCAGTATAGATTGGATTGCATTAATTGAAGGTGGAATCCATGAGTTTCTTCACAGGGTTCTTTTGACAGATATTAAGCCTCCCGTTTTTCATAAAATGATGAAAGAAAAAGGGGATGAACTTAACAGATGGGTTATTGATGATCTAAAGGATGATCTTAAAGCCACTGACGAAAACTATTTCAATCGTTTTGTCCGTTACCTTAATCTAAAGAAAGATTCCTCAAAAGAAAATAAAATCCTAAGTGCTGCCCACTATTTGGCAACCAACTGGGAATTTCGGATTGTTTATCACTCAAGCCCTTTTATTTACGGTATAGAAAACACCAAAAGTGAAATTGAAAATCAAATTGAAGATTATTACGATTTAATAGGGGTGCAGAAGATTTTTTTAAGAAGAAAATCTTTTGGTTTCGTTGATTTGTGCGGCCAGTTACGCTTTCAAAAAAGATGGGCTCAAGTGCCCCGTATACCGGAAACGTCTGTCCTTGGACATATGTTGCTCGTGGCAATATTTTCCTATTTTGCCTGTTTGAAACTGGGAGCTTGCCGTAAAAGGACTTACAATAACTTTTACACATCATTATTTCACGATTTGCCTGAGGTACTGACGAGAGACATTGTTTCTCCTATAAAGAAATCTGTTGAAGGTCTTGAGGAAACAATCAAAAAGTATGAAGAAATCCAGATAGAGCAGAGAATTCTACCATTGTTACCGGAATATATGCATGAGGAAATAAAATTTTTTATTACAAACGAATTTTCCAATAAAATCAGGCTTAATGGCAGCATTGTGTACGATATTGACCAACAAACACTTCATAAAGACTATAATGAAGATAAATTTGACCCTGTAGATGGTGAAATGCTTAAAACATTCGACATCCTGGCAGCTTATTTGGAAGCGCGCAAATCTATACAATATGGAATTACCCCTGTCCAACTAATCGACGCCAGGGAGAAAATTGAAAAGACTGTGAAAGGCAGTAATGTGCTTGGCCTTGACTTAACAGAATTTTTTAAATAATGGGGATATGAACATATGGAAAATGCCTCAATAGCAAAACTTTTTGAAGAGTATGCTAAATATCTTGAGATTAACAACGAAGATTTTTTCAAAGTGAGGGCTTATAATTCTGCTGCCCGCTCCATATTAGGGCTTGATTTTAATATTGCTGAACTACTAAAAAATGGCGAAGAGCTTCCAAAGATCAAAGGTGTAGGTAAAAATATTTTAGGGCATATACAAGAAATTGTAGAGTCAGGTACCTTTCAAGAGCTTGAGGAAATCAAATCTAATACACCTGAAATCTTGATTATTCTGAACAAAATTCCTGGAGTGGGTCCCAAGAAAGCTTACCATATTTACAAAGAATTAGGCGTACATTCTCTTGGTGAGCTGGAATATGCGTGTATCGAAAACAGATTGGCTATGCTGGAAGGGTTTGGAAAAAAATCTCAGGATAAAATACTGAAAAATATTGAGGGTGTAAAATTACGTATGCAAAGGCGTCTTTTAGCAGATGCTGAGGAAATAGCGGAAAAAATACATATTTTTTTTAAGACACTGGATTATGTTGAAAAATACGAAATAGCAGGAAGTTATAGAAGGAAACTGGAGACTGTCAAAGATCTGGATCTGGTAATTGTTTCTAAAGATGAAAATAATGTCCTTGAGAAGATAGCAAAGGAGGATTTCTTTGATGAAATCAGGGAGGCTGGTGCAAAAAAAATGTCGGCTGTTTTAGACGGAATGCAAATAGATTTAAGATGCTTTAATAATGACGAATATTACTCAGCTCTGCATCACTTCACAGGCAGTAAAGCTCATCATGAAAAATTGAGAGGTATTGCAAAATCAAAGGATTTGAAAATTAACGAATACGGTATTTTTCAGGGGGATAAAAGGATAACGGTAAACAGTGAGGAAGACATTTATGATATTTTAGGGTTAAAATATGTCCCTCCGGAGTTGAGGGAAGGGATATTTGAATTTCGTGATGATATTGATTTTGAAAATCTGATTACAGATAAGGATGTAAAAGGGATTTTTCATATTCACACAAATTATTCTGATGGTACAATGACACTGCAGGAGGTTGTTGATTACTGCAAAAATAAAGGTTTTGAATATATAGGCATTAGTGATCACAGCTGCAGTGCTTTTTATGCCGGCGGACTAACAGAAGAAGAGCTTTTAGACCAGATTGAGAAAATAGATGCTATCAATGCTAAAAACAGCGGCTTTTTTGTTTTCAAGGGAATAGAATCGGATATTTTACCAGATGGAAGCCTGGATTATCCTGATTACGTACTTGAAAAACTGGACTTTGTGATTGCCAGCGTTCACTCGCATTTTAATTTGAGTATCTCTGAAATGACAGACCGAATTATTACGGCGATAAACAACCCGTATACGAAGATTCTTGGTCATCCCACAGGCAGATTGCTTCTGTCAAGGGATGGATACGAGGTGGATATGTCTGCGGTGATAAAAGCGTGTTGTAGAAATAATGTTGCAATTGAATTGAACTGCAACCCCTACAGGCTTGATATTGACTGGAGGTATTTGCAGACAGTGGCTTCTGAAGGGGGAAAAATAATACTTTGTCCTGATGCCCATTCGAAAGAAGGGATTGAGGACATAAAATATGGTGTTTTTATGGCGCGCAAAGGGGGGCTTTCTTCCGAATATGTTCTCAATTCGCTGGATAGAAAAGAAATGTCTGCTTACTTGTCGGGAAATTCTTGAGTGCTAACTTTAAATTTTCTTAATCTGTTTAGTGCAGCGAGAACTTCTAAATAACGCGGTTTGGTTAGGTAAGGTGAAGTTTTGCTCAAAAAATCAAATCCTGGTTGATCAAGGAGATGCTGTAGCTCATTGCACAGATCTTTGTATTTAATATTCTTATTTTTTTCAGCGATATATTTTATTATGTTTCCAATAGTTAACACTTGGGATTCGTCGATTAATTGTTCCACATTTCTTAAATCGATCTCTTCTTTATTAATAATCAATCTATCCGTTTTCATTGCCTTTGCCTTAAATTTTCTGCTTTTATGAATGAAGTCAAAGCTCTCCTTTTGTATTAGCCTCTCTGTTTGCGGGTAAAAGAAATCATCATTTTTTGTATTTTTATTACGACTGTACAGGTTATAAATTTTTTTAGCAGTTTCCGTTACATCATTACATCTGAAATTTTTCATCATTAAGACAGTGTCGGATACACCAAGATAATCGCCATTGCCCCCCATTACCAGTATTGTTGAAACATTTAACATGTCGTAAAGTTTTCTTACTTTTTCTACAAAAGGGGTGATGGGTTCAAAATCTTTAGATATAAGAGCCTGCATTTTTTCATCTCTTACCATAAAATTTGTTGCTGATGTATCTTCATCCACCAGAAGAAGTTTGCTTTCTGCTTCAATTGCTTCCAAAATATTTGTAGCTTGGGAAGTGCTTCCGCTTGCATTGCTCGTTGTAAAAAAAGATGTGTCCACATTCATCGGAAGATTATTTATAAAAGCTCTGATATCAATACCTGCCACATTTCTTCCATCCTCAGCTCTGATACTTACTGCCGATGGATCTGTTACCACATATTCTCTTCCATCACCGGGGATATGTGGATAAATACCTTTTTTTATTGCCTCCAGTAGAGTGGATTTACCATGGAAGCCACCTCCTACTATTGTGGTAACCCCTCTTTGTATTCCCATTCCAGAAATTTGATTGCTACCGCTTACTGAATTCTTTAGTTCAAGTGTTATTTCCAATGATTGTGGAGAATAAAACGGGATTGCATTTTGCAGTGGTTTTTCACTATTGCCGCTTTCCCTTGGCAGTATTGATCCGTTAGCCACAAAAGCCGCAAGCTTGTTCTTTTCCAGCTGCTTTCTTATAAATTCCTGGTTTTCTATAGTTTTAACAAATCGTTGACATTTTTCCTGATTTATATTGTTCCATTTTAATGAACTGACAAGCTCGGGAATGATATCAAAAAATATTTTTGCACATTCATCACCCAGTATTTTCCTTCCTGCTGCGGGTAGACCTACACTTAAACGTATTTCAATTTGCTTACTATCTGCAAATACGGATGAACGCTCAATAACTTCCTGCTTTCCGGAATTAATAATTAGTACTCCACTTTTTCCAGACCCTTTTACGAATGATGAAAATTCAAAACATTTGAGTTTTAATATTCTGGCTAAATAATCTTGAAAAGCTATTTTTCTTACATCCCCGTCAATAATTTCTTCCGGATAGCTGAGCAATTTCCTGTTTATTACTATCCTGATATTTGATGGTGATGCAAAAGGATCCCCCTGGACTCTATCTACAATTATACTGTAATTAGCCAGGGAATATTCTCCTTTAATGTCGTTGTAAGCTTTATATCCTTTACCGTGTATGCGGTTTAGTATTTTTTTTAATTCAGAAATATGTTTCATCATACTTTCCCCTATTTTATGTTATGATTTATTAAATAAGAACGATTGATAAAAATAACAAAATTATTATAACAGTCAATGGATATTGAAATTTATTTCATATTGAAAGTTTTTCTTGCAATAAAATAGTTTTTTGTTAAAATAAGTTAAAAGTAGAAAGGAGGTTGAGATGAGAAAGTTTTACAAAATTTTAACTATTAGTTTAATGCTTACAGTATTAATGGTGGGCAGTGTTTTTGCAAGGCAACTGATAGTGGGGACAGATACGAGTTTTATGCCTTTTGAATTTAAACAGGGTGATAAATATGTCGGCTTTGATATTGAACTTTGGGATATGATTGCGAAAGATAACGGTTGGGACTATAAGTTGCAGCCAATGGATTTTAACGGGCTTATCCCCGGTCTTCAGACAGGTAACCTTGATGTAGCAATTGCGGGTATGACGATAAAATCTGAAAGGGAAAAAGTTGTGGATTTTGCTTATCCTTATTATGATGCTGGGCTGAAAATGCTTGTCAGGGCTGATAATGACGATATCAAGTCTGTTGAAGATTTGAAAGGCAAAAAAGTGGGTTCAAAACTTGCCACCACTAGTGCAGATTTTCTAAAAAAGCACGGAATAACGGGAGATGATCTGAAGCTTTTTCCTAATACTGATGGTATGTATATGGAGCTTATGTCAGGCGGAGTGGATGCTGTACTTTTTGACTCTCCCAATGTTATGTATTTTGCCAGGACAGCTGGAAAAGGCAAAGTGAAAACTGTTGGCCCTCTTTATGAAGGCCAGTCTTATGGGATTGCTTTAACACAAGGCAGTGAGTTAAGGGAAGCAGTAAGCATTTCTATACTTAAATTTATGGAAAATGGGCAGTACGATGAACTTTACAAAAAATGGTTTGGTGAAAAGCCTCAGTAAGTTTTTTAACATAGGCGGGTATTAACCCGCCTTTTTAAATCTATGAGCAAGGTGAAAAATGAGTAATTTCGATTTTAAAACAGAAGTGATATGGGAATCGATTCCTATACTGATGTCCGGTTTAAAACTAACTATTATTATTACAGCGAGCGGTTTGCTGGTAGGCTTCTTTCTGGGAGCAATTTTTGGCCTTTTAAAACTTATACGTTTTAGACCTGTACGGTTTATTGCTAATGTCTATATAGAAACTATACGTGGTACACCTATTATGGTGCAGGTTATGTTTATTTATTTTGGACTACCTATGGCTCTTGGGACGCGTATAGATCCACTAACTTCGGCTATTTCTGCCATTGCAATTAATTCTGGAGCTTATATTGCAGAAATTGTTCGTGGTTCTGTACAATCTATCGATAAAGGTCAGACTGAAGCGGGACGTTCTATTGGGCTGACACGCGCGCAGAATATGCTTTATGTGGTATGGCCGCAGGCATTTAGACGAATGATTCCGCCATTGGGCAATCAGTTTATTATTAGCCTGAAAGATACTTCATTGTTCGTTGTTATTGGTGTTGGGGAGTTGACGAGGACAGGCCAGGAAATCATTGCCACCAACTTCAGGGCCTTTGAAGTTTGGACTACAGTTGCCATTATGTATCTTTGTATTACTTTTGTAATAAGTAAAGCTCTTAATTTATTAGAGTATAAGTTGGGGTTAAAATGATAATACAAATTAAAGACTTACATAAATATTTTGGTGATCTTGAGGTACTGAAAGGAATAAACCTTGAAATTGAGGCAGGAGAAGTGGTTGTCATTATTGGCGCCAGTGGATCAGGAAAAAGCACATTACTCAGGTGCATCAACAAACTTGAAGAAATTACTTCCGGACAGATAATTGTTGATGGGCATGATATTAATGGTAAAAATGTCAATATCAATGAGATCAGAGCTGAAACGGGTATGGTTTTCCAGCAGTTTAATCTTTTTCCACACAAAACAGTGCTGGAAAATGTTACTTTGGGGCCATTAAAAGTAAGGAAAATGAGTAAAGCAGAGGCAAAAAAAATCGGTTTACAACTTTTGGAAAAGGTTGGTTTATCGGACAAAGCTGATGTTTACCCGGCTCAGCTGAGCGGAGGGCAGATGCAAAGAGTGGCAATAGCCAGATCACTGGCATTAAGTCCCAAAGTGATGCTTTTTGACGAACCCACCAGCGCACTTGATCCTGAATTGGTTGGAGAAGTTCTGGAGGTAATGAAACAGCTTGCCAATGAAGGGATGACAATGATAGTTGTTACTCACGAAATGGGTTTTGCAAGAGAAGTTGCCGACAGAGTAATTTTTATTGATAAAGGTGTAATTGAAGAGGAAGGACCCCCTGAACAGATATTTGACAATCCAAAAAATGAACGTACTAAAGCTTTTCTGGCAAAGGTTAAATAAACCGTATGTTTTATGAGAGGATATCCATATCCTCTTACATTTGCCGCTTTACAGAGATTTCCTGATGGCTAAATAATTTGTTTTTTCCCAGTGGTTATTTTTGTAAAATTCTATTGCTTTATTATTTAAGTTGTTGGCAAGTAAAAAAATATTTGAAATATTATGTTTTTTACACCAATCCTCAGTAAATTCCAGAATCTTACTGCCGATACCCTGACTTCTGTATGTATTGTCAACACAAAGATCTTCAATATAACCAGTCAGACCTCCTGTGGCTGTTGAAATAATGGATTGAAGTGTACACATGCCGATTATCTTATTTGAGATTTCTGCGACAAAAGCTTCAGAATGTTTCCCTTCAATTATCATTGAAAGGCCTTTTTGCTGATTATGCGAATCAAAAGCAACATTTTCCATTTCAAACAGTTGCTTTAGTATAGAAAGCATTTGGGATATATCACTTTTTAAAGCAGTGCGTAGTACTAACCTATTATTCATTTTTACTCCTTAAATTTTATGTTGCAATATACGTAGTTTTTTGAATAAAAAAATAAATATTCAAAGGTATCAGTAATCACCAAAATAAAATATTGTGGGAAGCATAAAGCGGGCTAAATCTGACTGTTTATTTCCAGTATACGTTCATAATTTGCCATTACACGGTTGTAGTAAAATTTAGGAAGATAATCCCTTTTGTTCAAGTATCTATTAAGGTTAGTGGGCCCTAGATTATAAGCCATAATGGCATATTGCTCGTTTCCATTAAATTTATTTTTTAGGTACGCAAAGTAATTGATCCCAAACGTAATGTTTTTAATTGGATCAAATAGTTCGTTCTTTTTTCTGTAATCCAGCTCATCTACTTTTTGGGATATGTAATAGGCAGTATTGGGCAATACTTGCATTAGTCCTACAGCGCCCTTGTAGGAAATCACATGTGATCTGAAAGAACTTTCCGTTCTAATAAGTGCAATTATAAGGTATGGGTCGATATTGTGCTTTGCACTTTCTTTTACGATTGTATAAGCTAAGTCCGTTTTAGAATAATTTTTAATGTTTATTTTCAGTTCTGACAAAAGTCTTTTTATATCGAGAACCTTACTGTAAAAAGCAATTTTTTCGCGGCTATTTTTTATTTCCGCATCAATCTGCGTATACTTTTCTTTTAATTGGGGATATGTATTTTCAAGATTTTGAATTTGGTAAGAAACATAAAAATGTGCAGACACGCTGGATATAAATGTAAAAGTTAGAATAATTATTAAAAAACATTTTAAAGCTTTGCTATTTGTTACTTTCAAATAAGCCTAATTTTAATTTTCCAATTGTAATTAAAATATAAATATATTCTTTTTGCAAAAATTAACATAATATAATAAGCTTTTTTTTCAAGTAAAAA
>JASMTO010000069.1:0-4192 GCA_041694215.1 bacterium
AAGGATTATCTTCCGGGGCGTTTGCAAAAACTACGAGTTTAGCACAGCCAATACCGTCCCTATCCCTGGTAAGATCTGCAGTTTCTTTAATCACTTTTCCCATAAGATCCACAGCATTCATGTTTATGCCGGCTTTTGTAGTTGCCACATTAACAGAAGAACAAACCTTTTCCGTAACTGCAAGAGACTCAGGGATTGCATTAATAAGCCGCCTGTCACCAGCTGTCATCCCTTTATGGACAAGAGCGGTGAAACCACCTATGAAATCGACTCCAATGTCATTGGCTGCTCTGTCAAGAGTCTTTGCAATGGAAACTATCTCCTCCTGTGTGAAAGTTTCTGCAATCGTGGCAATTGGTGTAACGGATATGCGTTTATTGATTATGGGTATCCCATACAATTGCTCGACTTCATCGGCAACATCAACCAGTTTGTTGGCGCAACGTGTCATTTTTTCATAAATATTGTCATTAAAAGTCTCAATATCCGGGTGAGCACAATCTCGCAAATTGATTCCCATTGTGACAGTTCGTATGTCAAGGTTCATACTGGAAATCATCTGAATGGTTTCCATTATTTCTTCAGGATGAATGAACATTTATACCACCTCTTTTGGGAATTCAGATACGGTGCATGAAGCGGAATACATCGTCTTTCTGTACCTGGATCTCAACACCAAGTTCATCTCCAGCAGCATTTATTGCATTCTGGAACGCATTAAGGTCAAATCCCTTTTTTTTTGCCTCTGTCAGCATTATCATGGTGAACAGATCTTCCATTATAGTCTGGCTTATATCCACAATGTTCACCTCGAATTGGGCCAGTACATTTGTTATATGTGCTACTATCCCTACTTTATCTATTCCAATTACAGTGATAACAAAACGTGTGGATGTCATAATCAGTTCTCCTCGATATGTAGAATACGGGGGAACTACGATTTCATCATATTTAATAGTGCATCAAGTTACTAGTGAGACAAGAAAAAATAAAAACTAATATAATTTAATTTCCAAATTGGGTCCCTTATATGTGAGAGTGGCTTTAATAAAGTTAACTTGTTCAATCATAAAAAATAATTTTTGATAAGTGTTATATATGATGCAGTTGCAACTTTTAATTACACAATAAAAAGGTGGTAAATACATGCCTTGCTGGGAATATGATATAAAACCGATAAGAACTGATGACTGGAGTAAAACCAAAGACGAATTGAATGAAATGGGTAACGAAGGTTGGGAATTAGTCAAGTTCTGTGGACCCCTGGATGGACAGGGAGCTTCTGATGCCTTCTTCAAAAGGCTTGTTGATGAAGCAAATATCTGAGTGATTTTCACTCTCCCGTTTCATCCATATCTTTGCATATGCAAAATTTGCATAATGCAATTTCCACATCTTTTTGTTTGTTTTTTGCAGGACAATAGTACTCATTATCCTTTTTTGCAATTTTGCTACCTCCGGGGAATTCCATGTTTAAAGGATGGAGAGGTTTACCTGCAACAAATATGAGATATACTGAAGTCAATTTAACCATATCTGTGAACAATCTGTTTTTTTCATTATCCTCCTGCATTAAATCGATACGCTGAATTAGTTCCAGGCATTCTTTCCTGTCAAAGGGTGGGAGTTGAGGGGTTGCCTTGTATTTTCCAATCTCATCTACGGTTTCATAAAGATGCCTGAATAAATCCTCGCCATACAGCTGCCTGTATTTTGGAGAAAGGTTTTCAGTACTTTGCAACATTAAAGATCTTATTTTCATAAAATCTGAAGGAGTAAACCGGTTTGCCTTGTTTTTGAGATTGGTAATCAATTCCTGCTCATTGTCGAAATGATCGCAGATCATGCTCTTATTTCCAGCCACATTTTCCGGATCTACATATCCCCGTTTTTTCAAGATATTGCTGATGGTAATCTTCTGCAGGATAAAATTCAGAAGCGGGCTCAATCTCTGTAACTATAGTGTTGAATTTGCCTGATTCCTGTAATTTTTGAAGACAACTCAGAGCAATTTCTTTTTGTTTTTTGTCATGATAAAATATAGCAGAGCGATATTGTGTTCCAATATCCGGCCCCTGTCTATTGGGTGTTGTGGGGTCATGAATCTTCCAGAAAATATCCAGCATTTGTTCATAACTTACAATTTGTGGATCATAAGTAACCTCGACCGCTTCAGCGTGGCCTGTACGTCCGGTACAAACTTCCTTATAAGAGGGATTCGGTATACTCCCTCCTGTGTAGCCAACCCTTGTGCTAATAACGCCTTCAACTTCCCTGAATGCTGCTTCAACTCCCCAGAAACATCCTGCAGCAAATGTTGCTTTTTCTATAGATTTCAAACTCATTTATATTCCCCATAATCTCATTGGTTTTCTGTCAGATATAATTATTCAACCATTTCTAGGGAATGGTTTATATACTATGTTCGCATATATCCGAACAATATATTATTACTACAGTGGGGATATAGAAAATATGAACGATCGCAAAAAAGATGAAAACGATAGAGACGAAAATAATTCTTTCGAAGACATCGAAGACCTTCTTCAGTATGTTTTTGAAAAGATGAGAGAAGGTAATGATAATAGACCCTTCGTATACGGGTTTTCCATTACTCGCAGCCCCCTGAATAATGATCAATCCAATGAACAGTCACCACCAGCAGAGGAAACACCGGAGAATGTTTTCGTAAAAGATCAAACTCCCCTGGTTGAGACATTTAAGACCGACGATGAGGTTTATGTAACAATTGACACTAAAGTTGACGAAGACCTGGTGTCAGTTTCTTCACGCCACAATGAAGTAGACGTTGCGGTCCATTTCCCGGATGCCGGACGCACTGAGACACAACACATAACTCTGCCTGCAAGTGTTGATCCAGATAGTGAGTCAATCAGTTGCAACCACGGAATAATGGATATTAGGTATAAGCGAAGAGTGGCTTCCACTTTGAATTGATCTTATTTTACTTTATTTCTCCTGTTTTATTTGCCAATTTAACGGATTTCTTTCACCACACCAGCATAAAATATGCCTGATGATACGTATTAATCAGAGATGTGCTAACCTGAGTTACTCAATAAATAATACTGTCAAATAGCATTCGGGAAGAAGCAGGAATGGTTTTCCGGCACTTTAATCCCTTTTCTCATATTCCTCATATGACAGTGCTGAGAGATGTCTCACTTTCTCCTGTTATTATAGAGATGGTAAAGAAAAAGCAAATATTCGTGCGATTGAACTCCTCCCAAAAGTTGGATTAAAGGTAAATCTTCTCTGGATTTGAAATGGTGGTGAAGTTTCTTCATTTCATAATTTATTAGCTATTTTAAATATTTTTTGAATTTATCATTTTTTAAAAACGTTATTCCCTAAAATAAATTATTTATAATATATATTACGCAACAATTGATTAAAAGTATATTGTATAATATAATCATTTTAAAATATATATTAGATAGATAACCAACAATATATTATATCCTTTATAGGATGTATATTTTAAAATATACGTTTAGATATAGTTATTCGCACCACTTACAAATAAAACATGTAGTCCTCACTTTTTAAAAACACAGTATTTATGAGTAATCCTGAAAGTGAGAGATAAAAAAGAAGAGAAATATTATAGTAGTATATTTATATATACATAATTAAACCAATACCCCTACTCTCTGTGGGTGAGAAATACCATATAACACATAGGCATATTCTCTCCATATTGGTAAAGAGTAGTCACAAAAAAATAATTATTCAATCTCATCCCTGCATTTTGAAAAGATCCTTCTGGAGAAAATACCTGCTCATGCCCGCACTCCTTTTATTCATATGACATATATGAATAGATTTACTGACCATGTATTAAGCATAGATTTAGTGAACATATTTGTTTCATACACTATAAGAATAATGCATGGATATTCCACTACCGCCCCCTTTAGTGCACAGAAAAATAGAAGAAACGCATATTTATCAAAAAACAACATTTCATTCATATATTATATGTAATATACTCAGAACCACCGATCCAGCATATTATATATCAAACTTCACTAAATTATAACTCACTTTACAAGATATACATAATAATAAAATTCAGATTTGTTTCAAAGAACACATCTTAAATTTGATAAATGTATTAGTAATAAATATTGCAAGTTAACTTCAAGTAAAAATAACTATTGTCATTTTA
>JASMTO010000070.1:0-5355 GCA_041694215.1 bacterium
GGGCTAAGGGAAAAGTTTGGGATCTTAGCACATTGCCAGAAATCGCTTTGAAAGTAGTACCAGTACCTTGACTATCCAATTTCTTCTCTATTGATTTCAAATAATACCATAAATAAGAATCTGAGTATTTATATGAAATCGCAGCTAAGCCCCTCCCAATTGCACATTCTTGGTCAGCTACATTTGTTGAACCTACAGGAGCTCTAACTGAAATTAAGATATCTCCTTTGTTAGCAATTTTTTTCGGTTCTGTACACCACTTACTAGCAATAGGATATAGTTCTGTGAATTCTGCTTTTCCTTGAAAAAATGGTAAGCCTATTTTATCTTTATTATATGAGGAAGAAGGGGGAGATTGCCCCATATTGATATCACAAATTTCACCTAACTTAACTTCTACCCAATCATCCTTCATAACACCACTTAAAATTTTGCTTTAATCCTTACTTCCTTTATCAGTCTCCTCAAACTCAAAAACCTGGTCATATTTTACAAGCTCCGTAACATTGATGGTAGGAAGGAAAAACTTATTCAGGTCTGTGCCTTCGGTTTTGGCGTGGAGAATCCCGCGGGAAGTGCCCACCGTGATTACGGCTAAATGCTGCGCCAGCCCTTTTGGAATGGTAAGTTTTTTGTCATCCTTTAATTCGTTCCAATCGTTTTCAACAATCTGAAAGCCACATGAAGTCTCAAGTTTTATAAGAGGACTGTTGTTACAACTAAAGGTAAACGACATGATGACCCCAACAATCCGCTGCGAAAGGTCGGCCCCGAATTTTACATTGGTGGTCAGTCCTATTTTTCCGCCATCGCAAAGCACCTCTTCAAAGGTAGCAAACTGCTCGGTCTTGATTTGGTGCAATCCAAAAGTGATTTGATTTGGTTTCTGTTTCATAAGTTTAAACATTTGAAATGTAATCAAAATCCGGCTCTGCAGCCACTGTGGTGGGCTGCTCAACAGAGGTAGTCTGCTTACCGGCGGTATGTGCGTTTTTATAGCAGACCCTTAATTCTGAAGTGGGGTATTCCACCTCCTGCGTTTCCTGCTCCATCGGAATCTCGAGTAATTTAATCCCCAACACGTTTCCGATGCGAATAATGGTTTTTAGCGTCAGGTTTTCCTTTCCACTCAGTATTCTATTGATATACTGGGGCTTTACGTCGAGCGCTTCGGCCAGCTTTTTCTGGCTCATCCCGTTAACAGGTTTCTGGCGGCGTATTTCGCGCAGGATTTTCACCGAAATTTTAAAGGTGAAATCCAGCCAGTCTTTATTTTCTTTTCTCCATTCAGCACGTTCTTTCCAGCCTGATTTTTCTTTGCTGACCAGCTTTTCGAAATTCTTTAGATTATCTGATTTCATAGGTGCGTTTTTTAGCCGTTTTAATGTTTGCTTACAATTTCTCTAAATGTATCAACGTCCGTAATCTCATTCTCGTTTAAAAAGTTGCGGCATTTATCCAGCTTGCTTAGCTCTTTGGAAGTATCCGGCCCGTCTTCCATTCGTTCTGTTAGTTTGATTGCTCCGCCTGTAACGACATAAACGTTTTTATCTATTCGGAGTGCATAAATTCTAAGCCACCTTCTTTTTGACTTTTGCTTACTTAATTCATAAACTCTGGTTTCTTCATCGTTTAAATTCTTAAACATGGAATCAAGTGGTGGATCTTGTGTCTCAGCTACTTCTAAGAGCTCAGATTCAAATGTTTCTGATTGGTTGCGCGTTTCGAGTATTGCTTCTTCGACATCGATTTCAAAGTACGTCAGGTTGTCATTGTTCTCTTCAAAAAAATCTTCGAGATACACCGGATCGCTCCACAACTCAAAAATCCTTTCAAATTCATCTTGTGTTTCATCATCATACCTAAAAGCGTATAACCAGGGTTCAAAAATAGGCAATATTTCCATGAAATCAACTTAAAAGTTTATTTTTAACATTTATTGTAACAGAATTAGTTATGCCACCAGCACTTTAATGAGTTCTTTAATCACATCTTCCATCTCCTTGCCAAACAAATGATGCATTTTCACCCAACTTCTTTCATTTCACACCTTTCCGTATTAGCGTTGTTCTTTTAACTGCTCCACTCATTCAGTTTTCATTTATATCTCTACCCCTGATTATTTGCGAAATTTATTAGTTCTTCAACCAATTCATCCATGTTTGTAAAGGGTTTGCAATAGGGTAATTTATTTTGGTCTCTCCTATGTTTTTCTCTTAATTCATTCGCTTGTTTTTTAGCTATATCTAGTTGAGGATTTAGCTTTTGCCATATGTCTCTGTCAGTTTTCGAATAGCTACCTAATTTCTTTTTTAGTTCACTAATGACTGCATCAGCAGATGGAAACTGTCGGGTAGTTTTTACACAATGTAGCAAAAACCAATATTCAATAGAAATGGAACTGTAAGCATATTTGAAACCTTTATTTTGAAGCTGTTTGAAAATATCTTTCAAATCCCGATTGTCGTCATCAAAAACCAACCAGCATTCATGATAAGCTTGCTTTTCACTTTTAGCTCTTTTTGCCTTTCTCTCCAATTCAGGAAGCGCTTTCACTGGCTCTCCTTCTTTAGCCTGCATTATATCTAAGTCTATGTCTCGCTGTAATGGTCTGGGCAATGTTTTTCGCAAACCTTCCAGATAGAATTTTTCTGTTTTACCCTCGCACAACAACAAAATCCGCTGCTTTTGAACCTTTCGTACTTTTTTCTCCCGCCTATATTTCATCACCAAAATCTATGTCTGATTCGTAAACTATTGGTGTAGCTCCAAAACGACCACTTAAATACCATTTATCATAAGGAATATCTTTTCTTACTCCTTCAATCTGAGAAAGTGAGAATAATTGGGTGGCGGACCTTTCATCTTTTTCAGTAAACCATATTTGATCCCTTCGAAAAAGTTCATTAGAAAGAAGGCTTACTGCGTGTGTCGAACATATCAATTGTGCATTATTCACATTTATTTCAGAATCATGAAAAAGCCGAATTAATTTTTCAACTATATGGGGATGAAGGCTCCTTTCAAATTCATCAATAATCATTGTTGTTCCCATCTCAAAATGCTCAAGTAATTTAAATGCAATTGATAATAGATTTTTCGTGCCTGATGATTCCCTGTCTAAAGGAAACTCTCTATATTCAGGTTTATCAGTATCAGGCGATTTAAATTTATGGACAATAAATAATTCGGAATCAAGCTCTGGGATTTCTGTTTCAAATGGCTCAGCATTTAATAACTCAGTAGCTTCATCAGGGAGAAGGCTAAAAAGGTTTTTTTCTCTGGTATTCTTATTTATCTTCAATGAATCTATTCCCACATCAAATGCCAATATTATCTTCTCAAATCTGTTGAAGAATTTTTCATCCTTGTTTTTCAGAGCAGAGCCGATAATTGTACTTGTATCAACCACTTCAGAAAGTCCTGAAAGGATTGAAAAACTAGTTTCTATCTTACCAAACCATTTATATAAGTTTGATAAAATTGCAATGTTTTCATTAGCAGCTTTTGATAGGTACAATTGATTTTCAAGCAAACGATTTTCAATACTTCTTTTTTCTCCCTTAATTACAGTGCCATAGTGAAATTTATCTGTTGAAGTTCTTTCAAAAATTCTTACTTTTTGTCCTTTTGGGTAGTAGTATAATTTTTCCGTTTTAATGCTATTTGAATTACATGAAACATCATATACATATCGTACTTGTTCAAAAAGAAATTCTAATTTGAAACCGGAAAGATGTTTATTTGATTCATTATCCAATAAGAAAGGATCATGAAGTTTTATCTTCTCGTTCAACTTATAGGTAGAAGAATTCTGAATCAATTCAATAAAGCCAGTAAGTGCTTTTAATACATTTGATTTACCTGAAGCATTAGCCCCGTATATAATTGCAGAACGCAAAACTTTAGCTTTATCTCCAATTTCAGCAATATTGCTAAGTAAATCTTTATGGCTTTTTAAAGGTAAAAAGCTCAATGTTATTTCATCCTTAATGGAGCGGTAATTAAATACGGAAAATGACAAAAGCATGTAAAATAGTATTAAAATATGCACATAACACACAAAAATAAGGTTTATTTTTCATATGGCGATAGAAATTGTTATAATATGTTCTTTTCTTACTATAATATCAGTATGCTAATCTTAACCAGAATCTTATTTTTAATGATGCTTATTTCTCTATTTTTATTTTCATTTTTAATAGTAGATGTAAAATTCTTTGAAATAATACTTGTATTCGCACCTAATCCAATAGAATTTTCATATACACTATTAAAACCATTAAATTATGCCACCAGCACTTTATTTAGTTCTTCAATAATATCTTCCATCTCTTTGCCAAACAACTGGTACATTTTTCCACGACCTCCGTTGGCATCAAAAGGTGTATAGTCTAAATCTTCTATTTCGATGTGATACGAGCTGACTATGTGGTCTTTTATCATCCGCAGCCATTCCACTTGTTCGGGTGAGAAGCGGTTATGCTTGCCTTCGTTTTGCTTAAAAATCCATTTCCTGAAATTCTCATCAATGGTTTTGTCAAAGGCCCTGAGTTCAGTGTCAATCCCTGTTACACGGCGTATTAGTGATACCAGAGCGGTCAGTTCATCAGCGGGTTTCCGGCTTTTTACCTGCTCTATAGCCTCATAAGCGCTCCAAACGTAATCCGGTGCCAGCATGGGCTTCTCCAGCTTCAGCTTCTCCATTACCTCTTTGATCATTTTAAAGGTAACGTTTCTCCGGTTATAAGGCTGATCGTAAAAGATGCTCAAGGCTTTGATTTCATCTTTGTTTTGCCTTAGATAATCGCTAAAATCACGGATGGTTTCATGCGCCTTGTCCACCGTAAAAGCATCCCATTCCGATTTGGTTACCGAGTCAATATTAATATGGTCGATGATTTGCTCGTGTTGCTTTCTTACGTTTTCAATGTAGTCGTTAAGCTTTCCGTTAAAGGTGCCTGAAGCTGTTTTTATTAACTCTTGCTGCGCATCTTTACGGGCATTTTCGTGTACTTCAGGGGTTTGCTCCTCTTTAGGAACAGAAGCAATGATTTCCTCAGCTTTATTTTCTATTTCATCAGGGTCATGTGCTTTAATCAGTTCTTTGGTGATTTGCTTCAGGTTCTTGCCACCCGAATATTCTGTAAGCTTTTCATTTTCCTTATCAGTAAGCTGTTTTTCGAGGCGAATCAGCCTGTTCGACAAAGACATAAACAAGTCTTCATCTTCCACGCCCATCGTAATGGCCCCCAGCAAATCTTTCAGCGGAACCGAAGGTTTTCGTTCGAGCGGCCGGCTGTCGGTTTTTTTCGACTTAGCCGCCCCGATAGCATCCACAATCACAAAATGCGT
>JASMTO010000071.1:0-5186 GCA_041694215.1 bacterium
GAAAAGAGCGGTGCAATTTGATGAAAAAATTACCCAGGTGGAAAATGTATTCACAGCAGGCTTGAAAAATAAAGCAGATATTGCAGCGCTAAATGAAAAAGCTGACAGGCGTGAGCTACTGGCATTCAAGGAATCCGTTCGGTATGCCGAATTGTATTTCCACATATTGAATGAAGAGCTGCTTTTTATGATTAATGAAATAAAAGAATCTTTAACAGATAATACCACCAAAAAAGAATCAGCTGAGAATATCTTAAAAATAGCAACAGATATGCAGGAGCATATCTATGACAAAATGTATCTGGATTTTGAAGAACTTTTCCGCGGCAGTGAGGATAATGTTGCGGAAAAACTTAACATTTATAAAAATATCTTTTCAAAATTGATCAAAAAAATCAACATAAGCAAAAAAGCTCTGGATCTGGGAACTGGCAGAGGTGAAATGCTCGCATTCCTTGATTCGCTAGGTTTTGAAGCAAAAGGGGTGGATTTGAATAAAATAGCGGTATCAAGCTGCATGGATAAAGGATACGATGCCTTGTGCACTGATGCTCTGTCTTATCTTAAAACACTCAAGCCTAAAAGCTTATCCCTTGTGACGTCGCTGCATATGGTGGAGCATTTAGATAATGATGTGTTACTTAGTATTATAAAGGAATGTAACAGGGTTTTGGAAGATAATGGTATGGTGGTTTTTGAAACACCGAACCCTAGAAACATCCTTGTGGGTTCAGGTGAGTTTTATAGAGATTTTACTCATAACAAGCCCCTCTTCCCCGATACCTTAAAATTTTTTCTTGAATACTTTGGCTTCAGTGATGTAAAGATTTACTATTTCGACAGTGATAACAAAAATCTCATTGACTCAGAAAATATTTCCTTTGATACACTGCAGGACTATGTGGAAATATCCCGTGATTATGCTGTAGTTGGGTATAAAAAGTGCGTGTAATTGTCACTACCGTTCAGACACCTTTCATACAAGGGGGTGCTGAATTGCATGCAAAAAGCCTCAGGGATGCTCTTATTAAATCAGGGCACGAAGCTGAAATTGTGACATTTCCTTTTAAATTTACCCCTGAGATATATATCAGTGACCTTATGGAGTTTATTTCAAACATTAATTTTGATCAGATGGGCTGGGTTTCCATAGACAAACTGATTGCTCTGAAGTTTCCCGCTTATTATGTGAATCATTCTAATAAAGTAATATGGCTACTCCACCAGCACAGGGCTGTCTACGACCTGTTTGATGAAAACAGTGCCGATAAGACTCAGAAAATGCTGAGGGAAAAGATTTATGCGTATGATAACATTGAATTTGCAGAAGCAAGAAAAATATTCGCCAATTCCAAAAATGTTGCCAAACGATTGAAAAAATATAACAACATAGATGCCACACCATTATACCACCCGCCTTTTGATAACGAAAGATTTTATACTAATGACTACCTGCCTTATATTTTTTATCCCAGCAGGCAAGAAAAACTTAAAAGGCAAAATATGCTCATCGAGGCCATGAGGCATGTAAAAAGTGATGTGAAGCTTATACTTTCTGGGGTGGGGGGACAATACGAGAAAAATAAAATGTTAGTGGAGAAATATAATCTGCAGCACAAAGTTCGGTTGTTAGGCTACATAACTGACTGGGAAAAATACAGTTTTTATGCAAATGCACTGGCTATTGCCTACCCTCCTTATGACGAAGATTACGGATATGTAACTCTGGAGGCTATGCTATCCAAAAAGCCTGTGATTACATGCAATGACTCAGGGGGGCCTCTGGAGTTTGTCATAAATGGTGAAAATGGCTTTGTGACAAACCCTGACCCTGCTGAATTAGCTGAAAAAATAGACTGGCTTTACTTTAATAAAGCCAAAGCTATAAGTATGGGAAAAACATCGAAACAAATTTATATTGAGAAAAACATAACGTGGGAAAATGTGATAAATCAGTTACTCTATTAGATAAGAGGTTGTAGATGAAAATTGCAATTGTGGCACCAAGCCCCGTCCCATTTGTTGTGGGTGGAGCAGAAAAGCTTTGGTGGGGGATGCAAAAGTATATCAATGACTTTACATCTCACAACTGCGAGTTAATAAAAATACCTACACCGGAGAATACGCTCATAGACATTATACACTCCTATTACAGATTTTATACGCTGGATATTACATACTTCGATATGGTTATATCAACAAAATACCCAGCATTCATGGTGCAGCATTCTAATCATCACTTATATCTGCAGCATCTTTTGCGCGGTCTATATGACACATATCCTAAACATTTGGCGGAAACACCTACTTTTTATGATAAAGAAGTGGACAAGCTAATGGATAAAATCTGTAGTGCTGATATTTCTATTGATAATATTTTTTGCGAGTTAATGAATTTCATTGAAAAAAGAAAAAATGACGAATATCTTAACCGTTTTCCCGGGCCTTTTATCCGAAAAATTGTACGCACCCTGGATCGAAGGGGAATGGAAAACATAAAAACGTTTAGCTGTATTTCTGAAACAGTTAAAAATCGCAAAGACTATTTCCCTCCTTTTGCTGATGTGGAAGTAATATACCATCCATCCGGTTTCAGCGAATATAAAAACAATGGGGAAAAATACTTTTTTACGGCGAGTAGGCTAGATAAGCCGAAAAGAATCGATTTGCTAATCCAAGCTTTTATGCTTTCGGATGTAAAAATACCTCTGATAATTGCTGGGACAGGGCCTGAGGAAGAAAATCTCAAGAAACGTGCACAACATGATGACAGAATAAAATTTGTGGGCTTTGTGAGTGAAAAGGAGCTCATACAATACTACAGTGACAGTAAGGCTGTTATTTTTATCCCCTATGATGAAGATTTCGGTTTGATAACATACGAAGCTTTTGCATCTGGCAAACCCGTCATTACATGTTCGGATTCAGGTGGGGTTACCGAACTGGTGAAAGATGGAATAAATGGCTTTATAGCTGAGCCTTCCCCTGCATCGCTGGCAAAAGCCATAAATAATGTCGATAGCCTTCTTACAAAGGATGTGCAAAATATCTGTAAATCCACGGTTAAGTCTATAACATGGAGCAATCTTATCAACAAGCTGATCCAAAAAGGAAAAGGGATGGCCCCTTATGTCAGGGAAAAAATCATCTGCCTTTCCACATATCCTGTCTTTTCCCCATGCTCAGGAGGGCAGCTAAGAACTTTTCATATACTTAAAAGATTATCCAGTAGATACGATATTATCCTGCTCTCCTTAGCCAGTAATTGTAGAGGTAACATTTCTGAAGTGAAAATTAACATGAATTTTAAAGAAATTAAAATACCTGAATCAAAAGCTTTTGATATTCGAAAGCGAACTATTGATGCCAAACTTGGCGTACCGGCTACTGATATTGCATTTATGCTTTACAGCGATCTGAATGATGATTTTTCCCGGCTGTTTAACAAATATGCCGAAGAGGCTGATGCCGTCCTCTGTGTCCAGCCATATTCATACCCTTTAGCCACGAAATATTTTAAAGGCCCTATTATACATGAATCACAAAATGTTGAATATTTTTTGAAAAAGCAAATGGTCATCACGGTGGATGAAGACATTTTTAACAAGCTGTATTCGGTGGAACGTGAGATTTGCAGCAAAGCAACATTTAATATAGTGTGCACAAAAGAGGATGCGGCAAAATTTGTGGAAATATACAATTTAGATGATTTTAAGTACCACCTGGTGCCTAATGGAGTGGATGCAAAAAATACACCCTTTTTTGACAGACTCAGCCGGCATGCATACAAAAAAAAGTTGGGCATTAAAGGCAGCATTGCCATATTTGTGGGCAGCTGGCATCAGCCTAACATAGATGCTGTACACAAGATAATCAATATGGCTGAGGCTGAGAAGTCCATTAAGTTTCTGGTTATCGGTTCCGTCGGGCTTTATTTTAAGGATCGGGATATTTCTTTTCCAAAAAATTTGAGTTTTACGGGGCTGGTTTCGGATACCGAAAAATCCATATATCTTAGAATAGCTGACATTGCAGTCAATCCAATGCTATCTGGTTCTGGTTCTAATTTAAAAGTAGCCGAATATATGGCTGCAGGTCTGCCTGTTGTAAGTACTGAAATCGGCTGCCGAGGTTATGGGGATAAAATAACAAACTATGCGGATATAGCAGAGATAGAAGAATTCCCCGGGAAAATAAATTATCGGCTTAAAAATCCTGATGATTTACGATTAAAAAAAGCGAGGGAATATATTTTGGAAAATTATGACTGGGATGTAGTAATTAAGAATTTCCCTTTTGTTTGAGGAACAGGGGGGAGTTGAACGTTCAACGTCCTCACATTTGCGAAGTGTGAGGGAGGTGTCCCCTTTTGACTTCAAATTATAATGGTTGCCACTTCACTTGTCTAATAATGGTATCTGCACTGGACTACAATGATAAGATCGTTGACAATTTTATAGACAAGTCTGTGTTCGGATGTAATCCTTCTTGAGTAATAGCCGTTCAAGTTTTCCTTGAGTCTCTCCGGTTTTCCAAGCCCTTCAGAATCATATGGGTTTCTCGCAATATCATTTAGAAGAAGATTAATTCTTTTGAGAATCTTTTTGTCATTTTTCTGCCAGTACAGATAATCTTCCCAGGCATTTTCCGCAAAACCAATAATCATAAATTAATATCTTTTTTTAAAAAATCAGAATTTTCTATCTGATCTATAGCTTCATAGAGTCTTTTTCTGTTTGTTTTTGAAGTTAAAAGATAAAGTGTTTCTTTAATAGCAGAATATTCTTCCAAAGACATCAACACAGCGTTTTTGTTATTTTTTGTGGTGATAACAAATTCTTCCTGATCATCACAGGCTTCATTAATTAGCTTTTTTAAATTATTACGTGCTTTAGAATACACTATTGGCTGCATAAAAACACCTCTTTAACAATATACTGTCAATATATTTCATTTGGTTTTACAAATCAAGCTTAAATACTTTACTGGCGTCACCCCATTTTTTTAGCATAAATTTTTTCCAATGTAATTTGCACGCATTCCGCAGCCGAAACTCGAAACTACTGCCGCTAACCGTCTGCACCCTTCTCTTATAATTGCTTTTATTTGCAAATATTTACACACTTTACATTCCAACACAGGGTGCGACCGCTAACCGGCAGTACGTTTCTCAGACATCGGCTGCT
>JASMTO010000072.1:0-2677 GCA_041694215.1 bacterium
CCCTGCAGAGCAACATGGCACTTTCCCATTACCAGAATCACAGCTGGATAGATTCTTAATGAAGATACGGCTTGGCTACCCTGAAAAAGCACAGGAGCTGGAAATACTAAAAGGTGGCAGCAGTAGAGGCAATATAAACGAGTCCCAGCCTGTTTTGACAAAAGACGATGTTTTGGAGATTATCTCTTTTATCAAGAATCATATTTTTGTTGACGATAAAATATATAATTTTGTGCTGGACTTTGCTGGCGCAACAAGAGAAAATGAACACTTCCTTATTGGCTTATCCACACGGGCAATCCTTTCCATCATATCCGCCGGTAAAGCCAGTGCCTTCATGTCAGGCAGGGATTATGTAATTCCGGAAGATATTCTTGATTATTTGAAATATACTGTGACCCATAGAGTGGTTCTAAAAAACAATATACATGAAAATGAAAAAACGGAGATAATAAAATCTTTACTGGAATCAGTGCCTCTGCACGTTTAAAATCCACACCGCTAAAAAATCCCCGTAAAAAAGCCATCAAATTCACAAAAGCAGGCTGGTTTTATATCATCATAACACTCCTGCTCGGTTTTGCAGCTGTTAACACGGGGAATAATCTCATTTTTATTATTGTGGCTTTTCTGCTCGCTATCATGGCTATGTCCGGTTTTCTCGGCAAAAAAAATATAGATAATACGGAAATTGAAATCAAACTACCAGAAGAGATTTATGCAAATATACCTTTTTATTTAACTATAACAGTAATCAGCAAAAATAGATTTTTAGATACGCACCTTATCAACGTTGATGTAAATGGTAGTATTTTTTTTAAGGACATTGTACCTTCAAACACAAAATCAACCCTTACTAAAAAATTGCTATTTGATAAACGAGGGATTCACTATATCAAGCAAATTAACATTTTTTCTTCATTTCCTTTTAACTTTTTTGTCAGAAGAAGAACGGTTTTTGTTAACAAAGACGTAATAGTTTTTCCGGAACCACTGGAAAATAAAGATTTCCAATTTTCAAATAATGATAAAATTGAAGGCAACAAAAATGAAACAGACAATGTTGCAGAAGAACTGAGCAATATAAAAAATTATGAGCCTGGAGACAGTTTCAGGCACATTCACTGGAAACATTTCGCCAGAACAGATAACCTCAAAACAAAGCTCTTCACAGGAGAAATTTCACCACCGGTAATAATTGACATTAGAAATCCGGGATCACTCCCTGAGGGGGTAATTTCTTTTGCCACGAATGAAATCATTAAAGCATACAACAAAAACATCCCGGTGGGGTTGATAACAAAAGATAATTTTTTCCCACCATCAAAAGGTTACTATCATAAATTATCACTGTTAAAAAAGCTGGCTCTTTATGAATATTAGCAAACTAATTACGATAAATACACTTCTCATTAGCATTGTTGCTATCATTGCAGTTGCAAACTACATTAATATTTTTATTGCAATATTTTTTATCGCTGCCACTGGCGTTAATATAAAAAACCTGAAGCACAACCAGTTGCATCTCCCACGATTTTTAATAAATCTATCAGCAATCGGTGTTGTTGCTGTGACTGCCTTCAATTTTGAAATTTCTCGAATAAATGTCACGCTAATTAACACATTGGTTATGCTGATTTCATTGAAATTGCTTGAAAAAAAGGAATACCGGGATTTCATGCAGATATCTCTGATGGCAGTTTTTATTTTGGCAGCTTCTTCTCTATTAAATCTGAGTATGATATTTGTAATTTATATCACAGTAGAAGTATTCCTGATAATTTTACAGCTTATACTCTTAAACGTTATGGCAAATAATAGCACCAGTATCATTACAAAACGCTATCTTTATAGGCTTCTAAAGCCAGCGTTGGTTATATTATTCTTTTCCATTCCCGCTGCTATATTGCTTTTCCTCATATTACCACGGACAAACTATCCGATGCTCGATTTTTTAAATAATCAACAAACTGCCCAAACAGGTTTCAGTGATCATGTCAAGCTTGGCAATATAAAAACAATACAGGATAATGACGAAACTGCATTCATTGCAAAAATGGACAAAATTGATGCAAACTATCTGTATTGGCGAGGGGTTGTCTTTGACACCTTTCATAACAATGAGTGGAGCAGCAACCACAGAAAAAAAGATAATAACCGTATCAATGCAAAAGGCATTAAACAGAGTATAAGCTACACTATTTATTTAAATCCAACAAACCATAAAATAATGTACACTCTAAATATCCCTGAAAAAATCACTTATAATAAAGACTTTAATTACTATGCTGAAAGGAAGGAACACATAGCTAGAAAGGCATTAACATCTAAAACATCGTATAAAGGGGCATCTTTCTTAAACAGAAGCTTTCAGGCTGAACTTGGAAATAAAAATATTTACTTACAGGTACCCGAAATGAGTAAAGAAATAATAAATATCGCTGAAAAGCTGAAAGGTAAAACGCATATTAAAACCGCTGAAAATATCTTAAATTATCTCACATCGGGTGAATTTGAATACACCCAGGAAAATTTAGCCGTATCAGAAACACCTTTAAAAGAATTCCTCACAAACGTGAAAAAGGGCAATTGTGAATATTTTGCATCTGCAATGGGCATTCTATTGAGATTAAATGGTGTACCGGCTCTGTTAGTTGGGGGCTACGTGGGTGGATAT
>JASMTO010000073.1:0-10735 GCA_041694215.1 bacterium
GTATAGTACGGAACATATTAAAATTAGATATACCTATTATAGTAATTTTGTACGATAAAAATGGAGAGGATAAGTTTAACGATTCTACCGTCACCTTAATAAAGCCCATGGATATTTCCATAAATATTATTTTAAATAAACTTCACAAAAACTATTCCAGAGCAATTGATATAGGTCAGAAAAAGGGTGAGATTATAGAACTAAACGTAATATCAAAATCCCATATTACAGATAGAAAGCTAAAGAATCTTCGACCTACAAAATGGCACGTTGCAGCTGTTTACAGAAATAATGAGCTCGTTATTCCTTCCGGCTCCACAAGGATAAAAGTCGGTGATAGAATAGTTGTTGCCGGTGAGCCCAAGATACTGGAAAACCTTGCAGGTATATTTACCAAAGGTATTCCGCAATTTCCTTTGCAATATGGTGAAGATATGGCTGTGGCTCTGGATAAAAGACACCGCATTATGCTTGAGGAAGCGGTTTTCCTCAATGCTGCAATAAGAACGAATAATCTGCGGATTTTTATAAGGGATTCTTACATCCCTAATGAAATTAAGAATAAACTTGATGCCAGCAAGCTTAACTATAAGATTAATGAAGAAAGCAAATCTAAAGTTAGATTCGTGGAGAATAAAGAAAATGTTGGGATACACGTTTTGAGTTTTAATAAAAATAATCTTTTTGATTATATCAGAGCTAGAGAGATATTTAAAGCTGCTGAAAAGCCTATTTTTGTTTCAAGAAACAGTTTTAAGTATGAAAAAGTGGTTATATCACTCAACTGCTTTGATCCGGTATACCCTATGGAAACAGGGGTTGAAGTGGCAAGATTGCTTAATATCGATTTTGAAGTTATTTACGTTACATTGCCAAAGGAAATGAGGGGGGATGCAGAAGAAGGTAAGCTTGAAGAGAGAAATAATCTAATAAAGGATTTTGGAAGCTTGTATAGACAAAAGATCCAGTATAAACTAATGGAAGGTAATCCGATTCTTCAGACGTTAACGTATTTAAAAAGCCTTAGTGGTAAAATGCTTTATATTTCAAGCTTTAAAATGGGAAGTGCCGGCTCTATTTTAAAACCGGAAGTTGGTTTTTATACAGCTTTTCGTGCAAACATTAGCTCAATTGTGATCCCACAGAAGGTTGAAAATGAGTAAAGAAGAAGCTTTATTGCTCCTGCTTATATCAGTCGGGGCATTTATAATGCCCTTTATTGCCTCGAAATTTAATGTCCCAACTGCTGTTTCAGAGCTTTTGTATGGAATGCTAATCGGAAGCTTTCTGCACTTTGAACCCCATGCTTTGGGCATAATTAATTTTCTGGCGGAACTGGGATTTATTGTTTTGATGTATATGGCAGGGTTGGAGCTTGATGCTGAAGATCTGCAGAAGACTTCAAATAAAACATTATTGATATTTGTTTTCCATTTTTTAGCAATTGTTCTTTTTTCAGTGATACTTGTAAATATTTTCAGCCTTCCTCTATATTTTAACCTTTTTATCATTATTACATCTATTGGCTTACTTTTTCCTATTTTAAGTGAGCTGGACATAATGGAAACAAAATTGGGCAAAGAGCTTTTAATTTTAGGAAGCATAGGCGAGGTTTTCAGCCTGTTGGCTTTAACGTTATTCACAGTTATTTATAATTACGGAATAAATTACAGCGGTTTACTGCATATTTTGAAGTTGGCTGTATTTTGTGCTGCAGCGTTTTTTACCCTAAAGCTTCTACAGCTTTTCACATGGTGGTTTCCGAATAAATTCAGCTTTATGGCCAAAACGGGGGTATCTTCAGAAACAGGGTTGAGAGGCAATTTTCTTAACATGCTTGTTTTTGTTGCATTGGCAGCCTTTTTAAATATTGAAGTGATAATCGGAGCTTTTATAGGCGGAATGCTTTTTGCTGCTGTCTTTAAGGAAAGGGAGAAAATCCAGGAGGGTTTTGAAATGATAGGGCACGGTTTTCTCATCCCCATTTTTTTTATCTATGTGGGTTTGAATTTTGAAACATCGTTGCTATTAAATCCGACTGTTGTCAAATATGCTATGCTTCTCTGCCTGCTTATTATCATTGCAAGGGTGCTGGCCGGATTTGTTTTTTTATTTGGAGATTATAGATTAAACAATATACCCGTTTTCCCGTTTTCCACGTCTTTTTCTCTGACTTTGCTTATAGCAGCTGCAAAGCTTGGCGAGAGTCTCGGTGTATTTTCAAAGGATATTTCAGGTGGTGTAATCCTTGCCTCTATCATATCAGCACTGATTTTCCCATTGTTTTTCAGGTTAATTATTAAAAAATTTGTTGTGTAGGATACTTAGTGGTAAGTGTTAAGTGTTAAGGTAGGGGTGGTTCATTATTTTTGTGTCTTTTTATTATAATTTTATATTTACTTTTTTAAGAATATTTATATGTCGAATTAAAGTTTTTAATATACTGATATGTTTTAATTATTAGTTGACATATAACAAAAATCATGTTTTATTATGGTGATGAAGAAAGTAGGGGAAAATATATGGAAGAGAAAATTCAGAAATTTAAGAGGCTTAGCGAGGAAGCAGAGCTGGGTGGAGGTCTTGAAAGAATTAAGAAACAGCATAATGCTGGCAAACTTACAGCCAGAGAGAGAATTGACAAACTTTTAGACAAAGGGACATTTGTAGAATTAGACAAGTTTGTGGTGCACAGGTGCACTAACTTTGATATGCAGAAAACAAAGGTTCTGGGCGACGGTGTTGTGACTGGCTATGGTAAAATAAATGGCAGAACGGTTTTTGTATTTTCACAGGATTTTACCGTTTTCGGTGGATCTTTGTCTGAAATGTTTGCAAAGAAAATATGCAAGATTATGGATTTAGCTGTTGAGGTGGGAGCGCCTGTCATTGGGCTGAATGATTCAGGTGGTGCCCGTATCCAGGAAGGGGTTATGTCCTTGGCCGGCTATGCTGAAATATTTTTAAGAAACAGTCTTTCTTCCGGGGTGGTTCCACAGATTTCAGCTATTATGGGACCATGTGCTGGCGGTGCAGTTTATTCCCCGGCACTCACCGATTTTGTATTCATGGTTAAAGAAACGAGTTACATGTTTATTACCGGTCCTGAAGTTGTGAAAACTGTTACAAGTGAAGATGTTACAAAAGAAGAGCTGGGCGGAGCCATGACCCATAACTCCAAAAGTGGTGTGGCACATTTTGCAGCTGAAAATGATGAAGACTGTCTGTTGCGAATCAGGGAACTTATAAATTTTCTGCCGCAAAACAATATGGAAGACCCTCCTATTGCTCCTACAAAAGATGACCCAAACAGAACTGACAATTCATTAAATAAGCTTGTGCCGGAAAATCCTAATCAGCCTTATGATATGTCTGAGATTGTCAAGAAAGTTGTGGATGATGGTAATTTCTTTGAGGTTCAGGAGCATTATGCCAAAAATATAATTGTGGGATTTGCCAGACTTAATGGCAAAACCATTGGAGTTGTTGCTAATCAGCCTCAGGTTATGGCAGGGGCGCTTGATATGGACTCATCCATTAAAGGTGCCCGTTTTGTTAGATTCTGCGATGCGTTTAACATTCCTTTACTAACGTTTGTAGATGTGCCTGGTTTTATGCCTGGAGTCCAGCAAGAGTATGGTGGTATAATCAAACATGGTGCGAAATTGCTCTATGCTTATTGTGAAGCCACAGTTCCCAAAGTTACTGTTATTACACGGAAAGCTTACGGCGGTGCATATGACGTCTTGAGTTCCAAACATATCAGAGGGGATATCAATTATGCTTACCCAACAGCTGAAATTGCCGTTATGGGGCCGGATGGCGCAGTCCAGATTTTATATCGCAAAAAGATAGCTGACGCAAAAGATCCTGAAGCTATGAAAAAGAAATTAACAAATGAATACAGAGAATGGTTTGCAAATCCTTACAGAGCGGCTGAGTTGGGTTATATTGATGAAGTTATTCTGCCGGAAGATACAAGACCTAGGTTGATACAGGCGTTTGAGCTACTAAATAATAAGCGTCAGACAAATCCACCCAAAAAACATGATAACTTGCCGCTGTAGAGGAGGTTTCAATGGCTAAAATTAAAAAAGTTTTGGTAGCAAACAGAGGAGAGATAGCGATCAGGGTTTTCAGGACATGTCGGAAAATGGATATTGAAACTGTGGCAATATATACGCATGCTGATAGAAAAGCTCCCCATGTTAGATATGCAAATGAAGCTTACTGTATTACAGAAGGTGAAGGTGATACAAGCTATCTCAAAATGGATAAAATTATAGATATTGCAAAGCAAACGGGAGCAGCAATTCATCCCGGATACGGTTTTTATGCAGAAAATGCAGACTTTGTAAGAAAATGTAATGAAGCGGATGTGACATTTATAGGCCCTAAAGCCGAACACATAGATCTTATGGGAAGTAAAACCGGAGCCAGAATGGCTATGGCTGAAGCTGGAGTACCCACAGTGCCCGGCACAAAAAATCCCATAAGAGATGTTGACGAAGCCAAAAAGGTATGTCGGGAAATAGGTTATCCTATTATGCTGAAAGCCGTTTACGGTGGTGGCGGCAAAGGGATGAGGCTCGTTGAGAAGGAAGAAGATTTCGACTCTGCCTTTCGTACAGCAAGTTCGGAAGCTGCCAATGCTTTTGGCAATGGCGATATGTATATAGAAAAATTCATAATTCAGCCACATCATGTGGAAATACAGGTTTTAGGAGATTCCCATGGCAATGCCTTGCATCTGTTTGACAGGGAATGCTCTATTCAAAGAAGGCATCAGAAGGTAATTGAGGAAGCACCCTCCCCTTTTATAAACGAGGAAACACGTGAAAAGATGTGTGAGGTTGCATCCAAGGCTGTAAAAAGGCTTGGTTATGTCAGTGCTGGTACGTTGGAATTTGTCGTTGGTGCTGATCAAAGCTTTTATTTTCTGGAAATGAATACAAGATTGCAGGTGGAGCATCCGATAACTGAAATGATTACAGGTGTTGATATAGTGCGTGAAATGATCCGTATTGCAGAAGGAAAAGAGATTTCTTTCAAACAGGAAGAAATTCAGAGGAACGGGCACGCGATAGAATGTCGTATTTATGCAGAGGATCCTACTAATAATTTTGCTCCTTCACCAGGGTTGCTTACTATATATCAGACACCTGAGGGCCCTAATGTTCGAGTGGAGAGTGGTGCTTACCAGGGGTATGAGATCCCATTGTACTATGATCCTATGATTGCAAAAGTTTGCGCAAACAGTAAAACGCGTGAGGGTGCAATTGAGAATATGAAAAGGATACTTTCCGAATATATCATTGGAGGGATAAAAACATCCATCCCATTTCATTTCAGTGTGCTTAAAAACGAAACGTTTCTAAGTGGCAATTATGATACTGGTTTTATTGATAATAAATTCGATAAAGAGGATATGGAGAGAAAAGGGCATGAGGATCCAACTGTACCATTGGTTGCTGCAGCGATAAAGCAGCTTATGTCTGAAAAAATATCAGCAGCGAGATCAATGACCAGACCGGAAGTGGGAGAGTCTGACTGGAAACGTTTCGGTAAATTGCTTAACTTTGGAAGCAGGATATAGTGAGGTGTATTGATGATTACGAAAAGAGAGTATTATGCAAATGTGGAAGGTTTTGAAGATGAATATAAATTATCAGTGGAAGAAAAGAATTACAATGTTTTTGAAGTAGATGTACTAGGGAAAAAGCATGTGGCAGACTTTAGGCAGATTACAGAAAATATTTACTCACTGATTATTGATAACAAATCATATTCTGTTGAAATAGGCGAAGATGGTGACCAGTTTGAGGTGCTTGTTGACGGTGATAGCTATAATGTGGAAATCCTGGATGATATGAAACGGCTTATGAAATTGAGAGCTGAAGTTGGGATTGAAGGGCGCCAAGTTGTTGAAGCTCAAATGCCTGGATATATATGGAAAACGCTGAAGGAAGTTGGTGACGAAGTTAAAGCAGGTGAACCGGTTATGATCCTTGTTGCCATGAAAATGGAAAACGAAATTAAAGCACCCAAAGATGGTGTTGTTGAAGAGATTTTTGTAAAAGCGAGTGAAAACCCCCAGGAAAGCACTGTTAAAGTTGGGGATAAACTTTTTGTGGTGGAATAAATTACAGATTTTTCAAGTCGTATAGGGGCCGTGGTGCCCCTATAATTTTTTAAAGAGGTTTAACTATGAGTGAATTTAAAAAATACAAGAAAAAAGATTGGGAAGAATTAGCCAAAAAAGAGTCAAAAAAAGACAGTCTCGATCATTTGAACTGGGAAACACCTGAAGAATTTACAGTAAAACCGTTATACACCATCGAAAATATTGAAGAGTTGGAGTTCGTAAATACATTTCCGGGATTGCCCCCATTTGTCCGTGGACCTAGAGCCACAATGTATGCAGGAAAACCCTGGACAATACGACAGTATGCTGGATTTTCCACCGCAGAGGAGTCCAACGCGTTTTATAAAAAGAATCTCGCTCAGGGTCAGCAAGGGCTATCTGTTGCTTTTGATCTGCCGACACACAGAGGATACGATTCTGATCATCCTAGGGTTGTCGGAGATGTGGGCAAAGCCGGCGTTGCAATTGATTCTATTCAGGATATGAAAATACTATTTGACGGTATCCCACTTGATAAGGTTTCTGTTTCCATGACAATGAATGGTGCTGTTATTCCGATAATGGCCAATTATATAGTTGCTGCTGAAGAGCAGGGAGTTTCCCAGGAAAAATTGTCAGGAACAATCCAAAACGATATTCTTAAAGAATTCATGGTGCGAAACACATATATTTATCCACCGAAACCTTCCATGAGGATTGTTGCGGATATTATTGAATATACAAGCAAATATATGCCTAAATTTAACTCAATAAGCATAAGTGGCTATCACATTCAAGAGGCGGGCGCGAACTGTGCTCAGGAGCTGGCTTTTACCCTTGCAGACGGCCTTGAATATGTAAGATATGCGTTAGGGCGGGGGCTGGATGTGGATTCCTTTGCTCCGAGGCTGTCATTTTTCTTCGCTATCGGAATGAATTTTTTTATGGAAGTGGCAAAGTTAAGAGCAGCAAGATTTTTATGGGCAAAGCTAATGAAGCAGTTTAATCCTAAAAACCAAAAATCTATGACACTAAGAACCCATTGCCAGACCTCCGGCTGGAGTTTGACAGAACAGGACCCTTATAATAATGTCATAAGAACCACTATTGAGGCTATGGCAGCTGTTTTTGGTGGTACTCAGTCTTTGCATACAAATGCACTTGATGAAGCTATAGCCCTGCCCACACCTTTTTCTGCTCGCATTGCAAGGAATACACAGCTTATCATTCAGGAGGAGACAGCTATCTGTAACGTTGTTGATCCTTTGGGGGGTTCTTATTATATAGAAAGTCTTACCAACAGTCTTATCCAGAAAGCTACTGAAATAATAGAAGAGGTTGAATCACTTGGCGGAATGACAAAAGCACTTGAAACAGGGATGCCCAAACTCAAAATAGAAGAATCTGCAGCCAGAAAGCAAGCACGTATAGATATGGGCAAAGATGTGATTGTTGGTGTTAATAAATATATAAGCGAAGAGGATAGCCCCATTGAGGTTTTGGAAATTGATAATACCAAAGTACTGGAAAAACAGAAAGAACGTTTAAGAACTTTGAAGCAAAATAGAAATGAAGATGAAGTCAGAAAAGCTCTGAATGAGCTTACAAATGCAGCGGAAAAAAACGGTAATTTGTTGGAATATGCCGTGGAGGCTGCGAGAAAAAGGGCAACAGTTGGTGAAATATCTGAAGCTATGGAAAAGGTCTTTGGCAGATATTCTGCGGATATAAGATTGCAAACGGGGGTTTATAGTAGCGTGTTTTCTGAAAATGACAATTTTGAAGAAACAAAGAGGATGATTGACGAATTTGCTGAGAAGGAAGGTAGAAGGCCAAGGATTTTAATTGCCAAAATGGGGCAGGATGGTCACGATCGTGGCGCTAAAGTGGTTGCCACCGGTTTGGCTGATCTCGGTTTCGATGTGGATGTGGGCCCACTTTTCCAGACTCCTGAAGAAACTGCAAAAATGGCTATTGAAAATGATGTGCATGCCATAGGGGTTTCCAGCCTTGCTGCAGGGCATAAAACCCTTGTGCCGAAATTGATCGATGAACTTAAAAAACTCGGCGCAGACGATATTATTGTGACGGTGGGCGGAGTGATCCCTAAAAATGATTACGATTTCCTTTACAGCCAAGGCGTGAAATGTATTTTTGGTCCTGGTACCCCCATTATAAAGTGTGCAAAAGAAACACTTGAAAAGATAAAAAGTCGAGTAACCAGTTAATATATGAACGTTGAGGATCTGAGAAATGGACTTCTAAAAGGCAATACAAGGCACCTGGCAAAGGCGATAACATTAATAGAATCAACCAATCTAAACGAAAGAGAAAATGCCGATAAGCTTTTGAACAGTATATTGCCATATACCGGAGAATCCCTGAGAATAGGAATTTCAGGGGTTCCAGGTGTCGGCAAAAGTACTTTCATTGAAACTTTCGGGAAATTTCTTACTTGTATGGGAAAGAAAGTAGCTGTATTGGCTGTGGATCCTTCTTCCAAAATCTCAGGTGGAAGTATACTTGGGGATAAAACCAGAATGCAGGAGCTTTCTAAAGATGCTAATGCGTTTATTAGACCTTCACCTTCGGGTGATTCACTTGGTGGAGTTGCCAGAAAGACGCGGGAATCAATACTTTTATGTGAAGCAGCAGGTTATGATGTTATTATAGTAGAAACTGTAGGTGTCGGACAATCTGAAATTACAGTAGCTTCAATGGTGGACTGTTTTGTTCTTTTACAACTTCCCGGTGCCGGAGACGAACTCCAGGGTATTAAAAAAGGCATTATGGAAATATCTGATATTATATTGATCAATAAAGCAGAAGCTGACAACAGGCCAAAAGCCCTTTTGGCTAAAAAACAGATAGAGAATGCCCTTCATATTTTAAAACCTCGTCCAGATAAATGGCAGGTCAAGGTTTTATTAGTAAGTGCACTGAATAATGAAGGTATTGATACTTTTTGGGAAACACTCAGGCATTTTGAGATGCATATGAAGAATAATGACCTTTTTTATAAAAAGCGAATGGAGCAATCTGTGGATTGGATGTTTAAATTGCTTAACGATGAAATTATGCGTATATTTAAATCAGATGAAAATGTGAAAAAGCAATTGCCTGAATACATTGACAATGTAAAGTCAGGGAAAGAAAATCCAGCATCAGCTACTAAGAAACTCATAGCTGAATTTTTTAAAAATAAAAAAACTTGTTGTTAGCCCAGCTTTGATCCTAGAGGGACATTTTTGTCAGGCACAGCAAGAACAACACCATCATCTCTGTAAAAGCCTGTAATAAGACATTCTGATTTAATCGGACCAATCTGTTTAACAGGGAAATTTACTACTCCTATAACAAGTTTTCCTTTTAAATCGTCTTTTGAATACAAGTCAGTAATCTGAGCACTTGATTTTTTTATTCCGATTTCTTCTCCAAAATCAACTTCTAGTATATAAGCTGGCTTTTTTGCTTCCGGAAATTCGTATACGTTTAGAATCCTACCCACACGAAGTTCAACTTTTTCAAAGTCATTCCACTGTATATAACTCATCTCAACCAATCCCCTTTCTTAGTATTTTTATTATTTTATCATTATTCAATTGTTTAAGCAATAAATCGCTAAAAAAACCTACACTTCGTAAGTGGAGGCAAGATTTAACTACACTTACGAAGTGTAGGTGGGGGATTGGATGGTCTAACTTCTAGCGAGATAAAGCATGTATGTAATATGCCTTACCTTTTTTTAACCCCAAGTACTTGTTGATATGATTACCTATTTCCTTTTGTGTTATGTATAAATTGTAAACAAACCCTGATATAATTGTGTCACCAACCAGGATATAACCATTAATTTTGTTATCCTTCATATATATTTTTCTAAAAATATTTTTATTTTGGTAAGTAAATTCTTCGCCTTCGAAAACACCTGCAGAGATAATGGGAAAATCAATATGTTTTTTCAAAACATTTGTATTAATCGAACCTCTAAAAAGATTTTTATTAAACAAAATGTTGTAGGCTGCACTTCGAGCCTGAACCCTTGCATTAGGATATGTTGCGTAAATACCATGCTCTCCTGTGATTAAATGTTTTGTTGAGGCAACATCCCCAGCAGCGTATATGTTATCATTAAATTTAAGTGAATTATCTACCTTGATACCACCTTCTACGCCCAATATTTCCGAATTTGGTCTTACCCCAATGGTAATTATTAAAAGATCAATATCGAGGTAGGTGCCATCATCCAATACCGCACCTTTAATTTTTCCATCACTACTGAAAATGTCTTTCACAACGCTTTTTAATTTAATATTAATATCTGTTTTTTCCCTTAACCTCTCAGTTGCAAAAATACCTCCCTCCACATCTGTCATCTGGGATAGGACTCTGTTGTTTCTATGAACAAGTGTAACATTTAGTCCCCGCTTCCATAACGACAGGGCTGCATCCACTCCTATAAATCCACCACCGAATACTAAAGCATTTTTTACATTTTCTTTTCTTATATATTCATCAATTGACACTATATCTGTTAAATTCTTAAACCCAAACACACCGTAGGTTTCCAGCCACTCTTCCTGAGGGAAAAAACTTCTTGATCCAGGAGCG
>JASMTO010000074.1:0-3021 GCA_041694215.1 bacterium
AGAAACGGTAAACTATATGAATTTTAACGGCAAGTCCGCAGTGGAACTTGAAATTTTCAGAGTTGGTAATCAAAAGCCTGTTGATGTGGCAAATGCAGTGAAAAACGAGATTAAAAAACTTAACGAAATACTGCCTGAAGGTCTTAGTCTGGGAGTGGTTAATGACAGGTCGGAGATATTCAATCAGAGGATGAATTTACTTCTGAAAAACGGGCTTATGGGCCTTATACTTGTTATGATTCTGCTCAGTCTGTTTCTTGAAATCAGGCTTGCTTTTTGGGTGACTCTGGGGATTTTGATATCTTTTATGGGTGCTCTTCTTCTAATGCCGTTGTTTAATGTCTCCATAAACATGATATCACTTTTCGCCTTCATCATAACACTGGGGATAGTTGTAGATGATGCGATAGTAGTTGGAGAAAATATTTATACTTACAGACAAAAGGGGATGCATTTTATTGAAGCTTCAATCAAAGGTGCAAGAGAGATAAGTGCTCCGGTGGTTTTCAGCATCCTGACCAATATTGTAGCCTTTATGCCAATGTATTTTATACCCGGAGTTTCAGGGAAAATATTCCGAATAATACCTCTTGTCGTAGCGTCAGTCTTTTTGATTTCACTTGTGGAAGCCCTTTTTATACTTCCAGCTCACCTCGGCCACCAAAAAAATTATTTTGTCAGCAGAATAATGTATTTCATACACAGGCAGCAGCAGAAAATCAGCCGATTTCTTGAATGGATGATTGAAAATATATACAGACCCTTTTTGAAAATTTCTCTTCAATTCAGATACGTAAGTATTGTTGCAGGGTTGATGATACTGATTGTTACTATAGCTTTTATAGCAAGCGGCAGAATGGGATTCAGTATGTTTCCTAAAGTACAGTCAGATTTTGCCCGTTTAAAAGTACAGATGCCTCTGGGGGAATCAGATGCAAAAATAAAACGTACAGCTGAAAAAATTTCCACTTCTGCAGAGAAACTAAAAGAAAAATACAGCCGATCCGGACTTGTGGAAAATATTCTGATTAATGTCAGCGGCAACAGCATAACCGGCCTTGTCTTCCTTGCCCCACCGGAAAAACGTGTTATAAGTACTTCTGAATTTGTAAAAGAGTGGAGAAATGTGCTTGGTAAAATTCCGGCAGCTGAGCAGGTAAGTTTCAGTTCGGATTTCGGAGGCCCGGGATCCGGAGCAGACCTGACTGTTGAGCTCAGCCATTCTAATATGGATGTTCTGAAGTCTGCCAGCAGCAAACTGGCTTCTGAACTGGAAAAGTTTGAAATAACCTCGGACATTGAGGACGGGTTTCTGGAAGGCAAAGACCAGTTTGACGTTAAACTGAAACCTAAAGGTTATTTTCTCGGTTTTTCCCCTGAGGTAATTGCAAGGGAATTAAGGAGCAGATACTACGGTGTTGAGGCTTTAAAACAGTTGCGTGGGAAAAATGAAGTAAGTGTCATGGTGAGGCTAAACGAGCAGCAAAGGGACAGTGTTAATTTTTTCGAAGATATGAAAATTCAGTCACCAAACGGTGTGAATGTTGCATTTAACGATGTCGCTGTAATCAAAAGAGGCAAAGCTTATACATCTATCGAAAGGCGAAACGGTAAAAGGGTGGTTACAGTAAAGGCCTCCGTTACCCCGCAGAGCAGAACGGGTGAAATAACTAAATCTCTGGAAAAGGATGTTCTCCCCGGACTTATGTCAAACTATCCGGGACTTTCCTACAGTTTCGAAGGGGAACAGTCTGATTTAAGGGAAAGCGTGGGTACTCTTATAAGAGGATTGGGAATAGCTTTGCTGGCTATATATGTTTTGCTGGCTGTGCCCTTCAAAAGCTATATTCAGCCGATTATCATAATGTGCAGTATTCCTTTCGGAATTATCGGAGCCGTATACGGTCATCTGCTTTTGGGCTACAGCCTGAGTCTGATGAGTTTGTTCGGTATAGTTGCTTTGGCAGGAGTTGTTGTAAACAGTGCTCTGGTGCTGATAGACCTTGCAAACAGGCTCAGACGAGATAATGGATACAACAGTTATTCGGCAATTCTGGAATCATCAATGTCTCGTTTCAGACCGGTAATCCTTACAACACTTACAACATTTTTCGGCTTGATGCCTATGGTTTTCGAAACGTCAATGCAGGCAAAATTTCTGATACCGATGGCAATATCTTTAGCGTTCGGAATACTTTTCGGGGTGTTTATTACTTTAATTTTTGTGCCTTCTCTTTATATAATTCTTGAGGACTTAAAAAGCTTTTTTACTAAAATATTCGGTTTCAAAAAACATTACGGTGAATTGAAATAATACGGGAGGCGAATTAATTATGGAAATGATTAAAAACTTCATTTTTTTCCTGGCTTTTTACATGATTATTTCAGGATTTGCTTATGCTAATGGTAACATCTTTCCTGAAAAAATGGGCGGTTTTGAAAAGGTTTCCATAACAAGAGGCAGCGAGGCAATAAAGTCTGTCAAGATGCTGCACAGGGGTTCTGAAATTCAGTTGAATGATGCAGTGGTGGCTAAATATGCAGGCGGTTCAGGTAAAAAAATGATAATATGGGCTTCCGAATCTTCATCGGTAAAAGAGGCAGAAAAGTTGATCAGCAGAATGAATGAAAAAATGCCCTCAAGCAAGATGTACAGAAATTTTAAATCACTAAAGGTAAACGGGTGTGAGGTATATTCTGTAGACGGGATGGGAATGAAAAATTATTATTTTGTAAAAGAAAAATGGAATTACTGGCTGGCAGTTAAAGCAGATAACAGCAGAGTTGTTTTGATTGATTTCATGAGTAATCTGGCTGATTGTAAAAGCTCAGAATAAAGACCTTTTAATAACCCTATTTGGTCATGCTGTAACAGACGCCCTCGGGCGGATAAATTTGACGTTTAACAACATATCCCGCCCTCCGGGCGAGATGAAAAAATCTGAATTTGTAGCCTTGCGGGACTAAAGTAATGTATCCTACTAACATCGGTCGAAGACCGATAAATTTGTGATACACAAT
>JASMTO010000075.1:0-54192 GCA_041694215.1 bacterium
TTCATCCTGTAAGTATTAGGGGGAAAGGAGGCATGGAGCACTTCAGCCATAAAATGGGTAGAGTATGTTGGCTCAGGCATTATAATCCTTGCATCAACCCGGATAGAGCTATATGCTCTGGCTATAGCATCCCCAAGGCCATTAAAAAATATAATATCCTCAGGGGTTATTTGGACACCACCCTTATTATTGACTTTTTCTGCAAGATACTCTCTGGTCTGCTGAACACCTTTCGTAGGGGAATATCCAAAGCTTAAATCATCCTCCATGATTTCCACAAGGATCTTTTTCATCCATTCAGGGATATGCTCCCCTTTTGCTATAGGATCGCCAATATTCTCCCAGACAACATCAACACCCCTCATTTTTAATTCGTTGGCAACACCAACAATATTTCTGATTTCATAAGTTAACCCACTTCCACCTTTTGCTATATCAAAGCGCATATCTGTTCTCCTAAATATTATCTAACCGGCAAATATAAAGCAACCGGGAAGAAATTACCATATAAATCTCATAACACATACATGGAAAATATCAAGCAAACAACTTTATTTTTTCCTTATATTTTGATATACAACATGGTTAGATATATTAAAAGGTATTAAAATTGCACATTATAAATCAGCAGCAGCTTCTAAAAACTGATCTGTATCATTGTTGGAATTTTTTTTCTGATCCAGCAAAATTATCAGATATTACACCAGAATGGCTTAGTTTCAGGGTAATTTCCAATCTATCAAAACAAATATATGCCGGTATGATTATTGAATACAAAATCTCACCATTTAAATATGTAAATGTCAGATGGGTAACGGAAATAACCCATGTAGACAAACCATACTATTTTGTTGATGAACAACGATTTGGCCCATATAAATTCTGGCATCACAAGCACTTTTTCGAGGAAACAGACGGTGGTATCTTAATGACTGACGAGGTTCATTACATGCTACCTTTTAAAAAGATAGGTGTTTTTGCCCACAGTTGCGTCGTTAAAAATAAACTGAATAACATTTTTACATTTAGGAAAAATAAGCTGGAAAAATTGTTTGGATAAAATCGCTTGCGGTCTTGATTTATATACAGTTATGTTCTAAAACTCATATAGTTTTACTGTGGAGGAAAAAATGGGGGTTAAAGCGTTAATATTGGCTGCCGGAAAAGGTACGAGAATGAAATCGAAATATCCCAAAGTACTTTTTGATGTAGCCGGAAAGCCCATGATTGAATATGTCCTTAACGTGGCAGAAACAGTCTGCAACGATAAAAGTGTGGTGGTTGTAAACCCAGACTCTTACCAGCAAATAAAGGAGCACCTAAACAAATTTAATGTGGACTTTGCAATCCAGGAATCACAAAATGGCACTGCCGATGCTGTTTTGGCTGCAAAAACTCTTTTAAACAATTATAATGGCAAAATTCTCATTCTTTGCGGTGACATGCCTCTTATGACCTCTGAAACGCTTAGTGACTTCATCAATAAAGTCTCACACGATATCAGCTTTATTAGTGTAAATGCAAACGATCCTTCAGGATATGGCAGGGTGGTACGTGGCGCAGACGGAAGTGTGCTTGGAATTATAGAGGAAAAAGATGCCAATGAGTATGAAAAAAAGATCACTGAGATAAATACAGGGGTATACCTTGTCGAGAAACAGGAATTATTCACACGATTGGAACGTATAAATAATAACAATGCACAAAAGGAATTTTACCTTACAGATATAGTAAAAGAGGGGTGTGAAGTTTATGTTGCAAAGCAAGAAAATGAATTTATTGGCATAAATGATCGCAAATCTCTTGCACAGGCATCAAAACTCCTATGGCTAAAAAGGGCTTATGCGTTTATGGATGATGGCGTAACTATAAAAGATCCCGATAATTTTTACTGTGATGAGTCCGTCATGATTGAACCCGATGCGGAAATTCATCCTAATGTTGTTTTAAAAGGGGAAACCAAAATAAAAACGGGGACTATAGTTTACTCGGGCTGCAAAATAGAAAACAGTATTGTGGAAAAAAGCTGTATAATAAAAGAAAATACAGTGATCACTGAGGCTTTTGTGGGAGAAAAGTCTCAGGTTGGACCTATGGCTCACTTAAGGCCGGGTACAGTTTTACAAAGAAACAATAAAATCGGAAATTTTGTTGAAGTCAAAAAATCTGAAATTGGTGAAAACTCAAAAGCAAGTCATTTAACATACATCGGTGATGCCTTTATCGGTAAAAATGTAAATATAGGCTGTGGCACAATAACGTGTAATTATGATGGCATAAAAAAACATCAAACAGTGATACACGACAATGTTTTTGTGGGAAGTGATGTCCAATTTGTAGCTCCTGTTGAGATTGGGAAGAGCGCACTTATTGCAGCAGGCTCAACCATTACCAAAAATGTCCCAGAAAACGCGCTGGCAATCTCACGTAGTGATCAAAAAAACATAGAGAACTGGGTACTCAAAAGAAAGAAGAAAATCAACAGGGAGGATTTATAATGTGTGGCATAGTTGCTTATATCGGCAACAAACAATCATACAACGTATTGATAGATGGTCTACAAAGACTGGAGTACAGAGGTTATGACTCTGCAGGGATCGCTGTTCTGAAAAGCGAAAGTGGAAAAATAGAAACAGTTAGAAGTGCAGGTAAATTACACAACCTTGCAGAAAAAGTAACAAATATCGCATTTAACAGCAATGTCGGAATAGGGCATACCCGATGGGCAACACATGGTAAGCCCACTGCCAAAAATGCTCATCCCCATATATCAAAAGGGCTTGCGCTGGTACATAATGGTATAATTGAAAACTATTTGGCGATAAAGCATGACCTGGAAAATCAGGGATACATTTTCCAATCGGAAACAGACTCTGAGGTGATAGCACATCTTATTCACAGTTACTTTCAGGATAATCTATTAAATGCTGTTCAAAAAGCTGTAAAAATACTTGAAGGAGCTTACGCAATAGCTGTAATTAGCGAAAATGATCCGGGTAATATTGTTGTAGCAAGACATGATAGCCCTCTGGTAATCGGGTTGGGCAATAATGAAAATTTTGCGGCAAGTGATATACCGGCCGTTTTACCACATACACGTGAATTTATTTTTTTAGAAGACGGTGATATAGCTATTTTAACAAAGGAAAAAGTTGCAATTTATGATAGAAATAACAGACTGATCAATAGGAGCAAACAACATATTGACTGGAACCCGGTAATGGCTGAAAAAGCAGGTTTCAAGCACTTCATGCAAAAGGAAATATACGAACAACCCAGGGCAATCACAGATACCCTACGGGGTAAATATTCTTTAGAAGAAGATAAAATATTTTTATCCGAGCTTATGCATTTGGAAAAGAGCCTTGCCGGTATTAAACGCATACATATAGTTGCCTGCGGTACGAGCTGGCATGCCGGATTAATTGGCAAATTCCTTATTGAAAAGCTTGCCCACATTCCAGTGGAAGTGGATATAGCTTCTGAATATAGATACAGGGACATGATTCTGGGACCAGATGTTCTTTTTCTGGCTATTACCCAGTCAGGGGAAACTGCTGACACGTTAGCCGCCTTAAAAACAGCAAAAGATTGCGGTAGTCATACAATATCCATATGCAACGTTGTGGGCTCCACAGCAGCAAGGGAATCGGGCGGTGTAATTTATACACATGCAGGTCCGGAAATAGGAGTTGCTTCGACAAAAGCATTTACAACGCAAATTGCCTCGCTGTATATGCTGGGAATCTTTTTGGGTGGGTTAAACGGTTTCCTCCCAAAAGAAGAACGGTGCAAACACATAAACAGTCTTATTAAAATACCGGAGCAGATGGAAAATATACTTTCAAAAGATGCAGAGATAGAGGAAATTGCTAAAAAATATAAAGATTATTCAAATTTTTTGTTTCTAGGAAGGCATTTAAACTATCCTATTGCACTCGAAGGTGCTCTTAAACTGAAAGAAATATCCTATATCCATGCTGAGGGTTATCCCGCTGGCGAAATGAAACATGGACCTATAGCTCTGATAGATGAAAACATGCCTGTTTTCACTATAGCCACAAATTCAAGAGTTTACGAAAAAATGGCTTCCAATATTGAAGAAATAAAGGCCAGAGATGGCATTGTTATTGCAACTGTTACTGAAAATAACAAGAATTTGATAAAGAAATGCAACTCCGTTATAACAGTGCCGGATGTCAGTGAAGAGACTAGTGTCTTTTTAAACTCGATTATCACACAGTTTTTCGCTTATCACTGTGCAAGACTGCTGGGTAACGATGTAGACCAGCCAAGAAATTTAGCAAAAAGTGTCACTGTTGAATAAAGATCGTAATGTTTAAAAAAACAAAAAACGTAATTTACAAAATTTTTGCCGAACATGAGGATATGTACCTGGCAGGTGTTGCTGTAGTTATAGGTGTTGCGGCCGGCTACGGTAACATTGCTTTCAGGTATTTAATTGGTTTTTTTCAGCACCTTTTTTACGGCACCAAAGAGGAATTTCTTTTAGAAACACTGAACCACAGTCCTTTATATAAAATAATATTGATACCCGCAATTGGAGGGCTAATAGTAGGACTTACAGGCGTAATTTTTAAATCAGCAAAAGGGCATGGTGTCCCTGATGTTATTAAAGCCATAGCCCTAAACCAGAGAATCAACCCACTTGTTGCGGTAATCAAAAGCTTTACATCTGCAGTTACCCTGGGATCAGGCGGTTCAGCTGGTCGTGAGGGACCTATTATTCAAATAGGCGCAGCATTGGGATCAGGCGTAGGGAAAATATTTAAGTTTTCCACTATCAGAATGAAGGTTGCTGTTGCAAGTGGTGCGGCAGGAGGGTTGGCCGCAACCTTTAACGCTCCCATAGGTGGAGCCATGTTCGCCGCCGAGATACTGTTAGGTGAGTTTGGAATACGGACATTTAGCCCAATAATAATATCATCCGTTATCGCTACTGCTATTTCCAGGAGTCATCTTGGCAATGCTGTTACTTTTGCAGCACCAGAATATCATCTGAAAAGTATCCTGGAATTACCAATGTATGTTGTACTGGGGCTATTTTGTGCAGTAATAGGCGTGTTTTTTATAAGATTTTTTTACTTTATGGAGGAGCGTTTTGAAAAAATTCCCATCCCACCGTATTTAAAACCGGCACTTGGCGGTTTGCTTTTGGGCATACTTGCGGTTTTCTCTAAGGAAATAATGGGGGTGGGTTATGACTCAATACACGAAATACTCGCTTCCAATAAATTCGGAGTAATCCTCTTACTACTTATTTTCCTCAAAATAATTGCAACGTCTTTCACCCTAGGCTCCGGAGGCTCAGGTGGCTTGTTTGTTCCATCCTTATTTATAGGGGCAGCATCCGGAGGTTTTATAGGCTGGATTTTTAATATAATTTTCCCGGGCATCACAGCCTCCAGCGGAGCTTATGCACTGGTGGCAATGAGTGCAATGTTAGGTGCCACCATAAGGGCTCCATTAACAGCAATTCTAATTATTTTTGAAATAACTCAAAGTTATGAAATCATATTGCCCCTCATGCTATCAACAATTATTGCAAACGTTGCAGCTAACCGACTGGAAAAAGAGTCTATTTTTTCATGGGTATTGGCTAAAAAGGAAGGTATAAATATTAGGAAAGGGACAGAGGAGAAAATACTTTCCAGTATTTTGGTTAAAGATGTAATGTTAACAGATGTTGTCACGTTCAAGGAAACCACCAGATTCAAAGAAGTCATAGAAGGAATACAAAAGGCAAAACATATTTACTTTCCTGTGTTAGATGATAATAATTATCTTGTGGGAATCATGTCTTTGGACAACATAAAAAGTGTCATGTTTGAGAGAGAACTGGAAGAAATAGTTGTTGCCGGGGAAATCTGTACCAAGGATGACATAATTTACGTTTATCCTGAGGATAATCTATCCACTGCCCTTAAGAAACTTGGCATTAAAGATTTAGGAGCACTCCCAGTAGTGGAAAACATTAACGGTAAACTTAGAGTTGTTGGGCTTTTAAGAAGAAGTGACATTTTACTTGCCTATAACAAAGCTCTGGCGACACAATCTGCATGAATGTTTATGTGTGATGAGGAGATTTATGCCTATTAGTTTAAGTAATTTAAATAAACAGCAGCAGGAAGCGGTAACATATTGTGATACACCTTTACTTGTTATTGCAGGAGCGGGGACTGGTAAGACAAAGGTAATTATACACAAGATAGCCTATCTGATAGAAGATTTGCAAATAGATCCCACAAATATTTTATCCGTAACATTCACAAACAAGGCAGCTAAGGAAATGAAGCACAGATTGAAAACCATTATAGGGGATAAAGCCGATCAGGTGTGGATGGGCACCTTTCACTCCATATGTTTGAGGATATTAAGAAAAGAAACACACAATATTCCTCTGAAAAGAGGATTTGGTATAATAGATCAGGATGATAGATTATCTGCATTAAAAAATATTATAAAAGAACTTAACATTGATCACAAAAAATATCCGCCAAAACAATACCTGTGGATAATAAGCAACTTTAAAAACTCAATGGACTATGTGGAAAACAAAGATCCAGATGACTTCCTCTATAAATTTGTGGATGTTTTTACAAAATACCAAAAATATCTTGAATTTACTAACATGTTGGACTTTGATGATATGATTGCATACACTATACGCACCCTTCTGACAGACAACAGTTTAAAAGAGTTCTATCAGAATATGTTCCAGTATATTCTTGTGGATGAGTATCAGGATACAAATTACGTGCAGTTTATGTTTCTCAAGCTGCTTAACGGAGAAGAGGGAAAGATATGCGTTGTTGGTGATGACGACCAGTCGATATATGGCTGGAGAGGTGCAGAAATCCGTAATATTCTTGATTTCGATAAGCATTTCAAAGATGTAAATACCATTAAACTAACTGTAAATTACAGAAGTAGTCCAGATATACTGTTTACCGCCAACACTCTTATTGCCAACAACAAGTTCAGAAAGGGTAAAGACTTAACCTCAGCATACGATCAGGATAATAAACATTTATTTAAAAGCGAAATGGGAAATATAACAATCGCAGAATGTCATGATGAAATACATGAGGCAAAAATCGTTGTGGACAAAATTGAAGAATTGCTTAAAAAAAATGTACCGCCAAGTGAAATTGCTGTACTGTACAGAACCAATGCTCAATCAAGAGGCTTTGAGGTGGAATTGAATAAACGAAAAATTCCTTACAAGGTAATTGGTGGTATAAGCTTTTATTCCAGAAGAGAAATCAAAGATATCTTAGCATATCTAAAACTTATAGACAATCCTTACGATGTGGACGCTCTGAAAAGAGCCGCTAAAAATCCGCCAAAAGGCATTGGTAATGTTGTAATCCAAAAAATTATTGATTACGCTTCAGCAAATGCTGTAGATTTGCTGGAAGCTCTTAATGCTATTCGTAATATTTCAAGGGGAAAAACCTACCGCAGCCTTCAATCCTTCGAAAATGTCATAGAAAATACAATGCGGGAGGAAAAGATCACAGATAAAATAAAAACAATATTGACATCAACTGGATACAATGCCTATCTGAAACAGTTTGAAGAGCAAAACGAGGCAGCCAAAAGAATAAATAATATAGAAGAGCTAATAAACGCTGCGGCAATTTTTGAGGAGAACACTGAGAATTACAGTCTAACAGACTTTCTTGCCACCACTACATTGACAACGTCTGCAGATGAAGATACCGATAATTCAGTGAGCCTTATGACACTGCATTCAGCCAAAGGGCTTGAATTTCATTCTGTTTTCCTGACAGGACTGGAGGAAGGCCTTTTCCCCATATTTAGAGCAATGGAAAATGAAATGGAGCTGGAAGAGGAGCGCAGACTTTGTTATGTTGGTATCACAAGAGCAAAGGAAAAGCTTTTCTTCACATACACAAATACACGTATGGTTTATGGAAAAAGACAGTTCTCAACCCCTTCAATGTTTGTGGAAGAAATCAAACACTGCATTCCCAACAGTGAAAACAATAGGGATGATTCTTTAAGCACTCCAGGGTTAAAAGCAAATACAAAGGTTTTCCATCAAAAATATGGAGATGGAATAATCTTAAATGTCAAAGGAAATGGGGAAAAAGCAAAAGTTGATGTATTTTTTCGCGAAGCAGGGCTCAAAAAAATGCTTGCTGAAAGCTTGGAAATATTTTAATGATCTATCTGTTTACAAAAGCTGTTTTTTGTTTAAAATACTAGAATGTTAGTTGCAGCGGAAAAAGGAGGAATAAATGTCCAAAATTATAGAAAAAGAAGATATCGTTCATATTAGCGAATTATCCAGACTCTCTTTTTCCGAAGAAGAGCTGGATCGGTTCACCGGAGAACTTAACAATATCCTTGATTATATACATAAACTGGATACCCTCGATACAACCAATATTCAGCCAACATCCCACGTGTTGGATATATCCAATGTTTTTCGGGAAGATATTGTGCATGAGCATCTAAGCAGAGAAGATGCCTTGAAGAATGCAGCCGAACATGAACATAATCATTTTAAAGTACCCCGTGTAGTGGAAGGTTGAGGCATGATGAAAAAAGGAGATTGCACATGGACCTGTTAACAAGCGATCTACAAACGATCAAAAGCTATTTAGACAGAGGAGAAATAACAGCAAAAGAGTTGGTTAGTTTCTATCTGGACAGAATAAAAAAATATGACGGCAAAATAAAGGCTTTCTTAAGTTTAAATAATAATGCGTTAAAGGAAGCAGAGGATATTGACAAGAAAAGACTTAATGGAAAGCATTTACCACCTATGGCTGGCATACCTATCGGGCTTAAAGACAATATAATCACAAAAGACATCGCCACTACCTGCTCTTCCCATATTCTTGAAAACTTTGTTCCCGTTTACGATGCCACGGTAACAAAACTCCTTAAAGATGAGGGTTTTATTATTTTAGGCAAATTAAACATGGACGAATTTGCAATGGGATCGTCATGCGAAACCTCCTATTTTCAGAAAACAGGGAACCCTTGGGATATCAATCGTGTCCCTGGAGGATCCAGCGGCGGTTCGGCTGCTGCTGTAAGTGCACGTCTTGTGCCTGCTGCCATAGGAAGTGATACAGGTGGATCAATTAGGCAACCGGCATCCTTTTGCGGGATAAGTGGGATGAAACCTACATACGGACGCATATCCCGTTATGGCTTGGTGGCTTTTGCTTCCAGTCTTGATCAAATAGGCCCTATGACAGTTTCTGCAAACGATTGTGAGACACTTATGCAAATTATTGCTAAACATGACAAGAATGATTCCACATCTGCGCAAGTTGATAATTTTGTTCCGGCAAAAACGTTAACAGCAAATCTTAATGGGATAACAATAGGTGTCCCTGATGAATATTTTAAAGAGGGGATTGAACCTGATGTTGAAAGCGCTGTAAAAGGTGCTATTAAACATTTTGAATCGCTAGGAGCTGAAATCATCAGTGTCAAAATGCCTCATACTGACTATGCAGTAGCAGTATATTATATTCTTGCCACAGCCGAAGCCTCCAGCAATCTGGCTAGATATGACGGTGTGCGATTCGGTTATCGAGCGGAAGGTGATAATCTTAAAGAGATGTACACAGCCACGCGCTCTAAAGGTTTTGGCGATGAGGTGAAGAGAAGAATTATGCTTGGCACTTATGTTCTCAGTGCCGGTTATTACGACGCTTACTATCTGAAAGCCCAAAAAGTGAGGACATTAATAAAAGAGGATTTTTTAAACGCTTTTAAAAAGGTGGACGCCATTATTGCCCCCACGTCCCCTACCACTGCTTTTAGAATCGGGGAAAAGTCTAACAACCCGTTAAGTATGTATTTAAGCGATATATACACACTTTCATTAAACCTTTTTGGTGGTTGCGGCATATCAATCCCCTGCGGCTTTGATTCCCACAATTTACCTATAGGGCTACAGATCCTTGGGAACTATTTTCAAGAGCAGAAAATCGTAAATATTGCTAAAATTTACCAAAATACTACAGATTTTCATACACAAATACCAAAATGGCTCAGATAAAGGGATTAATACCAAGTTGCAGTCAAAAAAGTAACAAACTAAAAAGGTATGTTTATCTTTTAGACTGGTAATATGTGTAACATCCTATTAATTTTCACAAGACGGATGCTATACAAAAAATTGTCACCTCGACCGAAGTGCAGAGGTCTTTTGTCAAACGGCGGCTGAGATCTCTCCACTCCACTTCGTTCCGGTCGAGAAGACAGCCTCCTGTCACCTCGAGCGAAGTCGAGAGGTCTAAACATTGAACTAAGCAAGAGGAGGGGTATTTTTATTATATCAACAATATCTGCATATTACCCAAATAAATGCAACTTGGTATAAAATATTATCATGCTAATTGCATTGGAAAATATTTATGATGATGGCATCGCTCGAAGAGTTTGACAACATCTTTTTTACCAGTCCAAGAGCCTGGTGATAGACGAAGTCAATACAATTTGTGTACACAATAAAAAATGGGGTAATGCCAGAAATAAATACACTTGCTTATTTTTCTCAAGTTTTTTAAAATTGTGCCGATAAAGTCATTACGGTGAATTATATCACTGCTTCAGGGAGCTGCTTTTATGACTGTTCAGGGAAGTAACCTGCATAATATTTTAAGAACCTACAATAAGCAGATTAAATACAGTAAGCTTTCCGAAAGTAAAGAGGGAAGCACGAGCAAAAATCTAGACAAAGTATCCCTTTCTCCTGATGCAAAGAAATTAATGTTGCTATCAAATATCGCTGCCGATGGTGGTATAAAATCCAAAGAGATATTAAACAAAATTGAACAAAAACTCTCAACGATAGACTTTAAAAAAGCCACAGATGAAGAGCTTGAAAACATCAAAAAAAATCTGTTGGAAGAATTTTCCTAAGTAACAAATTCTTTAATTCTTTACAATTTCACAAAATAATATTAAACAATACTCTATGAAATTCATAGACAAGATTTTTTTTTACGGCTCATTAAAATCTGATTGTCCATTTTATAACCTCTACGCAAGAAATGTAATCTCAACCCAGGATGCTTATACATATGGCAAATTAGCTATCTATAAGGAAATCTTTGCTGCGTTAGTGGAAGATGAAAAATCCATTGTATATGGAGAGATATCAACAGTTTTCAATGTCTCAAAGGTCATTAGAATGTTAGATAACGTAGAAAAATATCTTGAACGCACCGTTAAAGATGTTTTCATCATCAATAAGGAAAATAATACGGTTAAAACTGTTTCGGCGTGGGTTTATGTTTACAGAGGGAACAATAAAGATTTGCGTTTTTTAAACACTGATATGTGGTACAATAAAAATTTACAATATAGTGAGGTATGACAATGAATTATGAAGCAGTAATAGGCTTAGAAGTTCACGTTCAAATATCCACAAAGTCTAAAATATTCTGTTCCTGTTCAACTAATTTCGGTGCTGAGCCAAACTCCAATGTTTGTCCAGTTTGTCTGGGAATGCCCGGAGTTCTGCCTGTCTTAAACAAAAAAGCACTTGAATATGCAATAACAGCGGGTGTTGCTTTAAATTGTGAAATTCAAGAGCGTAGCATCTTTGCCAGAAAAAACTACTTTTATCCTGATCTTCCCAAAGGATACCAGATTTCCCAATACGATCTTCCTCTTTGTTTGAATGGCAAACTCCAAATTGAAGTAGGCGGAATAACAAAAGAGATTGGTATCACCAGAATACATATGGAAGAGGATGCAGGCAAGTCAATTCACGGTGAAAATATAGGGGATTCTGCTTCCACTTATGTTGATCTTAACAGAACAGGGGTTCCTCTAATAGAAATTGTCAGCGAACCTGACATTAGAAGCGGGGAAGAAGCCAAAGCTTATCTTCAAAAACTGAAAGCCATCTTACAATACGCCGGAATTTCTGACTGTAATATGGAGGAAGGATCGCTACGCTGTGATGCCAACATTTCCATCAGGCCTGAGGGGCAGAAAGAGTTCGGTACGAAAACAGAAGTGAAAAACATGAACTCCTTCAAGAATGTGCAAAAGGCTATCGAATATGAAATAAAAAGGCAAAAACAGACAATTAAAGACGGTGGTACAATTGTGCAGGAGACAAGGTTATGGAATCCTGATAAAAATATAACAGTATCCATGCGCAGTAAGGAAGAGGCTCATGATTATAGATATTTCCCTGATCCTGATTTAATACCTGTTATAGTAGATGAAAGCTGGGTGAAGGATATCCAAGCATCTCTGCCTGAGTTGCCGGATGAAAAAAAAGAAAGATTTATAAATGAATACAAATTGCCGGAATATGATGCTGAAGTACTTACTTCTGTAAAGTCGTATGCAGAATATTTTGAAATGTGTACGAAATATTATAACAACCCCAAAATTGTTGCTAACTGGATAATGTCCGAAATGCTCAGGGAAGTTAATGAAAAGAATTGTGATATATTCGAATTATCAATAACACCAGAAAAACTTGCTAAGCTTCTTCAATTAATTGATAAAGGAACTATCAGCGGAAAAATAGCCAAAGATGTTTTTGAGGAAATGCTTAAAAGCGGTTACGACCCCGAAAAAATAGTTAAAGCTAAAAATCTGTCACAAATATCTGATACTTCAGAATTGGAACAGATAATACTTAAAATTTTTGACGAGCATCCTAAAGAGCTAGAACGATTTAAAAATGGAGAAACAAAGCTTCAGGGTTTTTTTGTGGGGCAGATAATGAAAAAAACAGGGGGAAAAGCAAATCCAAAGCTTGTAAACCAGCTTATATCCAAGCTAATTTCATAAAAAGGAGGCTACAACATGTTAAAAAAGATAGACCATACCGGGATAGCTGTAAATTCTTTAACTCAGGCTGTAAAATTTTACAAATCACTTGGCATAGAACCATATGCTTATGAAGAAGTGGAAAGCCAAAAAGTAAAAGTTGCTTTCCTCAAAGTGGGGGAATCTAACATCGAGCTGTTGGAACCCACCTCTGATGACAGCCCTATTGCCACATTTCTCCAAAAAAAGGGGGAGGGGATACATCATATTTGTTATGAAGTGGAGGATCTGGTATCCGTACTCAAAAGTCTGAAAGAAGAAGGAATCAAACTAATCAACGAAGAGCCTATAGCAGGCGCCCACGGAAAAAAAGTTGCCTTTGTGCACCCTAAATCAACAAACGGAGTGCTAACAGAGTTAGCTCAGCCGACAACGTGAAATAGCTTTACTGTTTAGCCACATTCAGACTGTTTATAAACTTTTCAGGATTAACGGGTATACCGTTTACAAGAATTTCATAGTGGCAGTGGGGTCCGGTACTTCTGCCTGTATTACCCACTTTAGCAATAACCTGCTCTTTGGATACCCGATCTCCCACCTTAACTTTCAGCTGGCTATTGTGCCCATAACGGGTAATATAGCCGTATCCGTGATCAATGGTAACCAAATTGCCGTAGCCTGGTTTATACCCAGCATAAATGACTATGCCCTTCGCTGTAGCTTTAACCGGACTGCCATAGTTAGCAGCAATATCAATCCCTTCATGAAATGCCCTTCTACCTGTGAAAGGTGAAATACGGTATCCAAATTCACTAGAGACCCAACCTTCTACCGGAAGTATTGAAGGTGTGGCCATCATTGTGAGCTTTTGCTCCTCAAGAAAATTTACGAGCTCCCCCAAACTGCGTTCTCTCTTTTCCAGTTTTGTTCCCAAAGCAAGCAGTTTGTCGTTGAGATCTTCGAAAAACTGCTTCTCCTTACGCTCAGCAACCGCAGAAAAGTCCCTTAATAAATCAACTTCTTTACCACCTACAGCAAGCTCTTTGCGGTCACTGGGGGCAGATTTACTCGCCAAATTCCGAACTTCATTCTCAAGCTGATCTATAGCAACTATTTTTTTCTGTATTTCATCCATTTCATTGGCATACTCAGCTATTCTCAGCTTTAACAATTCATTTTCTTTTTTGTAACTCAACATCATTTGCCGCTCTGTGTATAAGGACACCAGAAAATAAAAAGAAACTGAAGATATGGTTATAAACAAAAGTGCAAAAAATATGGCATACTTAATTGTAGACGTTTTTATCCTTCTAGACTTTACTTTGCCAAGATCATCATTGTCAAAAATGAGAATAGTTAATTTGCGCTTCATAACAAGCCTCCTCTCTTTTTATTAAAACGAATAAACCGAAAGTTGTCAACTAATTCCTTCTGAATGTCAAAGTAAGTTAAAATTTTTTGTAAATTTTTTTAAATTTCTAACATAGACAATGCAAACTATTGGGGTGCAAAACGTAGAACGTAAGATGTGAGACTTGTCCTGTTAAACACTGCCGTAGGCAGTTAGCCCGAAATGGCGGGTTTAACGGGATGTGAAGTGTAAAAAATACTGTGCTGGTGTTGGTGCTGGTGTTAGTGTTAGTGTTAGTGTTGGTGTTAGTGTTGGTGATTTTTCGTGACAGAGATTTTGTTACCCCTCGTAGCATTTTGCTAATAGTATCAAGTGAAATTATAAACTCATCGTATTTTTTCTCTTCTATATATCCAAGATCTTTTGCAAGTAAAATATGATATTTTAGCTCTCCAACTGAACCGTTAGATACGCCAATAAACTGTCTGAATTCTTTTGTGTTATTCCTATAGCTGCCTTCCAATAAATTTGCACAAATAGAGCTACTTGCTCTCCTTATTTGCGATACGAGTCCAAATTTTTCCGAAGAAGGAAAATCTTCTGTGATTTTATATAACTCAAGAGTAAGTTTATGTGATCTCTGGAAAACATCCAAATCTTCAACAGTTTTTATCTCATCCATGCTTTTTCCTTTCCTCCAACACCAACACTAACACCAACACTAACACCAGCACTAACACCTATCACCCTCAACCTTCTCAACTTTATCAACCATTTCAACCTGTTTTCCTCTTGATCCTCGGCCCTTAGCACTTAATACCCCCAATTCATATAACTTCTCTATAACATCAGAAACATAAATGTCCTTCATACACAAAAAGTGTTTTTCCGGACACTGGTCGCTTCCATGTACGTGGCAGGGGCGGCATTTCAACCCTTCACGCTGGATAACAGAAGTATTACTAAAGGAAGGGATAAAACCAAACTCTTTTGTTGTAGGTCCGAAAATAGCGACCACAGGAATATTTAGTGCTATCCCTGCATGCATTGGACCGGAATCCGTCGTTATTAGGCACTTACATCTGCTCAAAATGTTAAACATGTCAGCAAGACCCGTTTGCCCGCCTAAGTCTTTTATGCGATCGCTCTCATAGTTAAACGGCTTATTCCCTATTATGCAGACATTTTCCCCACTTTCAGCAAGTTCATCCACAAGTTCTCTTATATATGGCCACTCCTTTGTTTTTTTGCTGGCAAATGGGTGTATTGCAATATGATCTTTACATTCATCTGAGGGTTTATCAACGTATATTACAGGTCTGAGTTCTTCAATATCCGGCTGTTTGAGTGGAAAAACGTTTTTGAATACCTCGAAATACTTGCCCGTTACATGTGTTTGTAAATCCTTTTCAAATAATCTGTATTTTACATATAACCTTCGTTTAAGGGAATCCTTTTTGTATCTGCGAAACGTTGCTTTTGCACTGAAAGGCAACGATAGTAATACTTGTGCAACAATCCCTGCCAATTTTGCATGCAAGTCAAAAATGTGATCATACGTCTTCCCCGCCCTGGTAATAAAAGAAATAAATTCCTTTAAACGCCACCGCTTATCCACCGTCAGCACTTCGTCAACATCAGGATTATTCCTAAAAACATCGGCATATTGCGAATATGTCATTACATCAATACGCAGCTCCGGAATACATTTTTTTATATACCTGATAACACCTGTTGTTAAAATCACATCCCCAAGGGCGCTGAAACGGATAATTAATATTTTCATTGAATTAATTCCATCACCGCGGAGTAAACCTGCTCAGGAGAAATATTTTTCATGCATTTAAAATGTTTTTCCGGGCACTTTTTCCCCCCATGAAGAGCACACGGCCTGCAATAAAGGCTTTTATCCTCTACCACTCTACTTTTGCCTTCCCCATAAGGGAAAAAACCAAGATTTTCTGTCGTTGGGCCAAAAATAGCCACTACCGGCGTTTTATGACTGGCAGCAATATGCATCGGGGCGCTGTCGTTGCATAATAACAAATCTATATTTTTTATTAAGGCAGAAAGTTCCGTAAGTGATGTCTTAGCGGCAAAATCAAGGAAAGGCGCGTCGCATTCACATTTCAACTGCTGGGCTACTGCATACTCACTTTTGGATGCAACCACCAAAGACAATATCTTATCACTGTAAAGTTTTTCTATAACATTGGCATAGTACTCCACAGGCCACATCTTTGTATTCCAAACACTTGCCGGTGCTATACATACTATTTTTTTATAATCCCTTTTGAGGGATTTAAACAATTTTTGCACTTTCTTCTCATATTTAAGATCACGACACACCTTCGGATATCCAGCCATTTCTTTTATTTTGCTTAATGAATAGTTCTCACACATATTTGCTAATAGCGACAGGTTTCGTTCCACTTCATGCAGATTCATATCCCTATGGACTTTGCTGTTAAGAAGAAAACTGCATACCGCCTCTTTGAATCCCACAATATTTTTGCAACCAGTTAACTTCAATAAAATCACTGTCCGCAAAGATTTATGAGGGGTAACAATCAGATCAAAATCATAACCTTTAATCTTCCTGAGAAATTTAATTATTCCCCTCAAACCCTTATCTTTGTTTCTCTTATCAAAAACTATCACTTCTTTGATATCTTCCAGACATCCAAACAGCTCTGATGATTCCGGACGGACACAAAAGTAAATATTACTGTCAGGATAGCATTTTTTAATTGCTGTTATAAGGGGAGTGGTAAGGATACTGTCACCAATAAACGATGGATTAAAAACAAGTATTTTTTTCAAATTATCCCTTTGTAAACATTATAATATTTACCGCAAAGACAAACTTATCCTGCCCCTATCCTTGTCCATGTCAATGACCCGCACCGTTACCACTTGTCCAACAGAAACAACGTCACTAGGATGCTTTATAAACCTCTCCGCAAGCTCAGAAATATGGATAAGCCCGTCATTTTTTAAACCGATATCCACAAATGCCCCGAAATCCACCACATTGGAAATTTTGCCTGTTAGCTGCATCCCAGGTTTTAAATCTTCTATTTTAAGGACACCCTTTTTAAAAACAAGGGGGTCTACATTATCCCTGATATCCAGATCAGGTTTTTGTAAATTATACACAATATCTTCAAAGGTAAATTCCCCAACCCCATATGCCTCTTTGAGCTCATCAAAACGTTTGTCCTTTAGCACAAGGGGCAATAAATTGGCTTTTTCAACACTGATATTCAGTTTATCCAGCAATAAGTAAACAAATTCATAATTTTCCGGGTGTATAAACATCTTATCCAATGGCTCAGATCCATCGTAAATTTTCAAAAAACCTGCACATTGCTTAAAAATATCTTCGCCAATCCCGGAAACATTTAACAACTCTGTGCGTGAAGAAAACTTCCGTTTTTCCTGCCTTAATCTGTAAATTTTTTCAGCCGTGCTTTTGTTTAAGCCTGCAACATATCTTAGCAAAGACGGGCTGGCAGTATTTAAGTCCACACCAACGTTGTTAACGACATCCTCCACAACATCATCGAGGGTTTTTCTAAGTAGTTTCTGATTAACATCATGTTGATACATCCCAACCCCTATTGACTTGGGATCTATTTTCACAAATTCTGATAAAGGATCCTGAACCCTGCGTGCTATAGATATTGCACCCCTAATTGTTACATCAAGATCGGGAAACTCTCTTGCTGCCTCTTCACTTGCTGAATAAACACTAGCCCCTGCTTCACTAATAATCGTATAGGTAATATCAAGATTTTCTTCTGCAATAACCCTGCCGATAAATTCCTCAACCTCTCTGCTTCCCGTCCCATTGCCTATGGTAATAATGCTGATTTTGTCCTTTTTTATAATATCAAGAATGGTGTTTTTGCTATCAACATAGTTATTCTGTGGCTCTGTGGGGTAAATAACGCCATAGCTCATTAAATTACCGTTTTCATCCACAGAAGCAAATTTGCATCCTGTCCTAAAAGCAGGATCTATGCCAAGTATTCTGCGATTTTTCACCGGCGGTGTTAATAGCAGATTCCTCAAATTCTCTGCAAATATTTTAATTGCCTGCTTTTCAGCCTTACTTTTTAGCTCATTGCGCAATTCCAACTCAAGTGAAGGCTCAAGCATTCGTTTTAATGCACCATGCACTGATTTAATAACGAAGCTGTTTAAGACTATTTTTCTATTTTGCAGAATACTGTAGATACTGTTAACAAGTGCTTCCTCTTCCACCTCGATTTTAACTTTCAATTCTTTTTGGGATTCCCCTCTGAATATAGCCAGAATTCTGTGCTCGGGCATATTTTTTACCGGGCAACTAAAATCATAGTAATCCTCGAATTGTCGTGTCTTTTTCTCTTTGGCAGAGCTGTAAAGAATCCCTTTGTGGAAAAATAGCTCCCTCAGCCTGTTTTTTATTTCGATATCATGGCCTATTTCTTCAATAATAATATCACAGGCCATGGAAACAGCTACATCAACTGCGTTTACATCCTTATCATTCATATAATTTTCTGCATGGGAAAATATTTCACTTTCATTCTCACTTGACTTAATAATATCAGCCAGCGGGCCCAGCCCGTTTTCTTTTGCAATTTCCGCCTTTGTTTTACGTTTCGATTTATATGGCAGGTATAAGTCCTCTACTTCTTTCAATGTGTTGGCATTTAAAATACTTGCTTTTAGCTCTTCGGTTAGTTTCCCCTTTTCTTCAATTTTCGACAAAACATCATGTTTTCTTTTGTTTAAACTCAAATAATATTCATAATCCTCTAAAATTGCTCTTATTTCCACCTCATCCATGCCCCCCGTCTGTTCTTTTCGGTAACGGGCTATAAAAGGGACAGTATTGCCAGCTTCATAAAGATTAATAAGGTTTTTAACGTAATAAGATTTTTGTGAATATTTTTTTAGAAAATCCTGCATCACCAGCACCCACATTTATATTTTAGAAAACGTTCTTACATTAAATTCATGCGAATGTCGAGATTTTTAGGGGTTTATCTTAGAAAGGGATTGCAAATAGCAGGAAGTGGCTAATAATCGCCTTCTGCAATTCGCTTTTTTATTCGTTTTTTTATCATGTCACGCTTTAAAGAGCTCAATCTATCAATAAACAGAATCCCATCAAGGTGATCCACTTCATGCTGAATTACGCGTGCTTTCAACCCTGTGGCTTCCTCCACATATTCATTACCATTTTCATCAACGTATCTATACTTAATCCACTCAGCTCGTTTAACATCTGCATACTCCCCCGGGATACTGAGGCATCCTTCCTCACCAGACTGCTCCCCTTCATACTCTAAAACTTCTGGGTTAATAAGCTTTTCCAGTTTTGGGGGCTCATCTTCCGGAGTAATATCTATTACCACCAGCCTTTTGTCTATACCAATCTGCGGCGCTGCCAATCCCACGCCCGGAGCATTATACATAGTCTCAGCCATGTCATCTAATTGTTTTAATATATCTTCACTCACATTCTCAACAAACATGGTCTTTTTTCTAAGTGTTTTATCAGGAAACTTTACTATACTTCGTATCATTTTCATCTCCAAACAAAAAAATATGCATTATTTAGAATTATTCAAGAAAAAAGTCTCTTAATGAATACCTCTCGAAATAGGACGTTAGTGCCTTTTTATATGATTGCCTTAGCGAGTCATCTTTTATAAAACTGGAAAATCTGTCCACAAACACCATTTCCCTTTCAGTTACCTTCCGTTTGTAAAATCTTTTGTCATGGGAAAGGGGCTTAAATTTATGCACAAACTTTATATCGCTGACATCTGCTCCTTCAGATTTTAGTTTACTTATTATGTCCTGCTTTAGAAATGAAAGTTCCTGAATCCAGATGTTGTCAAAAACAGCAACGGTTAAAATTTCCCCGTCAAATTTAATAGGTCTGGAAACGTTCCAGACTTTTTCACCAACTATCTTTTTATAAGTAGAGCTCAATTTAATTGTCCAAGAAACATTTTCAGGAAGATATTCTGATATAATATTGCCTAACTTTTCCATGATTACTCCGAATTCTGCAACTTTTCTAATGTTATCCAGATTGCTTGCAACAATTCATCAATACCTTCACCTGTCACTGATGAAATAAAAAATAAGCGCTTATTATAATTTGAAAAGATATATTCTCTAAATTCTTTAAGGTTTGTATTTATTCTAGCATCAATTTTCGTTGCCACTACAATTTCTTCCTTGTCACTCAGTTTTTCAGAGTACAAAAGCAACTCTTTGCGTATAGTTTCGTATCTGTCTATCATGGATGATTCTTCGGAAGAATCCACGAAGTGAAGAAAAATTTTTGTTCTTTCTATATGTTTCAAAAACCTTATCCCCAAACCGGTATTATCATGTGCTCCTTCTATAAGCCCTGGCATATCGGCAACCACAAAAGATCCCCCGGTTTTATTTTTCACCACCCCCAGATTAGGGGTAATCGTTGTAAAAGGGTAGTCAGCTATTTTGGGTTTAGCTGCTGAAACTACAGAAATAAAAGTGGATTTACCTGTGTTGGGAAAACCTACCACCCCCACATCAGCAATTAACTTTAGCTCTAAAAACAGCCTTCTTTCCTCACCTTTTTTCCCCTCCTCAGCAATCCTGGGTGCCCGCTGTGTGGAGCTTACAAAAGACATATTCCCTCTGCCCCCCCTACCACCTTCAGCAACCAGTAATCTTTGACCATCTGAAGTTATATCACCAAGGACATCACCAGTATCAGCATCCTTTACAATTGTTCCTAACGGTACTGTTATTTCCAAATCCTTCCCTTTTCTGCCGTGCATGTCTTTGCCTTTGCCATGCTCTCCTCGTTCTGCAGAATAGTTTGTCATATAGTTTAGATCCAGCAAAGTGTATTTGGACTGATCGCCTACTAGAAAAATACTACCACCATCACCGCCATTACCGCCGTCCGGTCCTCCACGGGGGACGTACTTTTCACGTCTGAAACTTATGCACCCTTTGCCGCCGTCTCCGGCTTTAACATTAATTGTGATAGTATCAAGAAATTTCATAAGAAAGAAATCGGCCTCCAGGAGGAAATAGGAGGCCTACCTTAAAAAACTAAACACGTTTTTCTTCTAAAACAGATATAAATTTCCCTTTTCTGCCTTTATTTTCAAATTGGACATAACCATCCTGAAGGGCAAAAATCGTGTAGTCTTTGCCAAGGCCTACATTTCTTCCGGGCTTAAATCGTGTACCCCTTTGTCTGACAATTATATTGCCGGCCTTAACATGCTCACCGCCAAAACGTTTAACACCTAAACGCTTACTCTCACTGTCCCTGCCGTTTCTCGTACTACCGCCAGCTTTTTTATGAGCCATAACAGCCTCCTAATTAATCGTTATTGCATTTATCTTCAATTTTGTAAGGTACTGCCTGTGGCCGTATTTTCTTTTATAATCCTTTTTCGGTTTTCTCTTAAATACGACTACCTTTTTTCCCCTGATTTGATCCACAACCTCTGCCTCAACAGAAGCATTCTCAACATAAGGATCGCCAACATTTAATTTACTATCATCAGATACGGCCAGAATGTTCTTCAATTGTATGGTACCACCTTTTTCCGCATCTATCTTCTCAACATCGATTATATCTCCCGGCTTCACCGTGTACTGCTTGCCACCGGTTTTTAAAATTGCAAACATTTTCTCCACCTCCGCTGTTCTTAAACACAAATAGAGGGCACAAAGCCACTAACGTATAAGGACAAACTTTATAGCAATATGAATTTATAAAGTCAATAAAAACTTGAAGCAAATCATAAGTTTTTATCAAAAAAAGCTTCCTAAGACATATTGCCATTTTGCACCTTCAATCCTCTGTAACATTATATAACCATTTTTCCTTTTTTAAGCATGCATAAAACAACTTAACATCTATCCTACGCATTTTGCGGATTAAATTGTATGTTACTCATATTCACTAGTCTAAAAAAGTGGTGTTCGAAGCAGTACTTCCTTCGATACGTCCGTAGACAGAGAAAATATGTGAGACAAAAAATATTATTCACTTAATTATTTTTATAAAGAAAGATATTTATTGCAATTTTCATAATAATATTATTATTGACAAGTATTGCGTATTATATTATTAGGTAAAAAGTAGTAAACGGAGGTTTTTATTATGTGCAGAATAGGAGCTATTAAGTCTAAAAACTATATTCAACCAAAAACAGCCCTTCAATTAATGAGATCACAGCAAAAAGGTCATGATAACTCAGGCTTTGCAATGGTAATGCAAGATTTGGGGGGAGTATTTGAAAAATACAAAGGGCTTCCCATACTTTCCATGGCCTGTACTGATGACGGAATTAAAATTGCTGAAGATATCCTTCACAAAGAAGGTTTTGCAAGGGTATTCCAATGGGCACCACAAGTTTTCCCCAGGAAGGGTCTTAAAATAGAACCTATGCCAAACTACGTGTTTCAAGTTTATCAGTTTCCAAAACTATATAAATATGCCCCTGAAAACGAAAAGGAAGAGCTACTCGTGGAAATGAGGCTTAAAATACGAAGTGCTCTGGATGAATTGGATGAAGGCTTTATCTATTCCTTCTGGCCTGACGTTGTTACGTTAAAAGAAATAGGGGATCCTTCGGATATAGGAGAATATTTTGATTTATGGAGTGAAAACAAAGACTTTTCCGCAAAAATAATCAGTGCTCAGTGCAGACAAAACACCAATTACGACATTGTACGTTATGCTGCGCATCCATTTTTTCTTCAAGGATATACAGCAATGGCAAACGGGGAAAACACTTTTTATGAAAAAAATAAAAATTTTCAAAAAAATCTTTACAAAGGATATCTGGGTTTTGAGTCAGACTCCCAATGTTTTTTATATACCCTTCACTATGTGCACAAAGTTTTAAACTGGCCTTTAATTTACTACAAACACACCATCACACCCTTATCCTTTGAAGAAATTGACCAAAGAAAAGACAGTGCAGTACTTTCAAAGATAAGATCGTCACTGGCAAACCTGGAAATCAACGGTCCCAACACAATAATAGGCGTGCTGCCTGACGGCAGTATTTTTAACTGCTGCGACTCCAAAAAACTAAGACCGGTAGTTGTGGGAAAAAATGAAGATACCGTTATTATTACCTCTGAAGTAACCGGACTCAATGATGTAATGCCTGAAAGAAACTGGGAAGAGGATATATACACTCATGAGCGGGAAATGATTTATGTAAACAATGACTTAGAGGTGCAAAGATGGCATCAGTAAAAGTAAACGAACTAGCAAAAGACGATCTTAATTGGCGCATAGAATATGATAGTAGCCGGTGCACAATGTGTGGAAGCTGCATTGCTTCATGCCCCTTCGGTGCAATACATGCAAAAGTGGAAAAAAGAAGGAAAGTAGTAAGTGAAGATATTACTCCTAATCCAAAAGTTATATTTCAGACTGTGCCTGTAATTTCCCAGACCATTGATGAATATATGTTCTGCAGAGGGTGTGGTGTATGCGAAAGGGTATGTCCTAATGAAGCCATTAGACCTGTCAGAAATTCCGATGCCAGATTTGGAATAAAATACAGAGGCGCTCTTGCAGACCCCTTCAAAAGAGGAGGACGATCAAATCTTGAAACGGACGGCAGAACACTTGACAAAATAAAAGTTGGCCGCATTTCCCAGATGACCGACCCATCGCTGGATGCCCAAAGACATACATTTGATATACTTTCTCCTTTCGGACGGACACTTCCTGCCGGGGAAATACCATTCAGCATAAGTAAAGACGGCACGTTAACCTTTACAGGTGATGCACCACCTATAAATTGGATTTATCCTATTATAATAGGGGATATGTCCATAGGAGCTTTGTCTTGGAGAGTTTGGGAGGCAATTGCCATAGCCACGGCATACCTGAATGAAGAATGCTCAATTCCCATCAGGATGTGTTCCGGAGAAGGGGGTATACCCCAGAAACTTTTAAAATCCAGATTTCTTAAATATACAATATTACAAATCGCATCAGGACATTTCGGATGGAATAGAATAATAAATGCAATGCCTGAAATGGTGGAAAATCCTGCGGGTATATTGATAAAAATAGGTCAAGGCGCAAAGCCTGGTGACGGTGGACTGCTTCAGGCCAAAAAAGTGGCAAAGCATATCCAGGAGATCAGAGGAGTACCTAAAGCAGATCTTTTGAGCCCTCCCAATCATCAGGGGCTATATTCAATAGAAGAAAGTGTACAAAAGATGTTTCTCTCAATGAATGCAGCCTTTAAATTTAATGTGCCTGTGGCAATAAAGGTAGCCGCAAGCTCAACCAGTGTCTCAGTATACAATAATTTACTGCGGGATCCATACAATATAGTGGGAGGATTTTTTCTGGACGGTATAGACGGTGGCACAGCTGCTGCTCACGAGATTTCACTGGATCATACCGGACATCCTGCTATTTCCAAACTCAGAGATTGTTATCATGCCGCTGTACATCAGGGTAAGCAAAATCAGATTCCGTTATGGGCTGCAGGAGGCATGGGTAAAACGGGCAATCTGGCCTCAGATGCCTTTAAAATGATATGTCTTGGTGCCAACGGCGTTTTCACCGGAAAACTTATCATTCAGCTGGCAGGCTGCTTAGGCAATGATCGGGGTAAGTGCAATGCCTGCAACACTGGGTTGTGCCCTGTCGGCATATGTACTCAGAATCCGCTATTGGTAAAAAGGTTGGATGTGGATAAAGTTGCAGAAAATATTGTCAACTATTTTCTGTCCGTAGACCATGAAATGAAAAAGCTGCTTGCCCCCATAGGTAACAGTACCCTGCCAGTGGGAAGATCGGACGCACTAATTTCCACAGATAAAAATGTGGCTGACAGATTAAGTATTCAGTATGCATGTTAAAGGTGTCTATTATGAATAATGAAAACAAAGTTATTTTAAACGGTATTGAAAACGACAAAAGGATTTCCACACAGGAACTGCTTAAACAATTATACGAAAAGCTAGAACGTGGATGCTGCAACTTTGAAGTAAACGCTTTAGGCCAGCACAATATCGGAGGTCCATTGTGGAGCCGTGACGGCAAAAAATTGACATTTTATGTAAAAAATCCCGGTCAAAGGGTGGGCTCCATGGGGATGCAGAATACCACCATAGTCGTGGAGGGTTCTGCCCCCGCGGATGTTGGCTGGCTTAATGCTGGCGCAGAAATAATCGTCAAAGGTGATGGAGGGGACACAACAGCCCATTGTGCTGCTACAGGCAATATTTATGTTGGAGGGCGCACCGGGACACGATCCGGGGCACTTATGAAGTATGATCCGAAATTTCCCGCCCCCCAGTTCTGGGTGTTAAAGAATACAGGTTCTTTCAGTTTTGAATTTATGAGCGGCGGAATCGCCGTAGTCTGCGGCTCAGGGTGTGAAAGTGTAGAATCTGTCCTTGGATATAGAAGCTGCGTAGGAATGGTTGGGGGCACAATTTATGTGAGAGGAAATGTTAAAGACATTTCAGACGATGTCTGGCTTATGGATCTGGATGAAAATGATAAAATATTTCTAAAAGAAGGGATCCCAGTTTTTTTGTCAAAAATTGAAAGAGAAGACAAAGAAAAAGATCTTCTCGATTTCTCCAATTGGAAGAAAATTGTAGCCAAAACATATGAGGAAAGGATAACAAAACAATACACGCCCATTGCAGATTTTAGAAATTCCGTATGGATTAAAGGTGGCATTTTTGGCGATATGATTGAAGATGACTTTAAAGTGGCAGGCTTTGTGGAAAAGGGAGAACTTAGGCTCAAAAAACCCAATTGGAACAGTGGAGCATACAGCTCCCCATGTGAATACAACTGCCCCATATCCATACCCACGCAAAAAAGGGTTGCCCTGCTAAGACAGTCAAAAGTTGAGGAAGCATTAAAATTAGTGATGGATTACAGTCCATTCCCTGCTTCAGTATGCGGACAGGTATGCCCTAACCTTTGCATGGAGGAATGTAACCGAAAATACGTTGATCTCCCACTGAGAATTGATGATCTCGGAATGTTAAGCAGGGATATACTCCCAGAGGGACCTCGCGTAGAAAGGAAAGAAAAAATTGCCATCATTGGAAGTGGTGCTGCCGGTTTGGCTTCTGCTTACCACTTAAGGAAATTCGGCTATCAAGTGGAAATTTTTGAAAAGGATACTGTAATAGGAGGAAAGCTAAAACAGGTGATCCCTGAAGAGCGTCTAGACAGGGATATCCTGGAGAATGAAATCAAGAAAATTCTTGATATGGGGATTAAGGCACATACAGAATATACAGTGAATGAAGAAGTTTTTGAAACGCTTTCCAGAGATTTTAACGCTGTAGTTATTGCTGTTGGCGCGCATGAACCCATATTACTACCTGTAAAGGGAAACGAGCTAATGATTAAAGGGCTTGATTTTCTCAAAAAAATCAATAGAGGGCAAAAAATAGATATCGGCAAAAGCGTTGTGGTGATTGGAGCAGGCAATGCAGGGATGGATGTAGTGATGGGTGCTTACAAAATGGGTGCTGAAAAGGTCACTGCAATTGATATACAAAAACCTGCAGCTTTTGACAAAGAGATCGAGCACGCCAAATCACTCGGTGCGGAAATCCGCTGGCCGGCCTTCACGAAGGAAGTGGCTAAAGAGGGGGTATATCTGAAAAATGGTGAATTCATTGAGGCTGATAGTGTCATTGTATCTATTGGGGATAGACCTAATCTGTCTTTTCTGCCGGACAGATACAAGGATGAAAACGGCAAGCTTTTAATTAATGATTACTTCCAGCTGGTGAGCAAAGAAAACGTATTTGTTGCAGGTGATGCCATCAAATTAGGCCTTTTTACAAATGCATTGGGAGACGGCAGAAAAGTAGCTATCAATATAGATAATATGATTAACGTTAAACCGCTGGACAGTTTTGAAAATGCCCCGATGATCCCTCAGGATAAGGTAAAAAATGAATTCTACCATCCAATGAGTCCGCAGGCTGTCAAAGACAGAGAAGCAGAGTTAGAAGTGGACAGATGCCTTAGCTGCGGATACTGCAGAGATTGCAGCTTTTGCATGGAAATATGTCCCGAACAGGCCATCAGCAGAATCGAATCAAACAATGATTTTGGCTTTGAATATATAAGTGATTCTGAAAAATGTATCGGCTGCGGCATTTGTGCAGGTGTCTGCCCATGCGGAATATGGGAAATGACAGATAGTCTTGAAAAATATATAGAAAGCTGAGTGGTTGATGGGTTTTGGGTTATGGGTGAGATTAGTGTTAAGTGTTACGTGTTAAGTACTAAGTGTTAAGAGGTAGAGAAACCTATTTTGCAGGCTCACACAAAATTATTTACAGGTCTTTACGTTTTACGTCTCACATTTTGGTCTTGGTGTTGGTGTGGGTGTTAGTGTTAGTGTTGGTGTTAGTGTTGGTGTTGGTGTTGGAGGAAAGGAAAAAGCATGGATGAGATAAAAAGTGTTGAAGATTTGGATGTCTGAATAAGTAGGTAAAGGTTAAGGTAGAGGTTGAGGCAGAGGGAAAGGATGATGTATGTATAAAATTTTAAAGAAATGCCGATTTGGCAGGAAGCTATGGATATTGCTGAAAAGATCTTTCATATTACTGATAATTTACCTAAAAAAGAAGACTATGGTTTTACTTCACAAATTAGAAGATCTGGACTCAGTATCTCACCAAATACTTGCCCTGTTAAATCCAGCTTTGCTGGGCTAATGAGCAACATTTAACAGGGTAAAAGGCTTATGGTAGAAATCATACATTAGATAAAGTTAACTTTTATTATTTTGCGAGAGGCTCAGTGACAGAAACTCAAAGCCATTTGGAATATGGAAAAAGAGTAAAATATTTTGCATGATCTTTTACTTCTACCTTAACGTGGCTAATGAAATATGTTAAATCTACTTATAACCAAGAGTAAGACTTGCCCCTTGCACCTTGCTCCCCAGCCCTGCAAACTATTATATAAGGAATCCAAAATGAACTCAACCTTAGCCTTAGCAATATACGGGTTAACAAAATCTCTGTCACGAAAAATCACCAACACCAGCACTAACACCAGCACCAGCACCAACACAGTATTTTTCACACTTCACATCCCGTTAAACCCGCCCTTTCGGGCTAACTGCCTACGGCAGTGTTTAACAGGGCAAGTCTCACATCTTACGTCTTACGTGTCACGCCTTGAACGTTGATGTTGCTTAATTTTCTTGTTTGCATCTATCAGTAATAAGTTCAGAGGCTTTGCTCATAAGGTAGGGGTTGAGACTGAATTTGGAATATCCCATTTCTATAAGTCTGTACAAAATTTCTTTCTCATGGGCAATCTCTCCACAAATTTCAATATCTTTGCCCGTTTGGGCAAGTTCGTTGTAAAGAAATTTCATGAAGTTCATAAAACATTTTGACAATATGTCATAATTACTGAAAATCTGTATATTGTTTCTATCTGCAGCAAAAAAATACTGAAACAGATCGTTGGTACCAATGCTATAAAAATCCACCTCTTTGTCTAACTCCTCCAGTGCAAAAACTATTGAAGGGATCTCAATCATAACCCCCACCGGTGGCATATTTATCCCAATGTTTTCAGCCTTTTTTCTGATAATATCCTTTATCTCATAGAATTCTTCAGGTTTTGCCACAAAAGGGACAAGCAGCTTCACCCTTGGATCATTCACCCCCAGCAAAGCTTCCAACTGAGTTTCCAGCAAGCTCTTATTTTTTATAAGAAACCTCGCACCCCGCAGCCCCATAGCAGGGTTTGGCTCTTTGGCGGAATATTTTTCCATTTTGTCTGCACCTATATCCAGAAGGCGAAATGTTACAGGTCCGTTTGTATACTTACTCAGTATGGCTTGATATATGTTTTTTTGGGCATCCACATTAAAATTTTCTTCACCTTCAGCAAGGTAAAAGATTTCTGTCCTGACTAGTCCTATATCAAAAGCACCTAAATCCTGGGCTTTATCGGCGTCAAGAATACTTGCAACATTTGCCCCCAAATATACCTTGCGCCCCATATGGCAAAAAATTTCCCTAGGGAGCTTTTCGATAGTAACACCTGATATTTGCAACTGTGACTGCATAGATAAATATTTATTTTTGTTATCCTCTGAAGGATTTATGATTATTTTGCCTTCATACCCATCGATTATCAGCTCCTTAGCATATTCTGTTACGTCAATAACATGCTCAATACCACTTACTGCAGGAATTCCCATCCCTTTTGCAACAAGAGCCATATGTGACGTCTGCCCGTCATTCTCGGTAACAATGCCCTTCACCTTTGAAAGATCAAGGGAAGCTGTATCCCCTGGTCCCAATTGGTTTGAAACGATTATACTCTCCTTCTCAAGTGAAATATGGCGTTCAATTACCCCTAGATTTTTCAGTAACCTGTTGCAAACATCTTCTATATCGGCAGCCCTTTCTTTCAGGTAAGGATCATCGATTTTCTTAAAACGTTCTATAAATTTATCCGAAACATGTCTGATACTGTAAGCTGCTGACCGCCCCAAATTCAGAACATGATGAAAAATATCATCCCGGAATGAACCGTCAGATAAAATCATTAGGTGTGTATGGAAAATTTCTCTGTCTATTCTAAGATTTCCGGAATCGATTTTATTAATAACAGCCATTATTTCGCTTTTTGTTTTGTCAAAGGAATATGTTAATCTCTCTTCTTCTTTTTTAACATCCTTAACTTTACTGTCATCATCAAGAAAATGATAAACCATATGAACAGGTTTGCCGATGGAAATACCTTCGGAAATAGGTATACCGTCCAACACCATCTCTTCATTGTAATGCTGAGGCCTGGTTATATTGCTGGTCAGCATAATATGGTTTTTAAGAAAGCCTGAAATCATATTCCCTATAGTCTCAAGGAGCATTCTTAAAACATTCGAATTTTCAGGATTATCAATAAACTGAAAAACCAGCACCCCAAACGTTTCATCCTGCTTTTTTAAAGGGATCCCTATGAAAGTATTAAACGGTTCTTCACCAATACCCGGAAAATATTTAAATTTGGGATGTTTTGTGGCATTAGCAATAAACTGATAGTCCCCTGAGGAAAAAGTTATTCCTGTCAGCCCCTCCTCAGGCAACATGGATACATTGCCCACTGATGCCTGGTTCAAACCGTAAGTAGCTTTGAGTACAAGCATTTCTTTGTTTTCATCGTAAATATATATTGAACATACTTCAGATGATAAATACCTTGCCAATGAGTGGGTAAGCTCGTTAAGTACATGTTTACTGCTTCCGAAATTTAAAAGTAGATTAGTAATATCCGATAAAAATTTTAAATCTTTCATAAATTATATACTAATAGTTTTTCATAAAACTTAAAGTAAATTTTAAGAAATATAAAAATAAAATTTTGTAAACATCAAAATCTTTTCGTATTTATATCCTTGGTTGGAAGAGGTAGTTGGAGGTAGTTGAAGTGTTAGGTTTTGGCTTTACACTTAATACTTAGTACTTAGCGCTCTCAACAATAAATCGGCATAGTTCTTAAAAAATGGGAGGGCGCCAAAAATAAATTTCGGTTGACTGTCTTTTGTTTCAAGAATAAATATATTATATTATGCATGAAGCCGGTATTGCCCAAAATATTCTTGATATCGCTGTTGAAAACGCATCGAACAACAATGCCAAAGTTATAAACAAGATTTACGTAAAAATCGGAAAATTGGCAGCCATTGAGCATGATGCACTGCTATTTGCCTTTGATGCGCTAAAAGAGGATACAATTGCTGCAAATGCCCTACTGGAAATTGAAGATATTCCCATAAAAGGCAGGTGTATGGAGTGCAAACATGAAGATATTTACGACGAAATGTTTTTCAGTTGCAAAAGGTGCGGATCATACAAAGTGGAATTGCTCACAGGTGAAGAACTGAATATTACTGAAATTGAGGTGGACTAATGGAAAAAATCAACATAGAAGAAAAAATACTTTCAAAAAATATAAAAAAAGCTGATGCATTAAGAGATTTATTTAAAAAAAAGCGTGTTTTTGTCATGAACCTTGTTTCCTCTCCCGGCAGCGGAAAAACCAGCATACTGGAATCCACTCTTATTGGAATAAAAAATAAATATAACATTGGTGTAATCGAAGGTGATTTACAAACAGAAAATGATGCTAAACGCATTCGTAAAACAGGTATTGATGCAATTCAGATTAACACTGGCGGAGCGTGTCACCTGGAAGCTGGAGGTATAGAAAAAGCTCTGGTAAATTTTGATTTGGACAAGCTTGATTTACTTGTAATCGAAAATGTCGGCAATCTTGTTTGTCCGGCTAGCTTTGACTTGGGAGAGGATTGCAAGGTCGTGGTGGTAAGTACACCTGAAGGGGAGGATAAGCCCGCAAAATATCCATCAATGATACGTGTTGCCTCTGCCATGATAATAAACAAAATTGATCTACTCGCTTATCTGGATTTTGACATTAATAAATGTATCGATTTTGCTAAAGGGATAAACCCTGATCTGGACTTTTTCAATGTTTCATGTAAAACAGGCGAAGGCATCAGCACTTGGACAAACTGGCTCACAAAACAAATTAATGACAAAAAGAGTCTGTAGCAATGAGAAGAGCCGGCATAGATGAAGTGGGGAGAGGTTGCCTAGCCGGTCCTGTGGTTGCTTGTGCTGTAGTATTGCCTGAAGATTTTGCTGATGAGAGGATTATTGACTCAAAAAAACTATCAGCAAAAAAACGAAATATTCTTGCAAAGTTGATCAAGGAAAATGCACTTTCCTACGGAATGGGGGTTGTCTGTAGCGAAATAATAGACAGGATTAATATCCTCAGAAGCACAAAACAGGCAATGCATATGGCATTAAATGCTTTGCAGTGTTCTTTTGATGAAGTAGTCACAGATGCAGTTGCACTAAACAACATTGAAGTTAAGCATATCCATCCTTCCAAAGCCGAAGATAAATATATAGAAGTGGCTGCTGCTTCTATTTTAGCAAAGGTATATCGGGACAGCATGATGGAAAATTTTCATTATCGATACGAAGTTTACAATTGGTTTTCGAACAAAGGTTACGGGACAAAAGATCATATATCAGCTATTAAAAAATATGGAATTACTCCTATTCACAGGAGAAGCTTTCTAAAAAATGTTTAAGCGCAAAAAAGGAATTGTGGGAGAACAAAAAGCCGCATCTTTTTTAAAAAAACAGGGATATCAGATAATAGAGAAAAATTACAGAACCCCTTTCGGTGAAATAGATATTATAGCTTGGCACAATAACACGTTGGTTTTTATCGAAGTAAAAAACAGGAGTAGCCAGCAGTTCGGTACAGGTGCGGAAGCGGTGGATAAGAGAAAACAGCTTAAAATTATAAAATCAGCTCAGTCATATATTAAAAAATTTTATCATCATGAACAGAGATGCCGTTTTGATGTGATATCCATAGATTCTGGAAAGGTATCCCATATAGAAAATGCCTTTACCCTTTAATTTTAAATTTAACCTTGTTGTTTTCTTTTAATGTTTTTTCCAAACTAATATCCCGAGACTTTTGTATAACCTCTGTGCAAAGCTTTCTTAACGCAGGTCCCCTTTTATTTTAATATCTGTAGTGATCAGGTTTGTAAGGACCATCGACATTTACACCTATATACTCCGCCTGATCTTCGGTGAGTCTTGTAAGTTTCACGCCAATTTTAGATAAATGTAATCTTGCGACTTCTTCATCGAGTTCCTTCGGTAGCATATATACACCCGGTTTATACTTATCCCTGTTTTGCCAAAGATCAATTTGAGCCAAAACCTGATTGGCAAAAGAATTGGACATGACAAAAGAAGGATGCCCTGTGGCACACCCCAGATTCACAAGCCTTCCCTCGGCCAAAAGAAAAATCTCATGCCCATCAGGAAATCTGTATTTATCCACCTGCGGTTTTATATTTTCTCTTATTATCCCAGGATAGCTGTTCAACTTTTCTACCTGTATTTCATTGTCAAAATGTCCAATATTGCAAACAATTGCCTGATCTTTCATTTTTTCCATGTGCTCAATGCGTATGACATCTTTATTCCCCGTTGTTGTAACGTATATATCCCCTTCTCCAAGAGTATCCTCAACTGTTTTGACTTCATACCCTTCCATAGATGCCTGCAAAGCACAAATGGGGTCTATTTCCGTAACAATAACCCTAGAGCCCATCCCCCGGAGAGCTTGTGCGCAACCTTTCCCCACATCTCCATAACCACAAACAACAGCTACTTTCCCAGCTGTCATTACATCTGTAGCTCTTTTTATGCCATCAATAAGAGACTCCCGACATCCGTACAGGTTGTCAAATTTAGATTTTGTGACAGAATCATTAACATTTATTGCAGGTATGAGTAATGTGTTATTTTTCATCATCTGATACAACCTGTGTACGCCGGTGGTTGTCTCTTCTGATACACCTTTAAGCTCACTAACCACCTTTTCCCACTTAAAAGGATCTTTTTGTTGGATAAGTTTTAATCTTTTATAAAGCTCCCGCTCGTCCTCCCCTTCAGGCGTTTTACTAAGTACAGCAGGGTTTTTCTCCGCTTGGTATCCTATATGAACCATCAGTGTGGCATCACCACCGTCATCAACGATAAGATTTGGTCCACTGCCATCTTCAAACGTTAACGCCTGTTCTGTGCACCACCAATACTCTTCAAGGGTTTCTCCTTTCCATGCAAAAACAGGCACACCAGCAGCAGCAATAGCTGCAGCAGCATGATCCTGCGTAGAGAAAATATTACAACTTGCCCATCTGACATTTGCACCAAGCTCAACCAGTGTTTCAATAAGTATAGCGGTCTGAATGGTCATATGTAAGCTGCCAGAAACCTTTGCACCTTTTAAAGGTTTATCTTTTGCATATTTTTCCCTGATGGACATTAAACCGGGCATTTCTTTTTCAGCTATAGATATTTCTCTTCTACCGTAATCAGCCAAACTAATATCTTTTACTTTATAATCTTCACTTTTAACGTTCATAAATAACACTCCAAATTTTTTGTCATTATAGTTATATAATTCTTTTTTTCAACCTCCGATCTTCGTGGGATCACATTAAAATTTGCATAAAGTTTAGTTTCACAAGAATTTAACTATTATTAATGTAGTTTACACAAATAAAGCAGCCGATCTTTGTGGTAAATACAGTTACATATTTATTTGCTATATAAGAGCTTTGAATAAATATTCACCTAATCTTCCCTAAATTAGGAACTTTTTCCTCAATTTTACCAGGAGATTAGAAGAGGAATTATATGTGGGAAAATTTAAAAATATATATTAATTATTCAAAGCTATTAAACTATATTGTTTGACAGCAGAAATATGTCATTATATACTTTGTGCATGCAAAGGGTATTCATAAGAGACGCTTCTCTCTCTGAATTTGGCAAAACAAAGTCTAGCCTCATTACCATCATTCAAAATGCTTACAGTAAGCTCACCGTCCCAGAAGACGAAATTGACGCTGTTTTTATTGGGCTTATGAACCCCGAAGGCTTTACAAATGTAGGAAATATTGCGTCTTACATAACAGATAAGCTTGAAATATATGGCAAGCCAGCTGTACGTATCGAAACAGCTTCTTCCACAGGTGCCGCTGTTTTTTTCAGCGCATATGCAGCCATCAGAAGTGGGCTATACAAAAATGTGTTGGTGATCGGTGCTGAAAAAATGACCGATCTTAAAGGCAAAGACGTTACCAGGCTTATTTCACAGGTCATAGATCCGTATGAAAGAAAAACAGGTGTTACAATGCCTGCATTGGCTGCAATTGTTGCTAACCGTTTCAGATATGAGAACCGCATTAACCCTTCTAAATTTCAAGAGATACTATGCGAGGTGGCAATTAAAAATCACTATTACGGTTCAATGAATCCCATCTCCCATTTTAAAAATCAAATTACAAAGGAATTATACTTTCGTAGTAAGCTAATTTCAACACCGTTGCGGCTTTTTGACTGCTCACCGGTGAGTGATGGTGCTGCAGCCATAGTTTTATCTTCCTCACAAGGGGACGTAGAAATTATAGGGATTGGCCAGGGGACAGACCGGCAGTCTCTTGCAAAAAGACCTATTATTACCTCTTTTTCATCCACAAAAACTGCTGCAATTCAAGCATATAAAATGGCCGGGATATCTCCGGAGTCAATTGATTTTGCTGAGATACATGATGCTTTTACTCCATTTGAAATAATAGGGTTGCTTGATACGGGACTTTTAAAGTCTGAGAATATTAAAAAATTCTATCTAAACAAAGAAGGGTATCATAATGGTAGGTTGCCTGTTAATATATCAGGTGGCCTAAAATCCAGAGGGCATCCTTTAGGCGCTTCCGGGTTGGCACAGATAGCCGAAGCTTTTAAAATAATGACTGAACGTTACCCCTCTGAAATAACACCAAAACAAAAAAACGTGTGCCTTACACAAAGCGTGGGAGGGCTTGCCACTAACAATTTCGTTGCTATATTAAGAAAAAGAAATGCTGTACTTAAACCTTCAACTGTAGAAGTGAATGATATTTTCCCGAAAAATATCCCTTTCAAAAGTGACAACAAACTTCGCTTGTACTCCTACACCACACTTTATGCAACTACTGACAATTCGCCTTATTTAAATTTAGTCATATGCGAGCGGAATTACAAAAAGTTTTTTGCCCGATATTTTGACGAAAACAATACAATGCGTATTAAGTCAGTATTAAAAATTGATAAAAAAGAAAAGGGAATCATTTTTGTAAAAAAATCCAGCAAATTTATTTTCAAGGACAAACAACAATTGTGAATAATTTTGAGAAAATACTTGAAACTAAATATCCAAAAACTCTTCTCTTTGATTACCATGAAAGGCCTTCAACGTTGAAACGACTTACCCCTCCGTGGATCAATGCAAAGGTTTTAAAAGAACCCCGCTGCATTCAAAATGGAGAAAAAGCAATGCTAAAAATAAAAAAATACGGTTTTTCATTTTTATGGGAGGCTGAGCACACTAAGTATCACAAAAATCATTTTTTCCAGGATAATCTAATAAAAGGACCTTTTAAAGAATGGATGCACAAACATTATTTCATCACACACGAAAAAAACAGTTTTTTGCGGGATTGCATAGAATATAAACTTTATGCTGAAAGATTTTTTGGAATTATTGCAAAACCACTTGTAAAAAAAGAGCTAAATAGGATGTTTAATTACAGGCACGCAGTGACAGCAAATGATATTCAACTATTTCAAAAGTATCCGCTGCCCAAAAGTAGAATTTTAATTTCCGGGACAGGAGGTATTATCGGCAGTGAGCTTGCTGTTTTGTTGAAAATGCAGGGACATGAAGTTTATTCCTTAGTAAGGGAAAAAACTGGTAACCTAAACGAAATTGTTTACGACTATAAAAATGATTATCTCTCCATGCCCATAGAAAATTTTGATTATATAATTCATTTAGCGGGAGAACCTATCGGTAGCGGCAGATGGAATGATAAAAAAAAGCAACATATTATACAAAGCAGAGTCGGCTCAACAGCCTTTCTTGTCAAAAAAATAAAACAACTAAAAAATCCTCCCAAGGCCTTTTTTTGTGCTTCTGCAATAGGATATTACGGAAATAGTGGTAAAGTTTTAGTTGATGAAAGCAGCGATTGTGGCAATGATTTTATCTCCGGAGTTTGTAAAATGTGGGAGAATGAAGCTATGGCACTGGAAAATGTGTGTAGGGTTGTTTTGGGGAGATTCGGTGTTGTCCTTACATTAAAAGGGGGTGCTCTAAAAAAATATAATGCCCTTTTTAATAAATTTCTAGGCTTTACAATAGCTGATGGAAATCGGTACATAAGTTGGATTTCATTGGATGATGCGCTCTATTCTATTTTCCACTGTCTATACTCTAACAATATCAAGGGTGCCGTGAATATTACTTCTGATTTCCCTTGCACACAAAAAGAGTTTGCCTATACACTGTCCAAAATATTAAAAAAGCCTGTAACATTCAAACTACCTGATAGGTTGATATTTTTATTTTTCAGACAAAAAGGTAAAGAATTACTTTTATCCAGTTGCCGGGTGAGCCCGGGCACGTTAAATTTTACCGGTTTTTCTTTCACACACTCCCATCTTGAAAAAGCCATAAGGCATCTTTTAGGGAGGACAGCCTAATGCCCCGAAGTCTCAGGACGCTTTTTCTATTAACTATGACAATTGCTTTAGGTTTTGGTTTTATGCACCTCATTCTGCCAAATATTAATTTTGAACGGCTACATATTTTTCTTTTTAACCTGTGCAGTGGTGGCACAATAATCCTTTATTTTACTGAAAAACAAAAGCAAATCACCAAAAACGTAATAATTTTTTATTTACTGTCCATATGTTATGCTTTAACAGCATTTTTTGAAATTTATACAGCATCTATTGTTATTGCAGTTATTTTAGCACTGATCGTAGAACGTGTAAGAATAAAAGCTTTCAGTTTTTTCCCCTATGATTTTTTCACCACGAGGGTTCCTGTAGCATCTAAATTCCATCAGGCTTCCCTTTTGTGTCTTTCATTGGCACTTTTATTTTCTGCTTTTGCAGTTTTAAATCATCAATATATTCACCTTCTGCCTTTTAGAAAGTTACAACTTAATACATTCTTTTTAGGTTTTTCTTTCCCTGTATCCCTCATAACATTATCGGTTATGTTTTCCATGATGCATAAATCCAAAACCTTCTTAAAACGTTTTTTAAAGGTCACTTGTTTTTGGGTAATAAACCTTGGGGTCATAGTTTTTTTTGGGTTTATACTGTTTGAATCCTTAACTTTGGAGCTGGTAATCTCCTTAATTCTTTTTATAGCAGTAACTACTGTATTATATCTGTACATTACTCTAGGTCTAGAAGAGCAGCAAAAGAACTTTCTCACATCAGGGATACTATTTTTAGTACTTACAGCGGTTAGTGGAATCATTTATATTACGTTATATTTTACCGAGAATGCACCGGATTATCAAAAAGAGCTGGTATTAAATTTCCACCGTATCGTATCCCTTTATGGATGGAATTTGAGCGGGCTGGCTGTGATCGCCAGATTTTATGATTTTCCCATAAAGCTGCATTCCGGCTACATCATTACACTGCATTGGGTTACGGTTTGTCTACTTGTCCCTTTGGGCTATTACAACTTGTGGTTTGCCATTGCATCTTTGATTGTGTTTTTTATTTTCCTCTGTTTTTTGTTTTTTAGCAAAGGAAACGAAATAATGCCTTCAACAAGAATTGAAGTAAGCCGTTAGTATATTTTTACCTGTAAAATAATGAGAATACAAACAACTTCATAACATGGACAAGCAGCTAATCTGCTGAACAAAGTTTCTATTAATTTTCTTTTAATTCAGCAGAGAACTGCCATCCTATGTCTCACACAATTTTACATGTATCTGCCCACTGCCAGGGCAATTGCCTTTAATTGCCCCATGAGTTTAATAAACTCATCAGGATTTAGTGATTGGGCACCATCACTCAGAGCATTTTCAGGATCAGGATGAACCTCCACAATCAAACCGTCAGCTCCCACTGCAATAGCTGCTTTGGAAAGGGCTGGTACAAAATGCCAGTGTCCAGCTGCATGGCTGGGATCAATAATTATAGGCAGATGAGAACGCTCCTTCACCACAGGAACACAACTGATATCCAATGTGTTTCTGGTGGCCGTTTCAAAAGTCCTGATTCCCCTCTCGCATAATATAACGTTTTTATTACCTTCAGAAAGTATATATTCAGCTGCCATCAAAAATTCGTCAATTGTTGTCGCCATCCCTCTTTTAAGCAGCACAGGTTTATCCGTTTGACCCAGTAGAGTCAAAAGGGCAAAATTCTGAATATTCCTGGCTCCCACTTGAAACATATCAGTATATTTATAAACCAGCTCCACATCCCTGGGATTCACAACCTCAGTGGTAAAGGGGAGTCCCGTGACCTCTCTGGCTTTGGCCAGATATTTTAAACCCTCTTCCCCAAGTCCCTGAAATGAATATGGACTTGTACGGGGTTTAAAAGCTCCTCCCCGCAGCATTTTGGCTCCCGCAGCCTTAACATATTCTGCAGCCTTTACTATTTGCCCTTCACTTTCCACTGCACAAGGCCCTGCAATTATGCTGATTTCTTCCCCTCCAAACTCAACACCACTGACATCAACAACAGAATGTTCTTTTTTAACCTCTTTGCTGGCAAGTTTATAAGGCTTTGTTATCGGCACGACCTTGTCAACACCCTCCATATCTTCGATTATCCCCATCTCACTCTTGCCAAGACCAACCAACCCAATTACATTTCTCTCCTTACCATAAATTACATGTGGCTTAAATCCCATCTCTTCGCCTTTTTTGCATACCTGTTCCAATTGAGCATCTGATGCTCCGATTTTCATTACAACAATCATGACGGCCTCCTTTATTTGATAAAAAAAAAGGCCGTAAGCGGTGTACCGCCTACGGCCTTTTATACTAATTTACTATTAGACCTTATACGGTACACCCCACAGCCCTGTTATCGAAAAAAAAGAAAAAATAAGAGTAATGTGAAAAGGAAAAATACTTAACAATTTGTAATGGTATGCCGTTATATGCTCTGGTCATAAAATGTAAATAGCCTCAACAATAATTGTTGTCAACAATTTTTTTTATTTATTGTGCATCAAACCTGATTAATAAAACTAATTCTTGAAAAAGAAAACTCTTTCATATAAAACAAATCATCAAATTTTAGTTTCAAGGAGAATTCAAATATGAGAGTCGCTGTAGTGGGGACAGGTTATGTCGGTTTGGTAACAGGATCATGCCTAGCTGAATTTGGTATGCATGTTACCTGCATAGATATCGATAAAACAAAAATTGACAAACTAAACAAAGGACAACTTCCTATTTACGAACCCGGACTTGATGCTATTATAGACAAGAATACGCGTGAGGGCAGACTGCAATTCACCACAAATTTTGGAGAATCCGTTAAAAATAATCTTGTAATATTTATTGCAGTGGGCACACCCGCCAGAGAAGATGGTTCAGCAGATTTGCAGTATGTGGATGCAGTTGCAAAAGAGATTGCTGACAATATGAACGGCTATAAAGTAATTGTGAATAAAAGTACTGTTCCCGTTGGCACTGGCCAAAGAGTCAAAAGGATTATAAAAGAGAAAACAAATAACAAATTTAAATTTGATGTTGTAAGCAACCCCGAATTTTTGAGGGAAGGGGCAGCCGTTAGTGATTTTATGAGACCTGACAGAATTGTAATAGGTGCTGAAAGTGAAGAGGCTATAGCTATAATGAAAGATGTATACAGTGCTCACTATCTGAATGAAGCTCCCTTTGTTATAACAAATATCGAAACTGCTGAAATGATAAAATATGCTTCTAATGCTTTTCTGGCACTAAAAATTACATATATCAATGAGGTGGCCAACCTTTGTGATTTAGTGGGGGCGGATGTTCATAAAGTAGCAAAAGCAATGGGTATGGATGGAAGGATCAGTTCTAAATTTTTGCATCCTGGACCGGGTTATGGTGGATCTTGTTTCCCAAAAGACACTCAAGCCCTTTCTTATATTGCCAAGTCCTATGGATATGATTTCCAGTTGGTAAACACTACTGTAAAGGTTAATGAACTCCAAAAACTGAGAATGGTGGAAAAAATAAGCACTCTTTTGGGTGTTGACTCTAAAAATGAGAATGCTTTCAGTGCCTATACATTTGGGATACTTGGTCTATCCTTTAAGCCTAATACAGATGATATGAGAGAGTCACCATCTATTACAATTATAAACGATTTGCTTGAAAAAGGTGCTCAAATAAAGGTTTTTGATCCCATTGCAATGGAAAATGCAAAAAAAAATTTTGGCAATCGTATACATTATTGTCAAGACGAATATGAAACAGCAGAGGGCGCAGACTGCTTAGTAATATTAACAGAATGGAATCAGTTTAGAAAGCTTGATATGAACAAGATAAAATCTACTATGAAAAATTTATATCTAGCTGATTTAAGAAACATATACGAACCCGAAAAAATGAAATCTATAGGTTTTAAATACACTAGTGTTGGAAGGGGTTAACGTTACTTATATGAATAAAGATTTTATTCGCAATTTTTCCATTATTGCACATATAGACCACGGAAAGTCAACCCTGGCAGACCGTTTGATTGAGCTTACCGGTGCCCTTGAAAAACGGCTCATGAAAGAACAGTATCTTGACCGGATGGATATTGAAAGGGAGCGTGGGATCACCATTAAGGCTCAGACAGTCAGGCTTCATTATAAAGCTGACGATGGGAATATATATCAGCTTAATCTGATTGATACTCCTGGCCATGTTGATTTTACTTATGAAGTCTCCAGGAGCCTGGCAGCCTGCGAAGGCGCACTAATCGTTGTGGATGCATCCCAGGGTGTTGAGGCACAGACAATTGCAAATGCTTATATGGCTGTGGACCAGGCATTGGAGCTTATACCGGTAATTAACAAAATTGATTTACCCAGCGCAGAACCGGAAAGGGTAAAAAAAGAGATAGAGGATATTATAGGTATAGATGCTACAGAGGCTATCTTGGCAAGTGCAAAGAATGGTTTTGGCACTAAAGATATAATGGAAGCAATTATAAAGCATATCCCCCCCCCAGAAGGTGATGAAAACAAACCTACTAAGGCTTTGGTTTTCGACTCATGGTATGATCCTTACCAGGGTGTAATTATACTTGTGAGGGTGTATGATGGAAGAATAAAAATAGGAGACAATATTAGGTTTTTGGCTACCGGTAGAGAATACGAAGTTGATAAAATAGGAGTATTTAACCCATTGCCTGTTTTTGAAGAAGAGCTCTCTTCAGGGGAAGTGGGGTTTATCATAGCTGGGGTCAAGCAACTTAAAGATGTAAAAATCGGTGATACAATAACATTGGTAGATAATCCAGCAACAACACTACTACCTGGATTCAAAGAGATTAAACCTGTGGTATTTTGCGGCATTTATCCTGTTGACACCAAAGAATACGATAACCTACGTGATGCTTTAGAAAAACTGATGCTAAATGACAGCTCCATAACGTTTGAGCCTGAGAATTCTGCAGCTTTAGGCTTCGGTTTCAGATGTGGTTTTTTAGGTCTTTTACATATGGAAATCATTCAGGAAAGGCTTGAGCGAGAGTACAATATCGATCTTATAACAACTGCTCCAACAGTTGTTTACCATGTCCATAAAAAAGATGGGGCTATTATAGAGGTGGACAGCCCAGTGGATTTACCAGAAATTAATGAAATCGAGAAAATAGAAGAGCCATTTATAAATTCTACCATAATTCTCCCAAGTGACTTTGTGGGTCCTGTTATCCAGCTTTTACAAATGAGGAGGGGAATACAGAAAAACATGAACTTTATTTCAGAATCAAGAGTCATTCTTGAGTATGACATTCCTTTAGCTGAAGTTGTCATGGATTTTTACGATAAACTGAAATCTGCATCTAAAGGATATGCCTCTTTTGATTACGAACCGGCTGGTTACCGTGAATCAGATATGGTAAAGCTTGATATATTGATAAATAAAGAGCCAGTGGATGCTTTGAGTATAATTGTTCACAGAGAACAGGCATATTACAAAGGGAGAGAACTTGTTGAAAAGTTGAAGGAAGTAATCCCCAGACAAATGTTCGATGTGGCCATACAGGCCGCGTTAGGAAATAAAATAATTGCTCGTTCAACGGTAAAAGCGTATAGAAAAAATGTTACTGCCAAATGTTATGGTGGTGATATTACGCGCAAAAAGAAACTATTGGAAAAGCAAAAAGAGGGAAAGCGCAGAATGAAACGTGTGGGTAAAGTTGATGTACCACAGGAAGCCTTTTTGGCCATTTTAAAAATTGGCGAAGAAAAATAAAAAGGAACAAATGTTATGGTTGATGACAGCAGGAATAAAAGTAAGTTAAAAGATACAGTAGACTCTATTGTTGTGGCATTTGTTATAGCTATGATTATTAGGGCTTTTTTTGTCCAGGCATATAAAATACCTTCAGGTTCAATGCTTGATACATTGCTTATTGGTGACCATATTTTGGTAAATAAACTTGCTTACGTTATCAGCAAACCAAAATATAAAGATATAATAGTTTTTGAATACCCTCTTGATCCTTCAAAGGATTTTATAAAACGCGTGGTGGGCGTCCCCGGCGATACTATTAGACTTGACGGTAAACATGTTTACAGAAACGGTCAACTCCTAAAGGAAAATTACGCAAAATATATGGATACAAACAGCCTTAATTCTTTTATTAATAGTAGATTCCATACTAAAAGTTTTGTGGTTCCGGAAAATAAATATTTTGTAATGGGGGATAACAGGGATTCCAGCTTTGACAGCAGATACTGGGGGTTTGTTAATGGAAGTATGGTTAAAGGAAAGGCTTTTATAATTTACTGGTCATGGGATACAAGTAACGGGATAGACATAAGATTTGATAGAATGTTTAATCTTATCCATTGAAAATCTTTTTTTTTTAATGATATAATTGAAAATTATAAATACGTGGAACGTTAAAAATGATTATCCGAATTATAAAGATTGGTATAACTGTTATTGTATTGTATGCTGCTTTTATGTTGGTGGTCCCATGGGTAAAATTTTTTATATTTAAATCGGCTGCTGTTGAAATAATTAACAATCACGACAAGATTTCTAGAAAAACGTTAATAAGCAGCATTTACGAACAGGCTGGGGATTTAAAAATAAATCTTCCAAAAAATGCAGTATCAATAGAGCATTTTCAAAATTATAATATTTATGAAATCAAGTACTACGATAACATCACATTTCCTGGATTGAAAAAAGGGATTATTTTTAATCACAGAATCAGCAAATCTCAACCTATAAAGGAGAACTGATGATATGAAATTCAGTCGCATACTTTTAAAACTTAGTGGTGAAGCTCTAATGGGTAAATCAAATTACGGGATTGACGGTGATACTGTAAAATATATTGCTGAAGAGATTCGTGATGTACACAAAATGGGTGTTAGAATTGGTGTAGTTATCGGAGGTGGGAACATTTTCAGAGGGGTTTCAGAGTCTGCTAAAGACATGGATCGGGTTTCTGCTGATTACATGGGTATGCTTGCTACTATAATAAATTCACTGGCTCTACAAAATGCACTGGAAACATTAAATGTTCAAACAAGGGTTCAAACAGCAATTGAGATGCGGGAGATTGCCGAACCTTTTATCAGACGAAGAGCAATGAGGCACCTTGAGAAAAACAGGGTTGTGATTTTTGGTGGTGGAACCGGAAACCCTTATTTTACAACAGATACTGCTGCTACATTACGCGCGTCTGAAATTAATGCACAAGTGGTTATGAAAGCCACAAAAGTTGAAGGTGTTTATACGTCTGATCCAACACTGAATCCCGAGGCAACAATGTTTAACTCTATCAAATATCTAGATGTCTTAAACAGAGGTCTAAAAGTAATGGACTCTACTGCAATAAGTATGTGTATGGATAATAGTATCCCTATTATCGTTTTTAATCTATTCGGTAAAGGTAATCTTAAAAAAATTGTAACTGGAGAAAAAATAGGCACATTGGTGGAGGGCTAACCATGTATAATGACGTAATTAAAAATGTAAAAAAACTTATGGAAAAAACGATTGACCATTACAAAACAGAATTGCGTACTGTAAGAACGGGGAGAGCTTCTGTTACAATGTTTGATAATGTGAAAGTAAACTATTACGGTTCTCCCACCCCTATTTCGCAGGTTGCCACTTTACAGGCGCCAGATGCAAGGCTTGTCACAATTCAACCGTGGGATCCCAATATGATTGCAGAAATTGAAAAAGCAATTCAAACTAGCAATATGGGATTCAACCCATCAAATGATGGTACCATCATTAGAGTACCTATCCCTCCTCTGACGGAAGAGCGGCGGAAGGAGATAATGAAAATGGTCAAGCAAATGGCTGAAGATGCTAAGATTGCTATCAGAAATGAACGTAGAAGTGGAAACGAGGAAATTAAAAAACTTGAGAAGAATAAGGATATTTCTGAGGATGATGCTAAAAAAGCGATGGATAGGATTCAAGAGTTAACAAATGAATTTATTGCAAAGGTCGATGAACTCACAGATATAAAAGAAAAAGAGATTATGCAGATCTAATGAACCGGATACCAAAGCATGTTGCCATTATAATGGACGGTAACGGAAGATGGGCAAAACGCCGCGGACTACCAAGAATTTTCGGTCATCGGGAAGGGGTAAAGGCGGTCAAACGTATTGTCACACATGCCGCTAACACAGGGATAAATGTCTTATCCCTGTTTGCTTTTTCATCAGAAAACTGGCTGAGACCCAGCGATGAAGTAACTGCTCTTATGAAGCTACTGAGCGAGTTTATAGACAAAGAGCTTAATAATATTATTGAACAGAACATAAAGCTTGTTGTTTCCGGCCGGATACAGATGTTACCAGAGGACGTTTGCAAGAAGTTAACTAATGCAATAAATGTGTCATCTCAGAACACTGGCCTCATTCTTAATTTATGCCTAAGCTATGGTGGAAGACAGGAAATTGTTGATGCGGCAAAAGCTTTTGCCGTTAAATTTTCTGAAGGTGACCCTTTTGATGATAACATTGACAAATATTTTAGTAATTTTTTGTACAATCCTGAGCTGGGGGACATTGACTTATTAATCAGAACAAGTGGTGAGATGCGCATAAGTAATTTCATGTTGTGGCAGCTTGCCTATGCTGAACTTTATTTCACCCAAACCCTTTGGCCAGGTTTCTATGAAGATGAGTTTGATATGGCTTTGGAAGAGTATTCTGCTAGGATAAGACGCTTTGGTAAGACTGACGAACAAATTAGATAACATATAATAAATTTTTTAAGGAGTTTTTTTGACTAACCGTTTTATCAGGATAATTACAGCATTATTAATTATTCCGCCGTTAATTTTATCTGTAATATACTTAAACGATATATCTTTCTTTCTTTTGCTTGAGTGTGTTATACTGATTGCCACATACGAATTTTCTTTGTTAATTGGTAAATCAGGTTTAAATTATTTAAAATTTCCAACATTTATCGGCGCTTTTTTAATACCTTTTGCTTTTTTAATAAATGATTTAAATATATTTTTGCTTGCTGTTTTTCTCGTGTCTGTTTTGTCGCTTATCTTAAAGTTATTCAGTATGAATCCTCTAGATGATAATTTCAAAACAATTTCTATTACTCTTTTGAATGTTTTTTATATTCCTTTTTTTCTATCATTTATACAACTGCTCCGCCATTTTGGGTATCATTATATCTTTTTTCTTTTTGTAATAATTTGGCTAAGTGATACATTTGCCTACTTTTTTGGAACCAAATTTGGGAAGCACAAACTGTATAAAACAATAAGCCCCAAAAAAAGCATTGAAGGATTAGCTGCAGCTTTTGTAGGCGGTCTACTCGGCGGTTATGTTTATTCTAGTATTTTTCATGTATTTACAGATAGTCATGCTATAATTGCATCGGTACTTGCTATTGCTGCTGGAGTGGTAGGTGACTTAGTGGAATCGATGTTTAAAAGGCGGGCTGGTGTCAAAGACAGTGGAAAGTTATTCCCTGGTCATGGCGGGATGCTTGACAGGATTGACTCAATTATTTTTGCTGCACCTGTGTTATACTTTTATATTACAATGGTTATTGCTTTATGAAGACTATTGGAATAGTTGGATCCACAGGCTCTATCGGAACTCAGGCTTTAAATATCGTAAAGAAATATAAAGATAGATTTAAAATTTTGTTTATATCCTGCCACAATAATATTTTGCTGTTAGAAAAACAAATTTTTACCTTTGAGCCGGAATATGCCGTTATTACAGGTAGCAATCGTTTGGATAGCACATTTAAAAAGACCAAAGTTCTTTACGGCATAAATGAATTAATCAATTTAATTAAAAATGAAGCAAATCGAATCGATCTTGTTTTATCCGCTGCAATTGGTTTTGCTGGTGTAATGCCAACATATACAGCCCTGTTATCCGGTATTGATGTTGCCTTGGCTAATAAAGAGTCAATTGTAACTGCTGGCTCTTTGATGATAGATACAGCACATAAATCTGGTTCCAGTATAATTCCGGTTGATAGCGAGCATTCTGCAATTTATCAGTGCTTAGACAAGAAGAAGGGAGACAATTTCGTCCAAAAGGTTATCTTAACAGCTAGTGGCGGTCCTTTTAGGTTTAGACCTTTAGATTCTATGGATTTAGTTAGCATAAACGAAACCCTTAAACATCCCAGCTGGCGTATGGGCAATAAAATTACTGTTGACTCTGCAACTATGATGAATAAAGGTTTTGAGCTTATTGAGGCTAAATTTTTATTTGGCTTGCCTAGTGATAAACTTGACGTTTATATACACCCACAATGTATTGTTCACTCTATGGTTTCTTATATTGACGGAAGTACGTTGGCTCAATTGGGCTTGCCTGATATGCGAATACCTATATCTTATGCACTAAGTTACCCTGAAAGGCTCGATTGGGGTGCTAAAGCTCTTACTCCCGATTTACTCAACGGCTTGACATTTTTCAAGCCGGATACAGCCAAGTACAAATGTTTTAAATTAGCTCTTGATGTATTAAAAGCAAACAAAAACAGCCTCATGATCGCAATAAACGCCTCAAATGAAATTGCTGTTGAGTCTTTTTTAAATGGTGATATTGATTTTATTGACATTTATACAGTAATAGATAAAGTATTAGAACTTTTTGACCCTAAAGATATCATGAGCATTGATGAAATCATTGCACTTGATGAAAATGCCAGATCTGAGGCAAAAAATATTATAAATAATTTGAGAAGGTGAAATGTCTATTATAGCTGCTATTGTTGTTTTCGGATTACTTATTTTTTTTCATGAATTAGGACATTTTCTTTTTGCTAAAATGTTTGGGGTATATGTTGAAAAATTTTCCATTGGGTTTGGTCCCAGCCTTTTCTCATGGAAAGCTAAGGAGACAGAATATACTATTTCAGCTATTCCGTTAGGTGGATATGTAAAAATGTTTGGAGAAAACCCTGAAGAAATAATAGAAGATGAAGATAAAAAACTTAGATCCTTTTCACATAAACCTTTAGCTCAGCGATTTTTTATTGTTTTTGCAGGTCCATTGTTTAACTTCATACTAGCTTTTTTACTGTTTAGTATTGTTAATGTAATGGGTACACCCAAGCTTGAGCCTGTGGTGGGTAGTGTTCAGCCAGATATGCCAGCATACAGTGCTGGGATAAAAGAAGGTGACAGAATTGTAGCCATTGATGGTAATAGAATTCAATATTGGTCACAGATAAGTGAATATATCAGAAATAATAATACAGAGCCAGTAACCCTTGACATACTCCGTAATGGTAAGCCATTACAACTTACTGTAAAACCAACGATAACAGAAGCACAGAACATTTTTGGTGAAAAAGTTTCTGTGGGACTTATCGGTATCGCTCCTGCTAACAGTATTATAACCATTAAGTATAACCCTATACAGGCGGTTATTTTAGGTATAAACAAGACATATGAAATAACTAAGTTAACAGTTGTGGGTATTGTTAAGATTTTCCAGCGGATAGTCCCGGCTGACAATATAGGTGGTCCAATTTTAATTTTTCAGATGGCCAAGGAGACGGCTGCAGCAGGTTTAAATAGTTTATTGATGTTTATGGCTGTTATCAGCATAAATTTAGCTATACTAAATTTGTTGCCGATTCCTATATTAGATGGCGGGCATTTGTTTTTTTACCTGGTGGAGGCAGTAAAAGGTAAACCAGTGAGTCTAAAAACCCGAGAAGTTTCCCAAATGGTTGGTTTGGCACTTTTGCTGGCACTTATGTTTTTCGCTTTTTATAATGACATAATGCGCATTTTAACAAACTAGCCGCTTCAAACAAAAAAGTTATTTTATATGGCTACCAAATTTCCTGGACAAAATTTTGGCCGCATCTACAACGACGGGAGCTACTTCCTTCTTTATACGTTCCTCACTCAGTCGCTCAACAGGTGCACTAATGCTTATACCACCTATAATATCATTCATAAAATTAAATACCGGCGCTCCAACACATCTGACATCAATTTCATACTCTTCGTTATCTATAGCGTAGCCTTGTTCTCTAACTTTTTCCAACTCTGCTTCTAAATCTTTTAAATTATCAATAGTGTTTTCCGTAACCTTTCTCAACCCATCTTTGTATAATTTTTCAATTTCATGTTGCGGCTTGTATGCAAGCTGCGCTTTCCCAGTTGCTGTAGCATATGCCGGCCCAAAATTACCAATTCTGGGTAAAACTCGTACTGCATGATCTGATTCCACCATATTTAAGTAAACGACGTTACCGTCCCTCAGGACACTTATGTAAACAGATTCATTCAGCTTTTCCTTAACCATTGTAAGTATCTGCACCGATATTTCTATAAGATTTAGCTTATTGATATATGCTTGCGAAATCTGGAATGTTTTAACACCTAACCTAAAATTCCCTGTGTACCTATTATATTCAACGTATCCAAACCCTTCCAGTGTTGCCAGCAATTTGTTAACGTTGCTCCTGGTCAGACTCAGTTTTGCACCGATCTCACTCATACTGAGTTCCCCTTCTGTATCTCCAAGCAGCCCTAAAATATCAATAGCGTTATTTACTGCCTGAACAGCGTACTCTGATTTTTCTCTTTTCATATTATTATTCCTCTTCTATTAAAATATAGTTTTAATTTACCCATATTTTTATTATTTGTCAACTTCCTGTTTTGAAATATATTTACTAACAAAAAACGTTATTTAATGCAATAAATTTTACACCCACTGTATTATTTCATCGACACGTTTTCGTTTTTTTTCTTTTTTATTGGTATTTTCATCGGGGTATCCAAAGGTTACTATTAAAATAGGCTCCTCTTGTTTTAGGCCAAGTGCATCTTTAACGATATTTTCATCAAATGCGGCTATATAACATGTCCCAAGTCCTGCCTCAGTAGCTGCTAACACAAAATAATCAGCTAAAATTGTGACATCACACATTAAGTAACTCCGTCCATCATTTCTCACCCAATTTTCATTTTTAAGCCCACAAAATATTGCTACCTCCGGTGCTTTTCTAAACCACTCTTTAGGATACGCCTTATTGATTTTTTCTCTAACGCTTTTTTTTTCTACAATGTAAATTTTCCATGGTTGTAGATTCACTGCACTTGGGGCGAGTTTTGCCGCGTCTGCTAAGTCTAGTATTACTTCCTTTGGTACTTTTTCATTTTTATACTGTCTCACACTCGCTCTCTGTTCAAATAATGCTTTTACTTTCATTGATTTCACCCCTATTTTATAGTATAGTGATTTAATATTAACATAAGGAGAAGCATTATGTCATCAGAAGTTTTTTATTCTACTGTGGAGAATAAAGGTTTGCAGTCGCCTTTAAATAAAATTAAACGTTTATTCAATAAGTGTTCAAAGAATTTAAACTTTGAAAGTAAACAATTAGTTGCCGTGAAAACTCATTTTGGAGAGTTTGGTAATACAGCCTTTATAAAACCTATCTATTTACGCCCCGTAATTGATGAATTAAAAAAATTAAAGCTTAACCCTTTTCTTGTTGATACTAACACGCTGTATGTTGGTATGAGGACTAATACGGTGGACCATCTACACAATGCCACTCTAAATGGCTTCAATTATTCGACTCTCCAGGTACCTGTGGTAATTGCTGATGGTCTTCGTGGGGAGAATTCTGTGGATGTTAGCATACAAGGAGAACTTTTGGATGTAGCAAAAATAGCTGCTGATATTTATCATGCCGATGCAATGGTGGTTGTTTCTCATTTTAAGGGTCATGAATTAACCGGTTTTGGCGGAGCAATTAAAAACCTTTCTATGGGTTGCGCCAGCAGACAAGGCAAACTGATAATGCACTCTACTTCTAAACCGATTGTAAACCAAGAGAAATGTACTTCTTGTGGTTTATGTGCTGCGAATTGCGCATCAGATGCCATAATATTTGATCCTAAGGCAAAGATCACTGATAAATGTACAGGCTGCACCAGATGTATTGCTGTTTGCCCAGAGGGTGCCATTGAAATTGACTGGAATGAAGGCTCTGATAATACTCAGAAAAAAATGGCAGAATATGCGAATGCTGTCCATTCATTATTTCCTGGAAAGATATTTTATATCAATATTATAACCGATGTTGCTCCCACATGTGATTGTTTCCCTGCTAACGATAAGGCTGTATGTCCAGATATCGGCTTTATGGCATCCACTGATCCCGTGTCTATTGATAAGGCTTCATTTGATTTGGTGGCTAAGAATTCTGCAGGCGGTTTAGATCCTTTTAGTAGAATATACAAAGAGATAGATCCTCTTACTCAGCTTAAACACGCTGAAAAAATTGGATTAGGCTCACTAGATTATAATTTAAAAATGGTTAAATAATTGTAAATTATGACATGAGGCTTTTGAATCTTTTTAAAAGCCTCTATACTTTTTTTGATCAGCGTAATCATTTAGAGGTAAATCTTTGACCTTAAAATTATTACCTATTGTAAGGCAATAGATTTTTCTTGTTATTCGGCTATTTTCAACACTTTCAATGGAGCTAACATAGTTAACATCTTTTCCCCGAACTGTTTCCTGTAAATACTTCACCATATCGTAGCCGATAAATGCTTTGCTACCTGGAGTTTTTGAGTAAATACCTTGGAATTTATGTAGAAACTCTCTACTACCTTCGTTGTTAACAGGACTTATAAATGTTAGAATTTCAACATTTTTAAAATAATTAACAAAATCTTTATGTTCATATTTACCTGTATAAATGTCTGTTATGATATAGATTTTGCTTAACTCAGGATTTGGGGAAATATATCTTACTAACGGGACAAATTCGATCATTTGTTCTTCCGTTCCTATACCAACAAAACATTGTGTTGCATCTGCTTTATTCTCTAACTTGTATCTTAAGGATTTAAATGCTTCAGTTTCAAAATTTTCCAGCTGAACATTACTACTTTTTGCTACAAGCAACGCTTTTGCATAGTTACCTTCATCCACAAATTTATCATTAACACCAACAATGATGTTATCACACATATCTTGACTTATTATTTCTGATATTTTGTCAATCGCTGGTTTATAATTTATTTTAAAATCAATCATGTTCTCTTTTAGTAGCACCTTCTGATCTCTCACATTTATAGTATATCCTGTGTTTTCTGCTACATGTACATTGATTTCTGTTTTATTATCAGTACTGGCTGCTAAAATTATTCCTTTAAACGCTTCATTATCATAATTTCCATTAATAACCGTAATGTCAACCGGTTTTACTTGTTCTTTCCTGGCTGTTTCTTGGATAGGTTTATGTACCTTTTTTTTAATAATGTTAGTTCCTTTTTTTTCCCTATCCACATTGGTTTCCATTATAGGCATCTTACTTAGACAGAAACGTTCCCCTTTCTCACAGCTTTTATTAATCAAAAATTTTATTAAACTTTCGTCCCCAGCTAACCCTTTTACAATTTTTATGTACTGATCATTTCCTTTCGCCTTTAAGATTGACGCCAACCACAGTGACCCTGCAGCTTTTACATCCCCTTGTGTGTATTTAAGATATTTATTTAAATATTTTTCACTTTTTTCTGTTTTATTTATTTTGTAGTAGTAACCACCTAAAAGTACACCTGCATCACTTTTTTGATTCAAATTTGATGTCTTTGCTATAATCTCCTTTAATTTAGCTTCATCTTTTTTTTCTGCATTTTTTGTGATGTAATATTTTTTTGAAATATTAAGAGGTTCTGCTACATTCTGTTGGTACTGGCTGTAGGAGCACGATATAGTTATACTAAGTCCTATATATAAAAGTATAAGTTCTTTTAATCGGTTTTTCAATTCTGACATTTTCATACTCCATATGCTTTTTCTTCAATAGTTTACTAGCCTGTTTCAACTCATCATGTATATTTTCACCTTTATACAGTAGCATAATTGTTGCTTCACGTGAAACATTTTCAGTCCACTTTATTAAATTTTTTACTTTAGTAACCCCCCTGGATGTTATTAAATCACATTTAGGATTTTGCAAATTTTCAACCCTAGCATTTATTATATGAATATTGGTAAGGCCTAAAGACTTAACTAGTGCTTCCAAAAAATTGCACTTTTTAGCGATACTTTCCACAAGATAGATTTTACGTTCTGGATAAATCAAACCTAAAGCAATGCCCGGGAATCCACCTCCACTTCCTACATCCAGTGCTGTTTTAAAGTTTATATCCCTTATTTTAAAAATATAAATACTGTCTACGACATGTTTTAAATAAAATTCATTTTCATCTGTTATACTGGTTAGGTTATGTACTGACTCCTGATGTAGTTTATATATTACATGAAATTTTTCTTTCAAATTTATAGGCATCTCAAATAAATCTTGAGGCATTAACCTAGTTCCTCATTTTTTCAATATAAATATGCAGTAAAGAAAGGGCCGCAGGTGTCATCCCCTGAATTCTACTGGCCTGACCAAGTGTGGAGGGGCGAATCATTTCCAGCTTCTCTATATATTCTCTCCTCAACCCTTTAATACTGGTATAGTCAATATTAGCAGGTATCTTCACATTTTCAATCCTGTTGTATCGTTTTACATCGCTTTCCTGCTTTTTAATATAACCCTCATACCTAATAGTCGTCTCTGCAAGTTTACTAATATTTTCAGGATACGTTTTATTAAGAAGACATTCAATATCGCTAAACTGTACTTCAGGTCGCTTCAATAGCTGATGAAGGCTTAATGAACCCTTTACTGACACACCTTTTTCCTCCAAAGCTATACTTATACTATCTGAAGGCTTGATAAACGTTTTGCCAAGCTCATGAAATAATTCTTCTAATTGTTTTCTTTCAGTAA
>JASMTO010000076.1:0-9573 GCA_041694215.1 bacterium
AGATTTCTGCATACAGCAAACACAGGAAACTAAATTTACAGAGATATTACATAGAGACAACATTTATCTAACATTACATTCCTATTGTTATATTACAATAAAAAGCAAAGAGGTGAGAAATGTTCAGAAAATTATTAGTAACGATTGCAATTTTAATATTAGGCATCAGTTCCGTATATGCTGAGTCCCACGGAAAAATGCCTGAGCAGATTAATTTCGGAATTATACCGACTGAATCAACAACTGCACTGGAAAAAAGTTTCAAACCTTTCCTTGAAGACATGGAAGATTTTTTGGGAATTCAAGTAAAGCCATTTTTCGCTTCTGATTATGCGGGTATTATAGAAGCGATGCGCTTTAATAAGGTGGATATCGCCTGGTACGGCAATAAAGCGGCAATTGAAGCAGTTGACAGAGCCGGTGGAGAGGTTTTTGCCCAGACCATAAAAGATGACGGTACCCGTGGGTACTACTCCCACCTTATCACCTACAAAGGCTCAGGTATTGACAGCCTTGAAGATGTTCTTGAATGTGATAAAACGCTGACTTTCAGTAACGGGGATCCCAACTCCACTTCAGGTTTTGCAATCCCGGGCTACTATGTTTGGGCAAAAAACGGTATCACCCCCGAGGAATGCTTCAAGAGGGTAACAAGCTCCAACCACGGTGGAAATGCTGCAGCTGTGGCAACCGAGAAAGTCCATGTGGCCACAAACAATAATGAAAATCTATATCGATTTTCTCAACAAAGACCGAAATTAGCCAAAAACATAAAAGTTATATGGACTTCGCCGATTATACCTTCAGAACCAATAGTATGGAGAAAAGATCTTCCTGAAAAAGTGAAGGAAAAAATAGTGTACTTTTTTATACAATACGGCCGTTACGGAAGTATAGATAAGATAGATAGGGAAAGACAAGTACTCGCGGAAATGGCAGATGGCTGGGGACCTTTCCTGGCATCATCCAATGCTCAGCTTCTGGATGTTCGTAAAATAGAGGCATTCAAGAAAAAACTTAAAGCTGAGAACAATAATGACAAAAATGCGTTAAAGGAAGCGGAAGCAGAAATTAAAAGACTTGAAAAGTTAAGCAAAATATATGGTAAAGGCGGTTATTAACCCCCTGCTTTTCACTTGCCGCTGTTAGTAAATAACAGCGGTTTTTTATCCTGTAACACAAGAGGTTAAATATGGAGAATACTGATCGACTCGGTCTTTCTGTAAACGCATCAAATCACCTGCGGGTAAAATGGCCAGAAATTTTCTCAAAGGCCACATATATTTTTGTAATTATCGCAATATTAGGTATTTCCTATTTCCCTGCAGAAATTTACAGATGGCCTATGATATTCACAGATGCAGCAAATATGGCTGATTATCTTTCTGATTTCCTTAAACCAAATTTTGGTGACTTGAAACTTTATGTGATAAAAATGTTTGAAACAATTACAATTGCAACATGGGGTACTTTTTTGTCAATTGTATTCGGCATCCCTTTTGCCTTGTTATCATCAAACAATATAGCTCCCAAATGGATTGTTCAGCCTATCAGAAGACTAATGGATGCTACAAGAGCAATAAACGAACTGGTTTTCGCAATCCTTTTTGTGGCAGCAGTGGGTCTCGGACCTTTTGCCGGAACAATGGCGGTTTTTGTTCATAATACCGGCATAATAAGCAAACTCTTTTCCGAATCCGTCGAAGCTGTAGATATGCGTCCTGTAGAAGGGATAAGATCAACAGGCGCAGGATATATTCATGAAATTATTTACGGCGTAATACCTCAGGTAATGCCCCTCTGGTCGAGTTTTTCCTTATATAGGCTCGAAACAAATATTCGTTCAGCCACCGTATTGGGAATCGTTGGCGCAGGAGGCATAGGGTTTACTTTTTATGAATCTTTCAGGGCATTTAAATACTCAGAAGCTGCCGCTATAATTATCGTGGTGGTAGTCACGGTTTCAATAACAGATATGATTTCATGCCAGTTAAGAAAAAAGCTTATTTAATATATAAAGTAAACAGGAGTATCATGTGAGCATAATCAAAGTAACAGATATTAATAAATCATTTAAAAAGGGAAAATTGGTTTTAAAAAATATAAATTTAGATATTGAAGAAGGGGAAATAGTGGGGTTGATAGGTCCATCCGGTTCAGGCAAATCAACCTTACTACGTATATTAGGCGGTTTTGAAGTGATTGATTCTTCAAGCAGCGGAAAGATTGAAATCCTAAGACATATCACACAAAAAAATGGCAAAAAAACCACAAGCTGTCGCCACTCACATCAATATATAGGTGTTATCTTTCAGCAGTTTAACCTTGTAGGTCGTTTAAAATTATTGACAAATGTTTTAATGGGCAGACTTGGAAAGATTCCGTCATGGAGAGGCACCCTCGGCTTTTTCCCAAAAGAAGACAAAATGAAAGCTTTGGCAGCTTTAGAGCGTGTAGATATGATAGATTATGCTTTTCAAAGGGCATCCACACTGTCCGGGGGACAACAGCAGCGGGGTGCTATAGCCCGGGTACTCGCTCAGGAATCAAAAATAATTCTTGCTGATGAGCCTATAGCTTCCCTTGATCCGGCATCTTCAGACAGGGTTATGAACCATTTGGTCAATATCAATAGAACAGACAACACTACTATTATCGTTTCTCTTCATCAGTTTGAGGTTGCCAGAACAAGGTGCAAAAGAATAGTTGCCTTAAAGGATGGTGAAATCATCTATGACGGAAGTCCGGAAAATATTTCAAGAAATGACTTAATAAATCTTTACGGTGTGGAAAGTGCAGACGCACTTTATGCTTAAATAAAAAAAAGGATGTTATATGGATAGAAGAGATTTAAATTTTGTTTTACAGAACTCAGAAATTACTGATTTGAAAGATGTTTATGAAAAAATCAAAGCCGAACAAAATATTAAAGTGATGCAGGAGCCTAACACTCAGACCCTTTTATTACCTGTCAAAGATCCTATAAGTGAAGGAGAATTTTATGCAGGAGAGGTTCTTGTAACGACCACTACGGTTGAAGTTAGCGGCAGTAAAGGTTGGGCGATGGTAATGGATGACAACCCCGAACTTTCAATGATGATAGCGGTGATAGATGGATGTTTTGCTTCGGGGTTATATATTGACACAATAAAACGTCTGTTTTCCGCTGCAGATACTAACATCTGTGAATCCCGTAATGAAAACAATCAGATGACCAATGCCACAAAAGTAAATTTTGAATTGATGTAGGTGTGTTATGACGGATTACAGCTTTAATAAAATTAACCGTGAAAACTTCAGGGCAATGGTAAACGCACTTTCCAGACCAGGCTCGAAAGAATGCATAATTCCGGTTTCCGGATCATGTTTATTGGGTATTGCGTCATCTCTGCTTTTCTCTGAAGTTAGTTATTACTATGAAGGAGAAGAAGACTTTTCTTTCATAAATACGGTTACCAATACAAAATATGCTCCTGTAAGCGAAGCTGACTATATTTTTTATGATTATATAGATAAAAACGCACTAAAATATGCCAAAAAAGGAACTTTTAAAGAGCCTGATTTTTCAGCCTCAATCTTTTATAAGTGCGACTCTTTCGAAGGTATGGATATCGAACTGAGTGGGCCAGGCATTAAAAATCATTGCCAAACTTCTCTGCCGGTAAATAATGACTTTATAGCTACATTAACAGAAAAAAACAGTGTCTTACCTATGGGTGTGGAAGTTTTTTTCATAAGTGATAGCTGTGAAATTATGGCTCTAAGCAGAACAACAAATATTGAGGTGATTTAAATATGGGATATGTGGCAGTCAAAGGAGGAGAAAAGGCTATTGAAAATTCACTGGTTTTTTACAGTAAAATTATAAAAAGCCATGATAAATTGAGTGATGAAGCAATTATCAATAGCCTGCGTTTTGCAGTCGATAGAGTTCTAAGCGAGGGCAGCCTCTTTACTAAAAAACTCAGCGCCAAAGCTATTAAAAAATCAGGAGGCGATCTTTTAAATGCTGCCTTTTATATAAGAGCTCACAGAAGTACCTGTCAAAGAGTAGGTATTGCTCCAACAATTTCTGTTGAAGATATAAGAATTTTACGAAGAATATCTTCAGCATTTAAAGATATAAAAGGCGGTCAGCTTCTTGGACCGTCAGATGACTATGCTGTGAAACTGCTTATAGATGATAATTACAGACAAAATAAATATGAGCATTACGACAGTAAAGATATCTTCCTGGAATCTGCCCTGACACCACTCAGAGAAAAGAATTTGGTGAAAAGATTACAAAAAGATGAAAAAATCTGGGATATTACCAGAAAGTTTCCCAATCCACCGTACCCCAGAAGTGCAGTACAACAGGTCATGAGCAGAGGGGAAACAGGCTCGATGCTTGCCTTTGCCTACACTTCAATGCGTGGATACGGAGATGTACACCCCACCGTTGGAGATTTGAGGATAGGATTCGCTCCCGTTTATTTTAAACATCCTTTCCTAAACGAAGATGTAAAAATTGGTGAAATAGAGGTAACGGCTTGTGAATGCGCCGGCTCTTTTAATAAGGATGAAAGTGGTGAAATAAAATTAACTACTGGATTTGGGTTCTGTTTCGGATTTAATGAAACAAAGGCTATCGCTATGTCCATTTTGGACTTATCACTTTATAACAAAGCCTATACCACCGGCGAAAAATCTATCGCTGATGACTTTGATATGATTATGTTTCATATCGACGGAATAGAATCCTTCGGATTTACAAATCATTATAAACTTCCCCATTATGTAACCTTTCAATCAGATTTGCAGGTATTTAACAAATCAAGGGAATACAGCAAGGAGAAATATAAATGAATTATGCTTTTTTGGATGAAGATGCAAAAAAAGAGATAAGAAGAGCTATACTAAAAGCAATCGCAATCCCGGGCTATCTTGTGCCTTTTGCCTCACGGGAAATGCCTATTGCCCGTGGATGGGGGACAGGCGGGCTGCAGGCAACACTCACACTAATAAAAGAATCCGATGTGTTAAAAGTAATAGACCAGGGTTCTGATGAAAGTGTCAATGCTGTTAACATTCGTAAATTTATCAGCAAAGTAACGAATAACAGAACTACCACAGCTACAGAAGAAGCCACAATCATCCAGAGCCGCCACAGAATACCGGAGAAACCTTTAAACGAAGGACAGATTATCGTTTTACAGGTTCCTTACCCGGAAGTTTTGACAAATGTCGAAACGGATTACGAAAAACAAAAAGAGATGCACGCTAACAAAGATTATTCCAAACTATGGGTTTTACTTTATGAAGATACTGCACAGTTTGGAGACAGTAGAATCGGAAGCAGATATCCGGTTATAGTTAACAACAGATACATAATGGATCCAAGCCCGATACCCAAATACGATACCCCAAAACTTAATAATTGTGAAGCTCTGATAATCCTGAGCGCAGGCAGAGAGAAAAAGATTTATGCTGTACCACCATATACTGAAGTTAAGCCTATAAAATTCGAGGATAAAGATTTTTGTATAGAAAAGTTTGAGGGTGTTAAATGTGAAAAGTGCGGTTCAGAAGGAATTTTTTTTGATGAAATATATGATGAGGAAAAAAATGTACACTACTACTGCAACGATACGGATTACTGTGAAAGCAAACTGAGAGGATTAGATGATACTATCAACTGAAAAATTAACTAAAATTTTCGGTCTGGGTTGTCCTGAATGCCTTGATAACACAGGCTCAGAAAAGAAAAACTCCATCTGCAGCTTTTGTGGCAGTGTAGTGGCTGTAAAATCTGTGGATTTGCAATTAAGTGAGGGAGAAGTTTTAGGGATTGTGGGAGAATCCGGCAGCGGAAAATCCACTCTCCTTCAGTTGATTTACGGGGATATCTCTCCAACAACCGGTTCTGTGTATACAACTTATTTCAGAGATAAATCGGGAGCGATGAAAGATATTTTAAAAGCAGATCTCAATGAACGCAACCAAATACGAAACTCACTGATGTCTATTATATATCAAAATCCCCGTCTTGGTTTAAATTATCTTTTTTCTGCAGGTGGGAACATAGCTGAAAAAATTATCATGAAAGGTGAAAAAAGGTATAAAAGTATACGAGATAAGTCACTGTATTATATGGAAAAAACTGAATTGCCTCTAAGCCGGAGCGATGATTATCCTGATAAATTTTCAGGGGGACAGCAGCAGAGAATCCAGATATCAAAAGCTCTTTCCACAGAACCAAAAATTCTTCTATTAGATGAGCCCACTACCGGTCTTGATCTTTCTGTACAAGCTAAAATTCTTGATCTTATCAGGCACCTGCAAAAACAGTATAATTTTACAATGATCATAGTTTCTCACGACCTTGGTGTGATAAAACACCTGACGGACATTACCGTTGTGATGAAAAATGGTGAAATTGTGGAAAAAGGACTCACAGATCAGGTTTTGGAAGATCCCCAACATCCTTATTCACAACTGCTTGTGTCCAGTATTTTATAAAGAGGTTAATATGACAAGACTGCAAATTAACAATCTTTTCAAACAATTTGTTCTTCATAACAAGGGGGACATAATCGTAGAAGGTTTTGACAATATTTCATTCGAAGTGAAAGAAAAGGAGTTTATTTCACTGGAAGGTCCGAGTGGGTCCGGCAAATCATCTGTATTAAAATGTATTTACGGTACATATAAAACAACAGACGGAAAAATTCTCTATTTTAAAAAAGATGGTGGTGTAACAGATATAGCTGCTGCTTCTGAAAGCGAAATACTGAATCTCAGAAAACATGAAATAGGATATGTATCTCAATTTTTGAAAATTTTACCAAGAATAACTGCCCACGAGTTTGTAGCAGAGCCTCTTGTTGAAAAGGGAGATTTCAAACAATCAGCACTGATTAGGGCAGCAGAGCTTCTTGAGTATTTCGGAATAAAGGAAAAACTGTTCAACCTGTCACCTTTAACCTTCTCCGGCGGTGAGCAGCAAAGAGTAAATATTGCTCACGGAATAATAGCACCCAAAAATCTATTGCTTCTTGATGAGCCAACATCAGCTCTTGACAGTGAAAATTCTGAAAAGGTTCTTAATAAACTAACAGAAATAAAAAATTCAGGAACAAGCATTATCGGTATCTTTCATAACAAGAAAATTATGCAAAAAATAAGCGATAAAATCTACAATTTAGAGGACAATGCATATGCAGTTAGTAATCAGAAGTAGTCGGGTTTTAACCGGCGGCAAATTTATCCCTGCTGATATTGTTGTTGCAGGCAATATTATCTCATCAATAGAATCGTATAAAAGCCTGGATTCAGCTATAGACATGGGGAATATGAAAATCGTCCCAGGGTTTGTTGACCTTCATTCTGATGCAATTGAAAAAGAGATTGAGCCAAGGCCCGGGGCACGATTTCCTTTAAAACCGGCAATTACAAATTTAGACAAAAAACTTGCTTTGTCAGGAATAACAACAATGTTTCATGCAGTGGGTTTCAATGATGAGGAGCTCACCAGAAGCAGAAGGGGAACGGATAAATCAGCTGAGCTCATCAATGAAATATACATCAGCAACAAACGGTTTTTAAATGTTGATAATTACATTCATGCTAGGTTTGAAATTACAAGCCGAAGTTCCCTCAATACAGTGAAAAATCTTATTAGAGAACATAAAATTAATATGCTCTCACTTATGGATCATTCCCCCGGACAAGGCCAGTTTAAAACACTTGAGTCGTGGAAAAAATATCATCTTTCGGCATACAGTTTTGATACGATGGACATAGATAAGTATATAGAAAAAAAACTTTCATCCGACAAAACAGGTATTGTTGAGGAACTTGTAAAGTTTGCAATATCATATAATATTCCGGTACTCAGTCATGATGATGACTGCAAAGAAAAATTAAATACACTTAAAAATCTCGGTATAACATTTTCAGAATTTCCACTGAGTGTAGAAGTGGCAGAGTATGCAAAACGTTTAAACATAAGTACCGGCATGGGCGCCCCAAATGTAGTAAGGGGAGGGTCCCAGAGCGGGAATATCGCTGCAAAAGAATTGATATCCAAAAACTTATGTGATTATCTTTGCAGCGATTATCATCCTTCATCTATGCTTTTGGCACCTTACAAACTTAAAGAAGACCTTAACCTCCCTCTCGAAAAGGGGTTTCAGCTGGTAAGCACCACTCCTGCTCATTTATCAGGTCTACAAGACAGAGGAGAAATAGCAATAGGTAAAAAAGCTGACATAATAGTTATAGATGAATCCTACACACCCAATGTTGTTCTTACAATTAAAAACGGTAACCCAATATACAACGGAATAAAAAATAATACACAGGTGTTAAATCATGTATTACTATGAATCATTCAACAAAACAGATAAGAAAAAACTTTCTCTGGAGCCTTATATAGACAGCTCTTCCAGTATTACAGATACATATATCGGCAAATATACAGAAATAGGCAAAAATAACAGTATTTCTGAGTCATCAATAGGTGATTACAGCTACACATGTGAGAACTGTCAGATTATTTATTCAAAAATTGCCAAATTTGTAAATATTGCATCCTATGTCAGACTTAATCCGGGGCAGCACCCTATGCAATGGGCGTCACAGCACCATTTCCTTTACAGAAAAAATATGTATGGTTTTGGAGAAGATGATGACTCATTTTTTGAGTGGCGGAGGAACAAAAAGGTTACCATTGGAAACGATGTATGGCTCGGACATAACAGTTTGATAATGGGAGGCGTATCAGTCGGAGACGGGGCAGTGGTTGGAAGCTGCTCAGTTGTTACAAAAGATGTAGCCCCATATTCTGTAGTTGCAGGAGTTCCTGCCAAAGTGATTAAATACCGATTCAACGAGGAAATTATAGAAAAAATGTTGGAAATAAAATGGTGGGACTGGCCGCATGAAGTAATCGGAAAACGTCTGGGTGATTTTAAAGACACCAAATACTTCATTAGAAAATATGGCAATGGTTAAAAATAATGCAAAAAATTATACTGATAGTGGGTCAAAGCGGGGCGGGTAAAGATACGCTTCTCAATAGTGCGTCAAAACACTTGAGATGTAATTTTGTTAAACGATACATTACAAGAAGTCCCGATGAAACAGAAAATAACTATTATATAAGCCGTGACTGTTTTGAAACACTTTCAAAAACCGGATATTTTCTTGCTGAATGGAGTGCCCATTCCAATTTATACGGTATAGCAAAAAATGATATAAAAGAAGGTACCAATATAATATCTGTATCAAGGCAGGTTGTGGAAAAATTTGAGCAAATTTTCAGGGATGTAACAACTGTTGAAATTACTGCGCCTAAAGAGGTATTGCGCGAGAGGCTTCAAAAACGAAATCGGGAAAAGCCGGAACAGCAGCAAAACAGACTTGAGAGGACGTATGAAAAAATAAATGCAAAAACATTGATAACTTTCAATAATTGTCTGGGAAAGGAAGCGAGTAGCCGAAAATTTGTAAAACTTTTGAAGCTTATAGAAAGAAATGAAATGTTTCAGTGTAGCAACATTTAAATAAGCACAACTGTATATTGGTGTA
>JASMTO010000077.1:0-3621 GCA_041694215.1 bacterium
TTTGATAGCTCTTCTGCCATCTCTTTGATTTTTTGCTCGTTCATGTGCAAGCTCCTTTTCTTTATTTTTTTACAGGATTACTTGCACTTACACAATCTGTTTTACAGGGTCAGCTAAATCAGTATATTTAAAAAAGATAACTCCAGCAACCTACACTTACGAGGTGTAGATGTCCTCTATGTTTATAAGAAAGTGCATTTTCGGATGAAAACTATCCAATTCAGCAAACAAGGTTTTTCCGATCTATTTTTTTAACTTTTTCAATATCGCCGCTGTATTTCTCATTTTCTTTTAAATATAACTTTAATATATTTAGCAAATCATGGGCAAAAGGGTTATCAGCAAGCTTGTAGACAACCCATCTGCCATCTTTAGAATCTTCAATGAGCCTGGCATATTTTAAATTTTTTAAATGAGCCGATATTGTTGAAAGGGCAATGTTCAAAATTGCATTAATTTCACAAACGCACATAGGCCTTTCTGCAAGCATAAGAAATATACGCAATCTATTCTCATCCCCTAGAGACTTAAACATTTCAGAATAATTTTTCATAAGACACTGCAAAACTAACTTTATGCATGGATTAGTGGCAGTCTATTTCAACATTGCAGACTTCCACAAGTTTCTTTATCATTTCTGAAATCCCCTCATCTACCACTTTGTAGCACACAGTCGTCCCTTCTCTTCTTCCCTCAATTATACCTTTGCTTTTAAGGACATTTAAATGCTGGCTGGTTGTGGCTTGAGGGACATTGAGACCGTTGCAAATTTTCGTAACATTGCACTCATTTTCCATCAGTCCCAACACTATTTTAAGTCGAATAGGATGACCAAGCGCTTTCAGTTTTTCTGAATACTCTTCTAACCAATCTCTTTCCATTAGTTTACCTCAAAAAATTTTATATATAAATATAATTTATTATTTCCATACAGTCAACGTTATCTTCCTCTGGTCACTAAAATTATACCCATAACAATGAGAATAACCCCCAACACATTGTACCAGTTAACATTCAGACGCACAACATCCATAGGATTGTATTTGTCCAGCAATAACCCGGCAAACAGCTGCACACCAATTGCCACAGCAAGAGCAGATGCAACACCTGTTATGTGAACAGAATACGTAATTATAAAAACAAAAAACGCCCCCAGTAATCCTCCTGTTAAAAAAAAGGGGTGAACCTCAGTTATATGCTTCAATCCATTGCCGTTTTTAAAAAGTACAACAAGCCCTAAAGCGGCAGCCCCGACTGTAAAAGAAACAAAAGCACTCTCCACAAATCCCACATACTTGGCAAGACGGGCATTAATAGATGCTTGCAATGAAACAAAAGTCCCTCCCGCTGCAAGAAGCAGATAAACGAGCAGCTTAGACATATCAACTCACCAGCCCCACATATACATCACAAACATTTGTCCCTGTATTTCCCGTTTTTATAACAGCACCCAGTTTGTTCAAAATTGTATATGAGTCATTATTATCTAAAAAATGTTTCAATGTGGCCATATCTGTATTTTTTAACATATCCACAACTGCCACTGCACCTGCAGCGTCGCTGTTACCATCAATACCGTCAGTACCAACACATCCAAAAGCTACCTTGTTTACTCCTTGCATTCTGGTTAGTGCATAAAGAACCATTTCCTGGTTCCTGCCCCCTTTTCCGCCACCTTTAACCTCAACTGTGGTCTCCCCACCACCAATAAAACAACAAGGCTTTTTTATACCCGTTTCAAATCTGCTATAATGCAACAATATTGACATTAAAAAATCTGCAACACTGTGTGCATCCCCCTGAAACAGCGAGCTCAGGATAACTGGTGTATACCCAAGAGAAACTGCCTTTTCCTTCGCTCCCTGTAATGCTTTGTTATTATTGCCTAAAACATAATGTTTTATTGATTTTCTCTTCAAATCAGTCTCTGCTTTCGTTAAAATGTCCGCAACCCTGCCTGAGATCTTTTCTTTCAGGGTATATTTTTCAAATAGATCAGCTATTCCATTATCGATATCGGATGTTGCATACAGCGGTGCTGATCCTATAAAATTCAAGTCATCACCCACTACATCCGATAAAACAAGGGCAATACCACCACATTTAAAAGCAGATGATAAGCCTCCACCTTTAATTCGCGACATTTTTTTCCGCACCCTGTTTAATTCCTTAATATCTGCACCACTTTTCATAAGAATATCCGTTACGGAAACAATATCCTTAATATCAAGACCATCCACAGGGTATTCGAGAAGGGCAGATGTGCCACCACTTAGCAAATATATGATAAAATCATTCTCTTTACATTTTGATACAAAATCCACCATTTTGCGCCCGGCTTCAAAACTTGACCTATCCGGCAACGGATGTGAAGCTTTATGCACATCAAAATTATTTCCCAAATCCTCATAGTAATGTGATACAATCAAACCGCTACTAATCCTATCACCCATGATGTCCGTTAGTTTTTTAGCCATTTCAACAGAAGCTTTACCACTGCCTAAAATATATATATTGTTTTTGTCACCAAGAAAATATTTGTCACCATTTACAGAAAGATTCTCACCATCCCACGAAACCTGATCAAAGATATTGGTGGGCTTCACCGATTCAATAGCATCTAACAAAATTTCACGTGTGTGGACATCAAGCATATACTCCCTCCAAAACGACAACAAACGGAGCTTTCGGCATTTCTTTCAGTTTGTCTGAAATATCCCAGATAAATCCCCGAATGATCCTTTCATTGGTCATACCTAAATTATAACATACAGTGATACGTCTTTTAAAGGCCTTTAATTCGTCCGCTAATTTTTTCATAGCATACGGACGTTCAAACATTACCACGGTGTCCTGCATAGCAAACACGCTTTCCATATATTCTTTTCTCAAATTCTTTTGCCTGGGAGGAAAGCCTGCAAAATAAAACTTCTCAGCATAAAAACCGCTTACCGACAGCGCTGTTGTAATGCTGGAAGGACCGGGCAAAGAAAACACATGTACTCCTGCATCATAGCACATATTAACAAAATCATAGCCGGGATCAGCCACACACGGTGTCCCCTGATCAGAAAAGAGGCAAGACATTTTCGACTGTTTAACTAAATTAAGTAAATCCCTTTTGTCCGCATCTGTGGAGTGCTCGTTTAGAAGATAGAAATTCCTGTCCCTGCAACCACATCTTGCCAACACCTTACGAGCAACTCTTTTCTCCTCAGCTATAATTAAATCGGAATTCCTAAGAGTAGATGACACATTTTTATCAGAATTCACGAAATCACTTGCTAAAGGCATTCCCATAACACAGAGACCTGGAGACATATTTCAGTTTATTACCTCCAAATTGTTCATATAAGGCTGTAGTGCTTTCGGAATTTCAATACTTCCATCCTTATTTTGATAGTTTTCAAGAATTGCAAGGAATGTCCTGCCCACTGCTAGACCGGAGCCATTGAGGGTATAAGGATACTGTGTACCTTTTTTCCCTTTGACCTTATACCTTATCCCTGCTCTTCTCGATTGAAAATCAGTAAAAGTGCTGCAACTGGAAATTTCCCTGTAACATTTCTGAGCAGGCAGCCATACTTCTATATCAAATGTGAATGCTGCTGAAAATCCCAC
>JASMTO010000078.1:0-2702 GCA_041694215.1 bacterium
TCAAATATCATTTTTATGATATAGGCTTTTACTTCGGCAGATTTGTTAAATGCGGAGGCAGTTTTATTATCCATATTATTATAATCCCTTTTTTTAGCTCTCAAGTCAATAAAAAATATAATTATATTTTATTATAACTTCTGTGTTGATTTGCAGTGCATATTTAACCACCCAATTGTATTTTAAGTATAAATATATATCATAATTTACTGTTAAATTTTTATTGTTTTATAATAGAAAGTACTTTGAATAATCCGGGAATGGGAAGATATGGGTTATAGGTTTTGGGTTTTAGGTTTTGGAGAATGGAACAGTTTAAGATTCAACGTTAGTGAAAGTGGAAGTAAATAGTTATTTATTGTTATTAGTGGTTATTCAAAGGTATTAATAGGGGAAACTTGACGCTAATATACCACTCAAGCATTTCAACATGTTTTGGTATTGCCCCTTGAGCCTTGAACCTGTCAACTTAGCACTTAATACTTAGCAATAATAAACCAATATACAAATACAATTATTAAAATTCTTCCGTATGAATTTTGTCCAGCGGCAAAGCTGAATACGGCACAGGCTCTTTTTCTTCATCGGGATAACCCAAAGCAATTATACTTTCCACTGCAAAATGTTCAGGAATGCCGAGCAAATTTTGGATATACTCCTCAGCCGATTCAGTTTCATTATGCTTACGGTTCCTGATCTGTGCCCAGCAGCTACCCAGCTCCATTTCAAGACCAGCCATCTGAAGGACTATAGAAGCGATACTGCAGTCTTCCACCCAAACATCGGATTTGGTTGTATCAGCACAGACAACAACAGCTAAAGGTGCACCTGCAACAAATGCAGAACCGTGCTGTTTGGCTTCGGACAATTTTTTCAACCTAACCTTATCTGTGATAAAAATAAATTCCCACGGCATAATGTTTCTCGATGTAGGCGCCCTGAGAGCCGCCTCTTTCAATATTTCAATTTTTTCCTTATCAATACTTTTTTCCTGAAATTTACGGATACTTCTTCTTTTCCTTAACAGTTCAATCATTTTAACTCCTTGCTGCCACACTGATAAGCTGAATACTTTCTCTGCTCAAATATCCTGCTGCATTGTGTTCCATACTTCTTTTTGAAGTCAAGATATTTTTCCGGCTTTGTTACCAAGAAAAACATTTCATGGGTACTCACAAATTGTTTCATCTGTTCTTCTGCTGTAAAATAATATTTTTTATAATTATCTGTTTTCTGAAAACCAAGATATCTGTCATCTTCCAAAGCTGTCACTGCAAGTTTATTTCTGTAGAAAGATATAGATGGTTTGCTTGTGTCAAACAGGACGGTCTGGACACTGCGTTCGGGATCGAGTCTATTAAGTTTTTGACTCATTTGTTTAAAGCCATTAATCTCTGGTCCGATATTTGGGACAAAAAAGTAAAGCAAGAATGTAAGCGCTATATAAAAAAGAGATATACCTCTCAAAAAGCTTTTGTAGCTGTAAGCGTATTTAAAAACAGCAAACAAAAGAATAACTAGAATTAAAGCGCACAAAATTACTAAGTAGCGCAAACTATACAATGGTTCATAGATATACCCTGACAAAGCTAGTGCTGCGGGCAAGATAAACGAGATAACTATTATTGAGTTATTTATGATTTTCGAATTAAAGTTTTTATAGCCATAATAAGCAATCATCGATGCTGTACCATAAAAAGGGAGAATATATGTAGCCAATTTACTCACTGAAATCTGAAACACAATAAATGGAACCAAAATATACAAAAATAGCGGTTTTAAAAAACTGTCCATTTTTTTAAAATTTATAAGCGATTTGATAAAATACACAACATGAGGGAAAAAAGAGACAAGAAATATTATAAAAAAGAAATAAAATTCCTGGTCTCTGCCAAACCTGTTTGTGGCAACCCTGTCAACCGTCTGGACCTTGAGGAAATAGTACAACAGATCAGGGTTTTTCACAATCACAGCTATATACCAGGGAAGCGATACTGCTAAAAACAGCAAAAGTGTATATGCTATATCTTTTAATGAGAAATTTTGTCGGTGGGATTTAAAAAATATTTTTCCTGCCAAATACGGCAAAATAGTAAACAAAAATATTATAGGCCCCTTTGTAATAAATCCGAGCCCCAGCAGAATCCCATAAGCTGAAACATTAAAAACAGATTTCTCATAAAATATCTGTTTAAACAGAAAATACTGAGCCGCAATAGTAAAAAAGGTCAGATAAATATCTGTGGATGCAATTCTGGATATGACAAGAAAAAGTAGAGAGGATGCCAAAACCAGTGAATTTAGAAACCAGTCTTGCTTTTCCTTAAAAAACAATCCGGCGGTTTTATACAGAAAGAACACCGAAAAGACTGCTGCAATAACTCCAAAAAACCTGATACCAAAACCGTTTGCACCGAAAATTTTCATACCTGCAGCCATCATCCAGTAAGCAAATGGAGGTTTATGAAAATGCTTTACACCCTCAAACTGAGGCTCCAGATAATTACCGGTCGCAATCATTTCCCTTGCCACTTCAGAATAACGGGCTTCAGTCGTTTCAAATAAAGGGAGATTGTAAGTAGGTATCAAAAGAATAAAAAAATATAAAAGCAAAAAAAAGACTATACTTCTGTTACTAATCATATTCGTACAGCTTCCTTTCCTTTTCCTTGTGTATGAAATAAAGGTTTCTCAGATATATT
>JASMTO010000079.1:0-3917 GCA_041694215.1 bacterium
ACAAACTCATTTAACCAACTTATACTTACTTTCATGTATAACCTCTAAAACTGTTTTAAAAACTTCAGATTATTTTCAAAAAACAAACGCAAATCATCAATGCCGTACTTTAGCATGGCTATACGCTCTATCCCCATCCCAAAAGCGTATCCACTGTATTTCTCCGAATCATATCCAACATATTTGAATACTTCAGGATCCACCATACCGCATCCTAAAATCTCAAGCCAACCGGTATTACTACATACCCTACAGCCTGCCCCGTCACAAATTACGCACCCCATATCCACTTCAGCACTAGGCTCAGTGAATGGGAAAAAACTTGGTCTAAATCTCACAGGCACCTTATCACCGAACATCCTTTTAACAAACAACGTCAATGTCCCTTTTAAATCACCAAATGTCACATCCTTGTCCACCAAAAGACCTTCCACCTGGTGAAACATGGGGGTGTGGGTAACATCGCTGTCACACCGATAAACTTTGCCAGGTGCTATGACTTTTACAGGAGGGTTCTGTTTTTCCATTGTACGAACCTGAACCGGTGACGTATGGGTTCTCAACAACAAATCTTCAGAAATATAAAATGTATCCTGCATATCTCTGGCAGGATGCTCCTTTGGAATGTTAAGAGCTTCAAAATTGTAGTAATCTGTCTCCGCCTCCGGGCCAGTGGCCACTTCAAAACCCATACTTACAAATACATCCATAATTTCATCATATACTCTTGTGATAGGATGTATTGAACCGGAGATAAAAGGGAAACCAGGTAATGTAACATCTATAGACTCTGATTTAAGCTGAGCATTTTTCTGCTCTTCTTTCAGTATTTTTTCCTTTTTCTGATAAAGTGCTTCAAATTCATTGCGAATCTCATTTATTTTCTTCCCAAAATCCGCCCTTTTTTCTGAAGGGAAATCCTTCATCTTTTTATTCAGTGAAGATATCAGTCCCTTTTTACCCATATACTTAACCTTTACAGCATACAGCTCATCCAGATTTTCAGAATGACTGATTTCTTCAGCAAAACCGTTAATATCCTTTAAATCAAAATCCATTTTTCACCTCAACTGACACTTAAACACAGTTATAGGAACGCTTAACCGGAAATAACAAAACATTGTAGAAAAAATAAATATTGTTAAAAAAACACATTAAAGCTCTCAATACAAAAAATGGGGTGCAAACAGCACCCCCTGAAAAATCAGAAATTGTTAAGTGGAAACCTGTTTCACAAGCTTCTCGAACTCCTGTGGATAATTTACAGCAAGCTCTGAAAGAGCTTTCCTGTCAATTTCAATGTTATTCTGCTTCAACAATGACATAAATCTGCTGTAACTAAGACCGTGCTGCCTTGCCGCAGCATTAATCCTCACAATCCACAGTCTCCTGAAATCCCTTTTTCTCTGTTTACGTCCTCTGTAAGCATGGGCTAGGGATCGTTCACCCACTTCACGGGCCTTTTTGTAAACACTATTGTTCACACCCCTGAAACCCTTGGCTAACTTAAGCCACTTCTTTCTTCTCTGCCTGGTTTTAAAACCGCCTTTAGCTCTTGGCACAATTATCCTCCTTCAATTACTTATACGGTATAAGTTTTTTCATATTTTGCGCATCTTGCCCTTCCAGGATGCCAGGGTGGCGTAAATTGCGCTTTCTCTTAGCGGTCTTTGAGGTGAGGATGTGCCTCAATCCCTGCTTTTTGTGTTTAACCTTACCTGAAGCAGTAATTTTAAAACGTTTAGCTGCCCCACGGTGGCTTTTCAGTTTAGGCATTAAAACCTCCTAAATTAGTCATTGCCTGGTCCTATGACCATTGTCTGCATTTTACCCTGCATCTCTGGTTTTTTTTCAACAACACAGAGATCACCAAGCTCCTTGACAACCCTGTCAAGCAGCTCAAGTCCGTGGTCTTTATAAATCATTTCCCGACCTCTAAATCTGACCACAACCTTTACTTTATTTCCTTCAGATAAAAATCTTCTTATATGTTTCATTTTTGTATTGTAATCATGTTCTTCTATTTTAGGTCTAAATTTGATCTCTTTCACTTCTATCTGATTTTGCCGCTGTTTTTTTCTGGCTTCTTTTTCCTTTTTAGCCTTCTCAAACTTGAATTTACCATAATCCATTATTTTACAAACAGGTGGTTTTGCCTGCGGCGCAATTTCAACCAGGTCGTAACCAAGCTCGTTTGCAATATTCAGTGCTTCCTGAATGCTAACAATCCCTTTTTGCTCACCATCTTCCAAAATAAGCCTGACTTCACTGGCAGTTATTTCTTCGTTAATCCGTTCCTTTTCGGCCTTTTTCGCTGCTATAGATCACCTCCACAAATCTGTGCTTTTATTTTTTTCAAGTTCTCTTATTACACCAATATATTCATGAAAATCAAGGTTATTTTTATTGTCACCGTTTCTTAATCTAACAGATACAGTATTATTTTCAACTTCATTTTTACCTATTATTAACATATGGGGCACTTTTTCCAGCTGGGCTTCCCTAATTTTATACCCGATTTTTTCATTTCTATAGTCTACTTCAACCCTGAAACCTTCTTTTTTCAATTCTTTTCCAATGCTTTTGCAATAGCCCAGTTGATCATCAGAAATATTAAGAATTTTTACCTGAGCGGGGGCTATCCAGAAAGGGAAAGCTCCGGCATAATGTTCTGTTAAAACCCCAAAGAACCTCTCAAGAGAGCCGAGCAGAGCTCTGTGAACCATATAAGGCCTTTTCTCCTGACCATCGGAATCCACATATGTCATATCAAACCGTTCCGGTAGGTTAAAGTCGAACTGGATCGTAGTCATTTGCCATTCACGTCCAATTGCATCTTTTACTTTCAGATCAATCTTAGGTCCGTAAAAAGCACCACCACCTTCATCCATCTCAAAATCGATTCCAGATTTCTCAATCGCTTTAGTTAGAGATGATGTAGCTTTCTCCCATAGAGTTTCATCACCAACACTTTTTTCAGGCTTAGTGGCAATATACCCTTTTATAGAAGAAAATCCAAACGCTTTCCAGATATTCAGTGAAAACTCAAGAACCTCACTGATTTCATCCTCAATCTGCTCACTTGTGCAGATTATATGAGCATCGTCCTGTGTAAAACCGCGCACTCTTAGTAGACCGTGCAAAACTCCTGATCTTTCATAACGGTAAACTGTGCCAAGTTCAGCCCACCTCAACGGCAAATCCCTGTATGAGCGTGTCTTTGTTTTATACATCATTATATGAAAGGGGCAGTTCATTGGCTTGATGTAGTATTCTTGCCCATCTATGTCCATTGGGGAATACATATTTTCCGAATAAAAATCCAAATGACCTGAGGTTTTCCACAAATTTGCTTTACCGATATGGGGGGTATATAAAATATCATAGTCATTTTTTATATGCTCCTCCCTCCAGAAATTCTCAACAACAAGCCTTATCCTTGACCCTTTTGGCAACCAGCATATAAGCCCCGAGCCTATTTCATCAAAGGAGGAAAATAACTCCAGCTCTTTTCCCAATTTTCTATGGTCTCTTTTTTTTGCTTCTTCAAGTCTCTGTAAATATTCTTCAAGCTCACTTTTTTTAAACCATGCTGTACCATAAATTCTCTGAAGCATTTTATTGTTTTCATCACCACGCCAGTAAGCACCAGCCACAGATAACAGTTTAAAATGTTTTATTTTTGAAGTATTATCCAGATGTGGACCCCTGCATAAATCTATAAAATCACCTTGTTCATAAAGGGATACATGTTCCTCTTCAAGTTCAGAGATAATTTCTATTTTATACGTTTCACCCATTTCGCGAAACAGTTTTATAGCTTCATCTTTGGACATTTCCTTTCGTCTTATATCAATTTTTTCATCTGCAAGTTTTTTCATTTCTTTTTCTATTAAGTCAAGATCCTCGGGAGTAAA
>JASMTO010000080.1:0-8476 GCA_041694215.1 bacterium
GACCATAATCCTACATTTAAAAAGGTAAATTATTTATTGCTGGATGGGATAAATATTCCTGCAGGCAATATGCCGGCTGAATATAACTTTATTGAGGAGAATATAAATATTTTAACAGAATATTACGATTTTTTAGGCTACAAGCTGCAAAACTATGACAGCAATTTTTACCTCTCTGTTCCCAGAAAGGATAGATACACATCTTTTGAGTATTTCAGCAAAGCAGAAACGTTTCTGGGGATGTATCTTGCCCTCAAATTTTTTCAGAATACAGAAAACCCCACATTTAATGCTGATGAGCTGTTTGAAGAGCTAAATTCCATCTTCCCCCTTGAAAATCTGTATGAAATTTTTGTGAAAAGAATGCAGTATTTTTACGAATCGGATAAGCGCCTTGAAACGGTAAATGAGAATTACGCCAAGACCCTCAGGCAGCTAAATAAATACAATTTTTTAGATATAATTTCAGGGACACCAGGAAATATTAATTACGCCGCCATAGAAATTAAAGGCAGCATCAAAAGATTTTTCGACCTTGCTTTGGAGCTTTATGACAAACAATCTGAAGAGGCAATGGATATAAAAGATGTTTTGGATATATTTATTAAGGATACAGAATTTGATGGCGAGGAAGGGGTAAACGGCGAATGGGAGTAAAACTCGAAAAAGAAAGCATCTACTTGGACTCCCTTGTGATAGTTGGTTTTAATCTGTATCCGAAATGCATTATCCATTTTGATAAAACATTTACATCCCTTTTCGGTAAAAACGGGGTGGGTAAAACCACTTTGCTTGATGCTATCCAAACAGGGCTGATTGCAAACCAGCAGTATACAAAGTTTAATGTTACCACACAAAAAGATGACCGCTGCCTCGGCGATTATATGCTGGGATCGGCAGGCTATATATTTTTCAATATTAACAGTTTTCAGCAGTATTATGCTGGCAGAGCTGCAGAAAGTAGCAAAGGGCTCTCTTTCGGTATCAGGCTTATAAAAAATCCTGATACAAAAGTTGATATCAAACCGATTGCGCTGGAAAATGTGATAGTAACCCCTGATGACTTTTTTGAAGGCAACCGGCTTATTGAAAATCTTGCTCAGCTCAACAAACACTTGTTAAGCAAATACCCCGAGCTTGAATTCCAAAATTTCCAGACAGTCACCGAATATCACCAATATTTGTATAACCGGGGAGTACTGGCGATCAACATTTCATCAAAAATCTCCGAATTTTCCACACTTTACAGGTCAATCTCCACCGGCATACTCCGCCAGGGTAAAAAAATGATTAAGGATGTGCTCTCCTCCACCGATTCCAGCCCGAAAAAACTTATTCAGTCGTTAACCAAAAGTATCAGGCAGCGCAGCGAAGTGGTAAGAAAAATTGAACGGATAAAGGCCATCAGGGATGAAGTGTATGCCCTCGAGGAAGCGGTAAATCTATACCACGATAATTGCATAAAATACTACAGCGACCAGCTCAATAAAAGCATATCCAGACTTGAAAGCATGAAATCAAAGCTGCAGAAAAATGAAGAAACAGTTGAAAGCTACAACAGAACACTTGAAAAAATTAATACAGACATTGAAGAAAAAACATACAGCCTGCAGGATACGGAAGAACAACTGGAAAAATTGCTGCAGAATATTTCTGATTTTGAAAGAAGCTATGCCGCTTTTGAAGAGTATACAGCATTACTTGAAACTACATCAGAAAATAAAAATCGATTAAAAGAGCTGGAAGACAGCATTCAGAAGATGCAAAAAAACATTTCTGAGAAAAAAGAGCACCTTGAAGAATTGTCTGAATCTAAGATTTCTGCAGAAAAGGATAAAATAAAAATTGAAGGTGAATTAAAGGCGCTCTCTGAAAATTATGAGCATTACAACAACTTTATTAAATATCTGAATAACTTCACTTCGTACACAAAAGACAGGGTCACTACTCTCACAGATTTTGAAAAGATGCTTGATCACTGGAATCAGATTGTTAAAGATATCGACAGTCTGCCGTTCTTAAAAAAAGAATACAAGAGCCTCACAGAGAAACTGAAAATTCACAACAAAGCTGTATCAATAAAAAACCGTCTCAGTAGTGACATATCTTTTGAAACCAAAGAGGATCTGAATACTGCAGCTAAAAAACTGGAGTCCGAGCTTTACAACCTCAAGAAGGATACAGAGGAAAAGGAACGTAGCGTTGAACATATAAATAAAGAAATAAGCGAGCTTCTCAAAGGTAAAATTGTACTGCCGGAAGCTTTGAAGAATTTTAACGGTCAGTTTCTATACAAAAAGTTTGATGACACCCCTATCGAAGAAAGTGAAAAGCTGGAATCCATACTGGGGGATATGAAATATGCCGCCATAGTGTCTGATTCCAAAGAGATTTACGATTATGCAACGGGTGCTGACAAATTGTTTTTTGTGAGCGGGGATGTGGATACCGATAAATTTTCTGTGGAAAAACTTACAGATGGATATCTCATCCATGAGAAAGATGAGCCTTCTATAAAGCGGTATGAGCCTGCACCGAAATATCCGATTATAGGTGAAAAATCAAGGAAGGCAAGAGCTGAGGCGTTGAGACAAATTATTAAAGATACAAAATCTGCTATTGAAAAAAACAATCGCAGAATACAAACTGTTTCAACGATTTTAAAAGATATTTACGAGTTAGAGCACATTTTTGAATACCTACACCTAAAAAACCTTAGTGATGAAGTTGATGCTCTAAAAAAGCAGATAGAATACATCGAAGAGAAAAGCTTTATTTTTAACAAAGTCAAAAATGATTTTCAGCAGATTTTAAGATTAAAATATTATTTTGGCAGATCTGATTATAAAAAAAATTACGAAAAAGCTAAAAAAGAACTAACGGAAATAAAAAAACATATAAAAAATCTGGAGAGTGAGTATTCTGCACTTAAAAGTGAGATAAACGAACTGGATTCTCTTCTAAATAAAGAAAAACATAAGCTTCAAGAAACAGAGATAATTTACAATAAACATATGACAATAAAAGAGCGCTTAGAAGATGAATATCCACGGGATATACTGCTGGGAAAAATAGATTTCAGCGAAATCGAGACACTCAGAAAAGAAAAAAGCAGGATGAGTGAACGTAAAAACACTTTCATTAAAGAGATAGACCGCTTAAAGGATGAAAGAAGGGATATTCAGTCAGAGCAAAAAAGGCTGGTGAATGAAATCACCTGGTTAAAAGACGATATAGAGGTATATGAAGAAAAAATTGCCCAAATCAAGAAGGTATCCTTTGAGCTTACTGGTGAAGAGTTATCCCCCAAATCGTTTGATATAAGCGATGCTGCCTTTTATGAAAGCAGAGGTATATTTGAAAAGGAGCTGACAACATTTTTACATAAATACGACAAAGACATGCCCAAGACATCAAATATTCTGGACAAATTTAATGAAACGGTTGTGAAGGTTTTCCCAAACTTTCAGTCACTGACAAAACTACAGGAAGATTTGGAAAAGCTGAATGTACAACTGCTGCAAATCGAAGATGAAATAAAGTCTGTAATCGGAAATTTCAAGTCAGGGATTGAGGAAAACATTTTCAGGGTAAAAAGAGCGCTGCGCAAATTAAACAGCGATCTGGAAAATGTTCATTTCGGTAAAATCCGCCAGATAAAATTACGAGTGGAAGAGCGGCCTGCTTATCACAAGCTTCAGCATATCCATCAATCGGATTCCATTATGAGTCTTCTTGAGTCTGAAGATGTGGATTTCGATGCTTTTATAAAGGATCTGGGCAGAAGTCTCGGTTACAGCCGCTCCCAAGTTAATGAAGATGACGTCCTGGATTATCGCAACTATTTTGATATTGAAATAGATCTGTTTGACAATTCCGGCAACCGCAGAAATAAAGGGCTCTCCAACGGTGAGAATCTGGGCACAAATATTGTAATTGTATTAAGCATGCTTACAAGATTTTCAGAAGAAAGCCTGAAGGGGAAAATGCTGCCCATAGTACTGGATGAAGCGGACAGACTGGATGTGGACTCAATCAACACATTATTTGAAATCGCAGAAAACTGGGGGCTGCAGCTTATTGTGGCTTTGCCTAATATACCCAATTTTAGCAAAGGGATGCACTATCATCTCATTGCTTCAGAAAACGGCGTTGTTATGCCGCATATCAGATTTGAAGGGGAAAATGCTTGAGAGATGTCTGTTAATAGCAAAACTTCTTGAAAATAACGAATGCGCATATTCAAAGCATCTAAATGATTTTATAAACTCAAATATCCTGATAAGAAAAAACCGGCATAAAGTTACAGTAAACGATTCTGATTACCTTCGGAACTACTTCAATAACCACTGCAGAGAAATTTATGAAAAGTATAAAAAGCTCACCGGATTAAATATCTATCCCAAAAATTTGGAGAGTCTGGAAAATGCTTATAACCTTTACATTTATCTGGAAAAAAATAAACCAAAAGGAATCGATCTACGTCAGCTGTCTGCATTGATATTCGGTGATTCCAAAACCATTCAGAAATCGTCACTTTTAAAAACGGTTGTCAATGAGTTCAGACCAGTAGATTCCGGCAGCTATTATAACATTATCCACATCCGGTGTGACAATAGCATATATTTTGAAAATATAAACATTACTGATATAATAAAAAGTAACGGCTTTTTCTCCTGTTTCGCTGGTAAGCTGGGGTTAATATCAGCTGAGGTTGAAAATACTGTAATTTTTGAAAACCTGTCCCCCTTTTTCAGACTAAACCCGAATAACGCAATGTTTGTATACGCCGCCGGTTTTCAAAATATTGGTGAAATCAGCAAACAATTGAGAGGTAGTGATTTCGAAAATTTTATACATTTTGGTGATGTGGATCCTGCTGGTCTTCAGATCGCTGACATTTTAATGTCACATATTGCGGGAACGTCCTTTTTTCCTGATATAAACACTATCGAAAAAGCGATAAAGAATATACACACCCCTGTTTATGCCGAAAAAAAATATGAAGCACAATCGTTTTATCCTGATGATTTGAAAGACATTGCCGCAATAATGGCCGGATATAATCACATAAGAATCGAGCAGGAAATGATAGTATATTTAGCAGAGAAAGGTGTCATAAATTTGCCTGTGTGGTGCCGTTTGTAACGTTTAAAACACAAATCTCATACATAAAATTTTATAATAGACAGTTGACAAATTATTTCATAACAATCATATACAATATTTGTAACTAAACCTTTTTATAATGCATTAATTTTTCGGAAGTTGGAAGAGTTTATAGGGGTAGTAAGAGTTGTATAAATTATTTGACTTACAAACTTGAATACTCTTACCATTACTAATATATAACAGAACAAACATTGGACGCTGAACAGTATTTCCAACTGCGTTTTTTATTTAAATAATTGATAAAAGGAGCTTATATGAAAAGAGAGAAATGGACAGGAAAAATGGGTTTTGTGCTGGTCAGTGTGGGATCAGCAGTTGGTCTGGGGAATATATGGCTTTTTTCATGGCGTGTTGGTGAATATGGTGGTGCTGCTTTTTTAATTCCTTATCTGCTGTTTGTTTTCGGTATTGCCAGCGTCGGACTAATGGAAGAGTGGGCATTCGGCAGAAGCCAGTCAAAAGGAGCGATAGGCGCGTTTGAAAATGTGTTTGAAGAAAAGAAAAAAGGAACCGGCAAAATCGGGGCAGCTCTTGGTTTTATCCCGGTAGCGGCTGTCTTTTCTATTTATATATTTTACGCTATAGTAATAGGCTGGCTTTTAAAATATTTATTTTTATCATTTACAGGAGCATTCAATGTAATAAATATTCCGGAATATTTCGGTACATTTACCGGTACTGCTAACACAATAGGATGGCATGCGGCTGCAGTTATCGGAACAATGTTAATCGTATTTTTCGGTGTCCAACGTGGTATTGAAAAAGCAAACAAAATAATGATGCCAGTGTTGTTTGGCATTCTGATTATTTTGGTATTCAGATCGGTCACCCTTGAAGGTTCAACAGAAGGACTAAAGTATATATTTTTACCGGAATGGTCTAAACTTGCTGAAGCCAAGACTTGGATTATGGCTCTCGGGCAGGCATTTTTTACATTAAGCCTGGGTGGGGCAACAATGCTCGTTTACGGAAGTTATGCCCGGGATGATACAGATATACCTACTGCTTCAATACAAACCGTTTTGTTTAATTTTACAGCATCAATGCTGGCTGCGCTGGCCATCATTCCTGCAGTGTTTGCATTTGGTCTGGATCCGGCAGCCGGACCTGGACTTCTTTTTGTAAGTATACCGACCGTTTTTGCCAAGATGCCCGGAGGTTATATCTTTGGTATTTTGTTTTTTCTTTCAGTGGTATTTGCCGGATTCTCATCTTCAGTAAGTATGCTTGAGCCTGCCGTAGAAGGCTTTATGGATAAAACACGATTCTCCCGAGGGAACACTGTGCTGTTGTTAAGTATTGTAGCTTTTCTTGTGGGTTTGCCACTAGATGTTGATATGACAAAATTCGGTACATGGGCTGACATAACAACCATTTACGTTCTCCCCTTCGGTGCTCTTGTCTCTGCTGTGGTATTCTTTTGGGTTTTTGGTGCAGATAAGGCAAGGGACGAAATTAATAAAAACTCCAACATACGCTTTGGTAAATGGTTTGAGCCGTACGGCAAATATATCTTTGTATTGGTCGCATTTGCTGTACTCGTGTTGAATATTATTTATGGAGGCATCGGTTAAATTATATTGGCACATCGGAAAAGTTGCTTTTTTAGAAGTAGTTAGAGGTATTGGAGGTAGTTTGGGTAGTTAGAGCCCTGTTAAATTCGGCTACGCCTGACTGCCTGCGGCAGTATTTAACAGGGTAAAGTAGTTGGAGGTAGTTATTAGGAGTGTAAATTATGGCAAAATTATTTCTAATCTGCGGAAAAGGTGGCGTGGGGAAAACCACCAGTGCCTCCGCTATAGCCCTTGCACTGGCAAACAAAGGACAGAAAACACTGTTGCTATCCACAGATTTTTCACCAGCAATTGGTGATGTAATGGAGAAAAATATAGGTCCTGAATTTACTAAAGTAGGCGATTATCTTACTGCCATGGAAATAGATCATAAAGCAATTACTGAAAGGTGGACAAACAAATTCGGCTCAGATTTTCATCAGATACTTTCTCGCCTGGTTGATATTGAAAATTTAGAGAAGGAATCTGAAAACAGTCTTTTGGAATATATCAGCTCAGCCCCTTCCCTAAAGGAAGAAACAATGCTAGATTTTATTGTGGAATTGTCTGAAAACGAACATTACGACAAAATCATTTGGGACTCAGCACCTGCAGGAGAAACATTAAACCTTTTAAACATGCCTTCCCTTTTAAAAAAACATCTGAAATCAGGAACCAAAATCTACGACAGCCTGGATAAACTCACAAAATTCAGATCGGGCAGGAAAAGTATTTCACAAATTATCGATGAATGGGCAGAATTGTCCGAGTATATTTCAAAATATATCAAGAAGAATGCCGCATTTATCATTGTAACAAATCCGGAAAGAGTCGTATACAACAGGACAAAAGATATTTATACGACGCTGCTGGTTTACAGGATGCATGTGCATGGCTGTATAATTAACAAAATATTCAGAAACATTTCCGACAAAACGTTTCAAGAACAACAAGATAAAATTCTAAAAGATCTTTATAATCTGTTTCATAAACTTCCTGTTGCTGAGTTAGAACACAGTATTCATAATATAAAAAATCGCCAAAACCTTGAAGAAACCGGTCAAAAACTTATCAAAGAATTACAAATCATGTGATACTAACATCCCCTTTTGGCAACCTTGTCAAGCCTCTGGCAAATTCTGCCCTTTTGTTCAATTACTCAAATCTAATTTTAAGCATGCTGAATAAAATTCAGAAAATGCTTAAGTGAGTCAGAAAGATATTTATCCTTATGCATAATAATATATAAATTCCTGACGATCGGGTTAAGTTTAGTATTCACAACTTTAAGCAGACCTGAAGCTATATAATTTTCCAGCACAACCTCAGATAAACAGCTAATGCCTATATCAGCTAAAACAGCATTCTTAATAGCTTCACTATGTCCAAGTTCCATATAAATATTCAGGCGTACAGAATTATCGCTTAAAGTCTTTTCAACAACCTCCCTCGTACCCGACCCCTTCTCTCTCAATATCCACCGGTAACCCATAAGCTTCTCAACCGTAACATTTTTTTCATTAGCCAAAGTGCTGCTTGGTGCACAGAAAACAAACAAGTTGTCCTTTGCAAAGAACTTTATATCTATTTGATTATTTGTGCACGGACCCTCTATAAATCCAATATCAGCCTGAAAATTCAGAATTTCATTCACGACTTCATCGGTATTCTTTACTGAAAGTGAAACAGTTGTTTCAGGATATTCTTTTATGTATTCCCCTAATTTCGAGGGCAATATGTAGTTTCCTATG
>JASMTO010000081.1:0-5272 GCA_041694215.1 bacterium
TTTGTGGAAATTCCGGTGGAGAATGACCAGGTGGAATTAACTGATCTTGCTGGCGCCTATGATGCTATTGAAGAGGCCGTATTGGAGTTTTATAATAATGCGGATGCCAGTTTCATTATAGCCATGGACGTGAAAGTGGCAGAAAACCTGAACAAGTCTTCAACGGTAACGCTAAAAACAACCACTACTGTTAGCAGCGGACCGGTATATCCGGGTTCCCCATTCGAATCATGGGATTATTGGTACTGGGACGGTGGTTTTAATTCTGGTTATTGTTATGGCGACTCTGTAAATGTTGATTCGGATTCCGATGCAGCAAAAGAGATTCAGTTTAAAATTCATCAACGAAAAGCAATCCCTGGTGGGAAACATTACTTTACGGATATATTCGATGTCTATATTGGGACCAATCCCAATCCCAATCCTAATGATCCAACTCCTCAGGATAATTACTTTGATAAACTTATGTTTTATAATTATGAAGGTTATCCAAATTTCCATCAATGCTTAAGTCCTGAAGAAATGAACTTCTACTTGGTCGGAACTGAAACAGTAATTTATAATACAGCTAGTGATACTCCTCCAGGAGCCGCACCACCAAACAAAATGTTTATTAGTTGTGAATTATGGGGTGACTACGATAACCACCTGGGTTTAGACAAGATTTTACATGTTGGTTGGGCTACGTATGGTATTCCCCATAGTATACCTGACCCTGATGAATATTAAAAATATTTACCTGTAAGAAATTATTCAGGCTGTCCAAAAATACTTATTAACAATTGTAAGTTTTTTGGACAGCCTAATTATTAATTCACAATTTAGTAAAAAATGAAAAAGTTACTGTTTTTTCTATTTCTCTTGATAAATTTGGTTCAGCAACAAAGTTTTTCACAAGTAATATACGAGAAAAAGATTGGCACTGATGAATATTCGGAATATCCTTCCAATCTTATAACAACCACTGACAATAGACACATTTTTTCTGTAATTTCATATTCGGTCAACAATAATACGGAGCAGTTTGCTACTTTATATTCAATTGATTCCATTGGGGTAATAACTAATAAAAAGAATATAATCAAAGAAGATACAAACGTTGCAGTAAATTATATATCCCGTTCTTTTTCTTCAAATAATTTCATTGCTGTTGGTAGTCTTAAAACACCCGACAAAACGTATTTATGGTTTTTTGAATTTGATTCAGATTTGACTATTTTGAATGAACATAAAGTTCAAATTGCTAATGCCAGAGCAATATTTAGAACTTATATAAGAAAACTGCAATTCAAATATTATATAGCCTACGAAATCATTAAGCTCCCATATGATTATTCCTATACAAAGATGTTATCCTATTGCCCCGCCGATAATGAAATTACAATTAGTGATTGGGAGTTGGAAGGAGCTTTGTTTGATTTTGAAAAGAATAAATTCAATAGTGGTTTTCTGATAGGTGGAAGACTATTGAACAGATCCATTACTACAATATGGACGGTGAATCAAGAAATGGAACTTGTTTCGCAGTATAATGACCTCGAAAATGACATTTACCATCAGTTTGATTTAAACTGGACGTATAATAATAAACTCATACATTCTGGCAGTCATTATGACCCTGATTATGAATTAACGCGGTTTATGGGGATACAAATTCTGGATTCAAATTTGAATGCTGAGCACTTCAGGTCGTTTGGTGAGATAGGATTGTGGAATTATGCAGGCTCAAATGAATCCATAGCAACTTACGGTGACAATACTATTTATTTTGCCGGGACCCAGGGTGTAATCACAAACCCATTTCCCGCATACGATAATCATATTGCCATCCATAAAATGGATACCACTCTGAACGTGGAATGGTCGTATTTAATTGGAGGTGATGCCTATTATTTAACGCGTTCCATAAATACGACATCCGACGGTGGCTGCATTATCGCTGCCACGCGTTATGACGAGACACTGCAAAATCAGGAAAACGATGTGTATCTTATTGCCATGGGACCGGATGGCCTCGACACAGGCATTGATGATGAACCAAACGACAATGAAGTAGTTCTTTATCCCAACCCGGGCAACAACGTGCTCAATCTCGATATCAGAGAAAAACACTTTGTTGTTCAGCTCTACAACAATACCGGCCAGTTGGTACTGAGTAAAGAAAACCAGCGTCGCATACATACATCAGCGTTGAGTAGCGGTATTTATTTCTACCGCATCATAAAAGACGGGGAAATCCTTGACTCTGGTAAATGGGTGAAGCAGTGAGGTTGGTATAGTTGGCAAAAAGCAGTTGGCAGTTGGCCACGCTGGCTCAGATCGCAGGGGAAGAATAGTAGGTAGTAGATAGTAGTAGATTGAATGAATAAATTTCGGGTTACGGATTCCGAGTTTCGGGTTTTGCCCCGGTGAAACAGGAAGAGGTTTCACGGGGTAAAATTTCGGGGAAAAATAATGCCCATCTAATGAGAGACTTTTCCAGTTTTGTTTGCCGTCAAGACCTTATTCTTCTTAACAACCTCAGTAGCACATCAAACGCCATAACTATCAATACCTTATTACCTCATTAAACAATCACTGATATGAAGGATACGATTGGAGATCTCAATAAAATGAAGTTATGAGGTTCGGAACCGACAGGGTTCGTTTTTGGCTATTGACGTTATTATATCAAATGAGGTTTTCAATTTGATTCCTTTTTATACTTTCTCCTTTTTTTTCTTGCGAATACCAAATATTCAATTTACTTTTGAACATCAAAGGGCCCCAAACGACCCTGTAACCAAATCAGTAGTTAGATGATTATAAGAAAGAAAGAAAGAAAGAAAGAAAGAAAAAACAAGATCTCCTGCAAGGGCTGATTTTGTTGCTTTTCCCTCCTTAAGAGCCGAAGTTGCACAACGGATTCCTATGAAATTTTACAATTTATTAATCACTTAATTTTATTTTCTATGAAAAACATTTTTAAATACACAATATTATTGGCTGGTTTTGCATTCTTATTTTCTGCTTGCGACAAACAAAGCAACACGGAAATGGAAAACAGCTTCGATTTGAACAAAGACCAGCAACTTGCAAAAAAGATAACAACCTTTTTAAGCAAAATTGAAAACCCAAATAAAAGTGGAGAAACACTTACGGTGGATGATGCCGTTTGGAATACCGAAGCCGGGTTAAACTTTTCTTATGGCGATGCCGGATCAGCGATTCACAAAACCACTGTAGATTCCTGTTTTGTGGAAATTCCGGTGGAGAATGACCAGGTGGAATTAACTGATCTTGCTGGCGCCTATGATGCTATTGAAGAGGCCGTATTGGAGTTTTATAATAATGCGGATGCCAGCTTTATTATAGCGATGGACGTAAAAGTGGCTGAAAACCTAAACAAGTCTTCCACGGTAACGCTAAAAACAACCACTACTGTTAGCAGCGGACCGGTATATCCGGGTTCACCCTTCGAAGAGTGGGATTATTGGATGTACGGAAAGGGACTAGGATATTGTTATGATCAAGGTGATTCAGCTAATGTCGAATCGGACTCTGACGCTGCTGAGGAGATTGAATTAAAAGTTCATCAAAGAAAAGCAGTGCCAGCAGGTAAATATTATTATACCAATGTTGAAACTAAGGAGCTACACGCAGAAGATTATCCAAATCCTGACGACGACGAACTTGATAATCACTATGATTATTTACTATTCAATAATGTTACGTGGTTGCCAAATTGTGAAATGTGTCTTAATCCCACAAAAATGAATTTCTATCTAAATGGGACAGAAACTGTTATTTATAACACTGAAAATGACAACCCTCCGGGAGAACGTCCAGACGGTAAGAACTTTATAAGCCTCGACCTAATTGGAGATCATTTGACGATAAATTATGAAACTCAGTTTTTACACCGAGGTACAGTAAAATATGGAGATTTAAATCAGAGCCTTCCACCTGTTAATGATTAAAACCGTTAACAATTGTATTTAAAGTATGATTCCGTTCGAAGGAGCAGTAGACTATCATACTATAGAATTGTTTATTTATATTAAAATCTTTTTCAACATACCAATAGGAGTACGTCGTACTCCTATTGGTTAATTCTAAATAATTATTATGAGAAATTACATACTGAAGTTCATTTTTATTATGGTGATTATCAACATATATTCACCTGGCGCTGCTCAGGTTATCTTCGAGAAAAAACTTATCACACCATTTGACGACAGACCCACTAATTTATTAAATAGCACGAACAATACATACATCCTTGGAGCGAATGCAAAACCAAATCAATACAATTCAATTACATTTTCCAAGCTATATGAATTGTCTGATGAAGGAGATATCCTCCAAGAAAAGAATATTATAAAATCAGATACTAGTGTCATGATTACCTATTTATCAAAGACATATCAAAGTAATGAATATTTGGGAACAGGCTTCTTGAAACACGATAGCACAACTTGGTTATGGCTTTTTATTTTTGATGAACAATTTAATATTCAACATGAAATGAGCTATTTAATTCCACAAGCAAGAACTATTGATAAAACAATAACTGTAAGAAAGAATTTTATCTACTATATTGCAATGCAGTATAGAATTGGTTTCTCTTCTCCAAATCAATTACTATTGAAGTTTAACCCTAACGATAACACATTGGCAGAAAGTGATTGGGAGCTACATAATGGATATATGAATGATTTTGTTAAGAATATTCATAATGATAACTTTTTGATGTCAGGGGATATGATCGATAGAGACTGGTCAAGAGTGTGGGAGATTAACCAAGAAATGGAACTTATTAATTTGTATAATGAATTTGAACACGATCTTTATCACATGAATGATATTCAATGGCTTGATAGCCTAAACCTTATTTACGCAGGAAGTTATTATGATCCCCAGTACGAAAACACCCGGTTTATGGGGATCCAAATTTTAGACACAACTATGAACTTGAGATATTTTCAATCCTTTGGGTCTATTGGGATGTTTAATTATGTAGGAACTAATAAATCCATAACAATAAATTCTCAAAGTAAAATTTTTTTTGCAGGAACTAAGAATGCAGTTGCTAACCCTTTCCCTAATTTAAACAATCATATTGCAATACACAAGCTTGATACAACACTAAATGAAGAGTGGTCATACTTTATAGGCGGGGACGCATATTATATTACTCGATCTATAAGCAACGCTTTTAACGGCGGCTGCATTATCGCCGCTACTCGCTATGACGAGGCACTGCAAAACCAGGAAAACGATGTGTACCTCA
>JASMTO010000082.1:0-6870 GCA_041694215.1 bacterium
ATCATCCAAAGCCTTAGAAACTAATTTAGCTGAATCCAATAAAAAACTTTGATAAGCTTCATTTTTAATTGCAAAATCACTCCGCCTGACAATGTTAATGAACTCATCGAAACTATAGCCTGACAATTCATATATAACTGTAACATCAATACCATCTACTGAATTTTTTGACATTGAAGGAACAATTTTTCCCAAAGATGAAAATCCGGAGTCCTTTATGTTTTTAGTGTTATCGAAAAATCTTAAACTGCCCTCTTCTATCTTAAAAATATGCATTTAAATTCCTCACAAATTTATTTCAACCACTCAAACCATGTTATCTGATTTATTACAGGTATATTATTTTGTTCACAAACTAACATTGTATGGCCGGTGCCGCCGGTTTTTGGTTTATCCAAATCATCATAAAATATTGCGAAGCTGGCTTTGGAAATGATGGAAGTGCCGATTACTTTTACAGTACCCCGGATAATGTATGCGGCTTTTATTGTGTTGCGGTTTCTTACGCCTGAAACATATTTTGATATAAGATTTTTCAGCTTTTTATTCTTAATAGACTGCTCAATAACGTCTTTCTCATTTTTTAAGTCTATACTATCCAAATCATATGTTTTATTGGCAATGTTAGTTTTCTTTCTGTGCCCTGTGTATGGAATTATTACTTCCAGCCTCTCAGCATCCATTTCTGCCACACCTTGTGAAAAATAATTATCCGCCCCGTCAGCGTTTCCACTTCTGAAAATCATATGTCTTGTTTTCTCAGTCAACAATTTTCCCAAATCTACAAGCTTCAACTTATCAGCATCAGCTACCTCTCTTTTGCCTTCCAGCAGAACTACCGATCCAGGAAAATCATATTTTTGAATAAATTCATCTAAAATCAAAGTACCCCCTATAAAAGTTTACACTCAATAATAAAACACACAATAGCAACAACTCCCGTCGTCAAATTGTATTTATTATTCAAAATATACCGCCAATAAATAAAGTATTCGTCTGAAATTTCGAAATAGATATTAGCGCAGGTACTTACATTTACTAAGTGTAAGTACCAACAATTCAGACAAGCGATATATATCAAACCCACTATACTGAAAAAACATTATTTATTTGTAAAATCTTTTTCTAAAGAATCTATAACCTTGTTTCTTTCCTTTATGCCCATTTTATTAAGATTGTATTGTTTCCACTTTATAGCGGGCAGTTTGGATACATGATCTACAGAAAAATAAGACCAGTTAGGTTCACCTTTTTTGAAATTTAATATAAATATTTTGTCCTCATCATTTAGATTTCTGTGTATTGCTTCTACTAACGTATCCCTTGTATTGATAAGCTCGTCTAAGCTAACTTTATCGATTGTCATGCCTAAAAAATGTTTGAAAAATATTTCTTCAATATCAATAAAGTTAGGATATAAAATCTCTCTTATGCTACGATTATGTGAAATTAAATATACAACAAAAGTCTTCTTTAGTTTTTCACTGATTCCATTTTTCAAAAGATATTTAATATCAAATAAATCACGAGGATGCTGTCTATCCAGTGCCGCTACCATTTTACCTGCATATAAATCATAAAAAGATACTATATTTGCTCTGGCAAAACCAAAAATATCTTCAGTTGAATCTGACACTTTCCGTATTGAGGTTGGATGCACTGTCCCTCTTAAAACTGGAGATACCTCTATTTTGACATTGCTATTTTCATGAAAAATGACAATTTTTGTTAAGTAATTACTCTTGCTTAAGTAACTGTGGGTTACTTTTGCTCCACGAATTATTTGCTGTATACGTTGTGAAATAATTTTTAACTGCTCTGATATTTCACTTAAACTCTGGTTTCTTTCTTTAATAGGAACATAAACCAGATCTATATCCACGGATAACCTGGGCAAATTTTGGTAAAACAAATTAATCGCAGTTCCACCCTTCAGAGCAAAAACCGATATTTCTCCTATTATTGGCAATATTTTTACAAGTAGCTCTACTTGTTTAAAATAAGGGTTTGACCTGTCCAAAATCCATATCCTTTGGAACTGTTATTTTATATTCATTATCAAAAACTCCACCTGATAGTATATGCAACTTCCCCTTACCTAAGTTTATTTTGTCGATTTCTAATTCGTAAAACCATTGAAGATTATGTTTCTTAGCAAACCATAGAAAAAGCCTTTTAGGCTTTACAAATAAGCAATTTTCAATCAAAGTTTGAACTAATTTTGGTTTTAAATTAACTGCACCTTCAAATAGTTCATTTGCTACTTCAAAATCAGCTTTATCACTTGTTTTGTTAAGAAATTCTAACAATGCCCTTTCCGCTGAAGAATATGGAATATTCCAGTCCCATAAACCAAAAGGAATATAGATTATACCTTCACGAAAATTAGTAGGAAAAGGTTTTTTTGACATTATTTTGATACTTACATCATTTTTCAAAACTATTTTATCTACCCAGCTTGGTAGTTTTTTATCATCATCCCGATATAAGAATACTGAATCTTCATTTGAAAATTTTATATAATGTGAAAAGCCATGCTTATTAAGTGCACTCAAACCGCCAACATGAACAGCATAGCCCATCATACACAAAGAATATACTATGTTTTCCCATTTAAGTTTAGGTCCCGGTTTTCTATACACTCCTCTATAGACACTTTCCAGTTTACCAGATCTTAAATAGTAATCTTTCACAGACCTTTTTACGCCGTTTTCCAGGAGGTATTCGTTGGTTACAACCGTACCTTCAGGCACCAATTTGTTTAAATGTTTTTCAGTCATACTAGTTATCTATTCCTCTCTTTTGCATAGTTATATTATGCAAGATAGGTTTTCTTTTAACCATAGTCAAGTTAAATTATTATTATTTTTGCATAGATATACTATGCAAATAACGATTATGATTAACTATGCAGTAAAATTAAAGACTTACACCTTTTTAGTGAGTATTATTCCAGGTCAAATTGAGACAATGTTTCTGTAAAATAAACCATTTTATAAAATTCTTAGAGTATTAATTCAAACATAAAAATAATTACCGCAGAATCAAGGGACAAAAATTTCCAAAGGTTGTTAACATATTAGGGTGGGGAATTTATTGTAACTTTGACAGAAGAACAGTTCAGGCGTAAAATAATCGTAATCCCTTCAAAAGGTTTGTATAATTTAATCGCAAACCTTTCTGTTCCGAGCTTGCTGGGAATCAGGTCAGTTATTCCAATTCGGGGCTTTTGGCGCCCCTAAAAAAGCGCGGGAGTCTGGTTAAAGAACGTCAGGATGCTTACGATACTTTCTTTATTATCAAGGATACCCCTGTCAGGGGGCGTAAGGTTAGTTTTAATAATGAGGTGGTACAGAAATACCGCAAGAAATACTCGGGTTATTATGTTCTTTTTAGTAATAGCATAAAAGATTCCAATGAGGCTCTGCAAGTATACAGGAACAAGGATTCTGTTGAGAAGTGCTTTGATGACTTGAAAAACAGACTTGATATGAAACGCCTTCGTGTACACAGTGCGCCTGTAATGGAAAGCAGGATATTTGTACAGTTTATATCGTTAATTTATTTGAGTGAGTTGCGCAACATGATGAAAAGGAGTGGGCTTGATAAAAAATATTCTGCAATAGATATTCTACTGGAGATGGAGACGTTGTCGGAAATAACATATTCCGGGAAATATGGCAAAATCTATACTGAAGCTACTAAACAGCAAAAAGAGATACTAAGCAAATTAAGCATACCTTTGGAGCCATAGTTACAATATTACGGGATTTCAGGTTTCAAAAGTGCCAATAATGAGACAATAACATTATTGGATGCGGTAGAGAAAAAGTTTAAGAATAAGGGTATCTTTGTAATGGACAGGGGGTATGATGCTGGAGTTATACTGGAATACCTTTATGAAAAGGATCTGAGTTTTATAATAAGAAGCGTTGGAAACCGTCATGTAACTTACAGGGGCAATAACGTACTGGTTTCTAAATTGTGCAAATCTGTAATAAATAAACGTTACAAAAAGCATAGTTTTTCTTATGGTTATGCGAAATGTTATTATAAGGGTCATCCTATGACGGTAATAAGTGCCAAGGGGGCAGAAAAGGATAATTATGTTTACCTTCTTTGTGAGGGTCACATAAAAAAGAGTAAGGAAGCTTTTTTCCGGGTGAAGAGTTATTTCAAAAGATGGAAAATAGAAGAAAGCTTCAGATTCATGAAGCAGCAGTTAGGCATAGAGAGATGCCTCGTGAGAAAATTTGATTCTATAAAGACAATGCTTGGTATTGTTTCTTTTTGTTGGAATTTATTATCCCGGATAGAGTCAGACCGATTGTTGGCGGGGGAACTTGAGAGGATGTCGAGACGAGAGAAATATAACACAAAGAATGAGACAGTGTGCAAATTTATGCATTACAGGATATCGGACGGTATCAGGAATATGTTATTGTCTTATAATAATAAGCTTTTTGAATTTAGAGGTAAAAAATATAAGTCGGATATGGTGTATTATATGAAAATACCGTATTATTTAGAAAGATATAGAGAAAGAAAAATTATTGACGGTATTCCTGTAATAAAAAGGAAAAAAAGTTTACTCGTGGCATAAGCCTGCAAAAAATGGGGTGATGCCAGAAGCAAATAGGCTTGATATAATTTCATAACTTTATATATTCCTAACTATATGTTTATCAATACATTCAACAAGGAGGTTTTCATGGCAGCAAAGAAGATTCTTTTTCTTGTGGGTGATTATGTAGAAGATTATGAGGTTATGGTCCCTTTCCAAGCGTTAGCGATGGTGGGTCATACTGTACATGCTGTTTGCCCTGATAAAAAAGCTGGCGATATAGTAAGGACTGCCATACACGATTTTGAAGGTGATCAAACCTACAGCGAAAAACGTGGGCATAATTTTACACTGAATGCTACTTTTGATGAGATTAAACCTGAAGACTATGATGCCCTTGTAATCCCAGGCGGTAGAGCTCCTGAATATATCCGTTTAAACCAAAGAGTGCTTGAAATAGTTAAACATTTTGCAAATGCAAACAAACCGATAGCATCAGTATGTCATGGTGCACAGGTGTTAGCAGCTGCAGACGTACTTAAAGGCAAAAGTTGTTCTGCCTATCCGGCGGTGGCACCTGAGGTGAGAATTGCCAGTGGTACATATCAGGATATCCCCGTTGACAAAGCTTATGTTGATGGCAAGCTTGTTACAGCTCCCGCATGGCCAGCACATCCGCAATGGCTTGCAAAATTTCTTGATGTGCTTGGCTCAAAAATTATTCCTTAAAAACTGTTCGTCAATAAGTTTGTCCAAAAATATCTTAAAAATAGCCGCTTAAGCAGAGATTGTATCTGCTTGGGCGGCCTTAGCACAAGGCATAGACAATATTGAGAAGCTTTTAAGCTTAAGACCTTTGAAGTCCTCTGTCCCTAACCTTTTTAAATTTATACATCCTTAACAACCTTTGTGGCAACCACCATAACATAAAAAAACGTAGGAGACCTTTGCAAAAGTTTATTTAGTCATGCTGTAGCAGCAACAATGTTGCTAAATTTGACAGAGTCAACCATTTATTTCAGCACTTAATTATACCAGTGAGTTATGAGACCCTGAAACAAGTTCAGGGTGACTCTAAAACTTATTGAGGAAAGGTCTCATATTAGTTTGTCGTTAACCGAATTAATCCGTATTTTAGTCAGGGTATTTAAACATAATAATTCATCTGATTAAATAAATTTTTCATATTAAATTATCTAAAAATTGTATTATAAAAAATTATGAGAAAAGAGAAGAAGGCGGACGGTTGCTACAACATGTTGTCATAATCCAAATGTGACCCAATCCAGAACCAGATTACTTCACCATCCTGCTGTATCCCCAATGCACGATAATCTCTTGAAATACGAATCGAATAAATCGGACGCTTTGAATGGATTCGTTTGAAGTGTAACCCAGGGTGATAGGGGTCTTTTTTGAATTGAATGTATGCTCCTCTCGCCTGCTTTTGTACTTCTTTCGGTAATTCTCCAAAGAGCTTGCGGAACCGCTCTGTGGTATGTGATATTATAGATCATTAATATCCAATGGCTTTGTCTTGCCTTCTGAATGTTCTGCAAGCGATTCATTGGCAAGCCTATTTAACAAATCCTCAGATTCGGCAAATGCTTTTTCCCATTTTTTAAGGGATATAATCTCATCAATCAACCACCGAGCCAGGGAATTTTGTTCAAATTCCGACAATTTTGATGCCTCTTCAAAGGCTTTCTCGAGAAGTTGTGTCATGGTTTACCTCCATTTGTTTTCATGCCGGTAATATTAATAAATCGAGTCTTAGTGGTGAGTCCAAAACATTAATAATACCTGCAACCATTATTTTGCAACAATTCGTATTTTCACCTGCACTTACGAAGTGTAAGTGGGGGGGGAGTCTCGGATTTATTTCAGTAAGTCTAACAACTTTCCTTTATTATCCTCAGACAAAATAGCTTCAGTGGCCTTATCCAGTTTGTCTAGATCAGTGACTGACTTTATGAAGTCTTTCTCAGCATCGGTGATACCGTATTTCTTGCTTATAAGCTTGATAAGAGTCTCCTGAAGCCTTTTAATTTCGCCCTTCAACACGCCTATCTGAATACCTCTCTGCTCGCCTTCTTTTATAAGTAAATCTGCAACAGGCATTATGTCACCTCCCTCATCATATTCCTTTAGTAAATCTATAAACGATTCCTTGTCTACTTCCTGTGTATATACTATATATTTGAAAATAAATATAACTCTTTCCCGATCCGCCAACAACCCTTTTTCATCCATTAATTGCAAAATACTTTTTACCCCCTCAAAGTCATTGTGATATGCCATCTTCA
>JASMTO010000083.1:0-13976 GCA_041694215.1 bacterium
ACGGCTGCTCTTGAGGAGGGTAAAGTTGACAAAGATGATACGTTTAGATGTGATGGTATTTTTAGATACGGATCTTATGAATACAGTTGCTGGAAGAGTTATGGACATGGTGATGTGGATTTAAAACGTTCTATTGTGGAATCATGCGATATATACTACTATAATGTGGGTTTGAAACTGGGTATTGATGTTATTAGTGAATATGCCAAAAATTTTTACTTGGGTAGGAAAACAGGTATAGATCTACCAAATGAAAAAGGGGGATTATTTCCTGATAGAAACTGGAAGAAGCGAGCGTATTCCCAGCCATGGTATCCGGGAGAAACAATTATTACTTCTATTGGGCAAGGTTATATCAATGTGACCCCTTTGCAGGTGGCTGTTATGTTAAGTGGCATTTTTAACGGAGGAAACATCTATAAGCCTAGTGTTGTTAAAGGAATTGGCTCAAAAGATAATTTCCAACCTAAGAAGGTGGAACTAATTGGTAAAGTGCCTATTGATGAGTCCACAAGAAAAATTTTGTTAGAAGCTACTTTTGAAGCAGTTTACGGTGAAAGGGGAACTGCCTACAGGGCAAGGGTGAATGATATACATATAGGCGGTAAAACAGGAACAGCCCAGGTTGTGAGTTTGAAAAAGTATGAGAAGTATGAAGATGATAAAGTGCCGGAGCGTTTTCAGGATCATGCATGGTTTGGCGGAGTCTTTCCAGTGGAAAATCCCAGGTATGTTATTGTCTCCATGATAGAACATGGAGGTTCCGGAGGCCGTAGTGCAGCTTCAGCGGCTGGTGCAGTGATTAATAAAATGGTGAAAATGGGTTATGTTTCTTATAGATAAAAGACATATTAAAAATTTTGATTATATCCTTTTTGCTTTGGTTATTATTCTTCTGCTTTCTGGATTAATAGCTATTTACAGTGCATCCTATAATGTGGAAATGCACACTTACAGTTCATATTACACCAAACAGATAATTTGGTGTCTTGCAGGGGGGGCAGTTTTTCTACTATTCTCTGCAATCAGCTATAAAAGGCTTATTTCTGTTTCTTTAACCTTGTATGTTTTTGGCGTTCTTTCTTTGGTCTATGTTTTGATGTTTGGCGATATTAATATGGGAGCAAGGAGATGGATTGATATTGGAAGTATAAGCATTCAGCCTTCTGAATTTTTTAAAGTTATATGGGTAATTGTTCTTGGGCGAGTTTTTAAAGATATTAACATGTACAATTTATCTTTTTATGAAATTTTTAAAAAACTTGTGCCTGCTTTAATCCCTGTGGTTCTCATTTTTCTGCAGCCTGATTTGGGTACTGCTGTTATATTCCTGGTGGTATGGGGGATTGTGCTTCTTTACAGAGGGATAAACAGGTATACTTTTACTATTATATCAATGGCTATTCTGCTTAGCATTCCTGTAATATGGGCTAATATGCATGACTATCAGAAGTCTAGGGTGATTTCTTTTCTGAACCCTGAATCTGATCCTTTTGGTTCTGGATACCATGTTATTCAGTCTAAGATTGCTGTGGGCTCCGGTGGTTTAACCGGGAAAGGATTCCTTCATGGGACTCAATCACATTTGAAGTTTTTGCCGGAGAAGCACACTGATTTTATTTTTTCTGTAATTGGTGAAGAATTTGGTTTTTTAGGTGCGGTATTTATTATTGTCATGTTTTTTGGTCTTTTGGTTCGTATAGTTTATATTTCCACATATTCTAAGGAACCTACAGCAAAGATTATTTGTATAGCTGTTTTTGGCTTTCTTTTTTTTCAGTTTTTTGCTAATGCTGCCATGGTGATAGGTTTAATGCCTGTAGTGGGGCTTCCTATGCCACTGGTGAGCTACGGAGGCTCATCTCTGATAACGTTTATGGCTATGCTTGGTATTGTGAACTCTGTTTCCATGAGGAGATATGACAGACCGGCGGATTTTTAATATAAAGGAAACTGTATGAATTATAAAGAACTGATTAATGTTAGCAAACCTGCACGATACTTGGGCAGTGAAATGAATTCGTGGCATAAAGATGTTTCTGGCAAGTTGCATATATGCCTCGCTTTTCCAGATGTTTACGAGGTGGGAATGTCTCATCTTGGGATAAAGATTTTATATGAAAGCCTTAATAATGATGATAATTTATACGCCGAGCGCTTTTTTATGCCGTGGCCGGATGCCATAAAGCAATTCGGAAAAAGTGTGTTCACTTCACTTGAAACAAAAACACCCCTCAGTGATTTTGATATTATAGGATTCAGCTTACAATACGAACTTTCCTACACCAATGTGTTATCTATTTTAATGTACTCGTCCATTCCTTTACGAAGTTCTGAAAGGGAAAATGCCCCTATTATAGTCGCCGGCGGGCCGTGTGTAGTAAATCCCAAACCGTTGGAAAAATTTATTGATGTGTTTTTTGTAGGTGAAATGGATAAAGCCTTTAAAGACGTGTGCAAAGAATATAAAAACCTAAAATTTTCCGGGAGAGATGAGCGCCTGGAATTTTTTAATAAATTTGATTTTACTTATGTGCCTTCTGTGGAAAAGGAAAAGATTGTTAGAAGAGAGATTTATTCGGATTTTTCAGAAAGTGTTATTGTTTGTTTTCCACCGGTGCCTTCTATCCCGGTAGTTCAGGACAGGGTGGTGGCTGAAATATCCAGAGGATGCAGCAGGGGATGCCGCTTCTGTCAGGCGGGTATGATTTACAGGCCTGTAAGGGAAAGAGATGTTGATTTGATTGTTAACAATATCTTGGAGCAATTACAAAACACCGGTTATGAAACAGTATCATTGCTTTCGCTATCTGCAGCTGATTATTCATGCCTTCAAAATTTATTGGTAACATTATCAGAATTGGTGGCTAAATCCCATGTTTCACTTTCCCTCCCATCTCTAAGAGCTGATAAAGTGGATAACTATATTTTTGAACAGTTATCTAGAGTGCGAAAGTCTGGCTTTACCATTGCCCCTGAAGCAGGTAGTCAGAAAATGAGGGATATTATAAATAAAAATCTTTCAGAAGAAGAAATAATTGCTGCTGTGAAAGCGGCAGCAGAAAATGGATGGAAATCGGCAAAACTGTACTTTATGATCGGGCTTCCTTTTGAAGAGGATGACGATATCTTAGCAATTGCTGATTTGGCCGGAAAAGTAAAATCTGCTGTTAGGAGCATGCGTGGGTTTGATATCAGTGTTTCCGTTTCAAATTTTGTGCCAAAAGCTTTTACCCCTTTCCAGTGGTGGAGGCAGGACTGTGCAGAAAAACTGTATTATAAACACAATTTGCTCAAGAATGCTTTAAAGCATATGAAATTGAAGTTCAGTTTTCACGACATTCATCAAAGTATTCTGGAAGGAATATTTTCCAAAGGGGATGATTCTTTAGGTGAATTTCTGGAATCTGCCGTAGATAATGGAGCCATGTTTGATGGATGGACGGAATATTTTGATTACTCTTTATGGAAAAAGGCTTTTGGTTGCTCTGAAGATGACGATGTGGCATACTTTTTACCGGATTATACCATAGATGACAGCCTTCCGTGGGATTTTATTGATGTTGGTGTTAATAAGCAGTTTTTGATTTCTGAATACAAAAAGGCTGAAGATATCAGCGTCACAGATGATTGTCGAAAAAACGGTAATAGCATTTTGTGTAAAAACTGTGGTGTTTGCAATTTTGATACAATAAAGAATGATTTTGCTGCCCCAGCATCGATAATTAATTTGGATAATGGAGTAAAAAGTCAGAGTGATTTTCAATACTATGTATTAAATTTTGAGAAAAAAGACGATGCGATTTTATATTCCGCCATTGAAACTTCTAGGATTTTCTCCCAGGCTTTGAAAATATGTCATGTCAATATGGCTTATTCGCAGGGGTTTAACCCGCAGCCTAAAATAAGCTACCTTTACCCTTTATCTGTAGGCATAGCAGGGTTAAATGAAAAACTTGTGATAAAGGCTAATATAATGGAAAATCAAAAAATAATTGATTGTCTTAACAGTGTCATTGCCGGCGGTTTTCATATTAAAAGTATTGAAGAAATGGAATCAAAACCATCGGAAAATATGATAGCCGTGTATTCGTTCAGCAGGGATTGCTATGACTTACTCACAAAATATGCTGATGAAAATAAAGCAGTGTATAAAAAAACTTCTAAAAAGGGAAAAGTGAAAAAAGTAAATTTGCATGATTACCTGGTAAAGAAAATTGATGAAAAATGCCAGATTCATACAAGGATAAGCAATAACGGTGGGTTTAATTTCCTTGCTTTTTTTGAAAGTATTAATTATAATAATTACAGTACAGAGATGTGCAGAGAAGAAATTTTTTTTGAAAAGGAGTTACAACATGTTTAAAGATAATGCTTTGGAATTGCTGAGAAAATCCGGTTATAAGGTTACAAAACCCAGGGAGTGGATTGTTGAAGCTCTTGAAGGGAATACCTCCCATCCATCAGCGATAGAAATTTTTGACCAACTTAGTGTAAATAATAAGAATTTTTCATTTGCCACCGTTTATAATACCCTGGACACGTTGGTTAAATTAGGTGCTGTTAAGCAGGTAACTGTCGATCCCCAGTGCAGCAGGTATGATCCTGATACTTCTTCCCACGGGCATTTTTATTGTAAAAAATGTGGTAAAGTGAGTGATGTTTTTGATATAAATATGGACATATCAGCTTCGTCAATTAGTGGAAAAGTTGAGGAGTATGAATTGAATATATTTGGCATTTGTGAAAGCTGCGTGAAAAAAACAAATTAATGCTCTTAGATGAGTAGTTTGGCAGATGCGGATTTTTGGGAGAATATTTACAGCCGGTTTTCATCTCCTATTTATATTGATACCGATCCTATTGTATTTCCAAAATCGTATTCGGGTAACACCGAGTTTATAAGTTTCGTTGCAGCCCTTTTTGCATATGGTAGAGTAAACTCTATCCAATCGTTCTTGAAGAAATTTTTTCACCACTATGGTACAGATCCTTTTGCAATCGAGGCACTTCCTTCAGGATTGTATTACAGATTTCAAAAGGCATACGATATACAGGTTTTTGTTGAATTTTTGGTACATATTTACAAACAATATGGTAGTGTTGAAAATTTATTTACATATTTTTCGAGTAATCTCGAAGATGCTTTGGATGAATTCCTTAAAATGGCTTCAGAATTTGGTTGTAATAAAAGTGCAGGTAAAGGATATTTTTTTCTATTTCCCACGTACGGGAGATCCGGTTTAAAAAGGTTGAGAATGTTTTTAAGATGGATGATAAGAAAAGATAGCCTGGATTTTGGTTTATGGCAACATTACTCATCATCCATGCTTCTTTATCCTTTAGATACACATATTTTACGATTTGGTTTCAATTTTGGGTTGATATCTAATGATTTAAATTCTCATAGCAATACGTTGAAAATCACCGAGTTTTTTAAATCTATCAATCCAGATGATCCTGTTAAATACGATTTTGCTATAACAAGACTGGGAATGCTAAACGGATGCAGGTTTGTTAAAAGCAAAATATGTGAAGATTGTAGCTATAATGGCAAATGCATTTTTTAATTGACAAATATTCATAAAACTATATATTTCTCTTGACTAATAAAGGAGGTAACAATGTCATTAGTATTTACAGAAGAGAATTTTCAAAAGGAAGTTTTAGAAAGCGATATTCCCGTTGTTGTAGATTTTTGGGCGGTATGGTGTGGACCCTGTAAAATGTTAACCCCTACGCTTGATCAGATAGCCGCAGAATTTGAAGGTAAAGCAAAGGTTGGTAAGGTTAACGTGGATGAAAATCAACAGTTGGCGGCTCAATATGGAATAATGAGTATACCCACCGTCATGATTTTTAAGGACGGTAAAGTGATGGAGCAATTTATAGGTGTGCAGCCAAAAGGTGTTTACGTTGATGCTCTGCAAAAACATTTGTAGAGAGGTGTCTTAAGTGCCAATATTTGAATACAAATGCGAAGATTGCGGACAGGAGTTCAGTAAGCTTGTATTCAGATAAGCAGAGTGTCCGTAATGCAGCTTCACTAATGTTAGTAAAAAATTTTCTGCAATCTCATTTATCCAGAAGCAGCTCTTCAGCACCTTTTAGTGGTGGCTCTACGGGATTTGCTTGAGCATGAAACTGACCGCCAGGTTGGCGGCAATGAATGAGAAAACCGTTCCCCTTGCAATATAAGCAAGGGGATTTTTTATAATTTAAGCAATGTTTCTTTAATTTCTTTGCCAGGTTTGAAATAGGGAACTTTTTTAGGAGGTACTTCCACCTGCTCTCCGGTTTTCGGATTTCTGCCTATTTTCCCTTTTTTCTCTCTTATCTTGAAGCTGCCGAAACCTCTTATTTCTACTTTATCTCCGCTGCTTAATGCTTCTTTAATATTGCTGAAAACACTATTTACAATAAACTCAATATCCTTTTTTGAGAGGTTCGGATTATTTTCCGATATTACTTCAATAAGCTGTGATTTGGTCATATAAAACCTCCTGTGAGTTCTAAATATATAAAACGCTTAACATTTATTAATAAAAATATTATAACGTACTATCTTTTAATAGTAAAGTTAATTTACTAAATTTAGGAATGATATGGGTACTTTTTTTGAGAAAATTGTAAAATCGGGATTAGGTGTCTTCACCAGCAGAGTGCTTGGGCTGGTTAGAGACGTGGTTATCGCTGCATTTTTTGGTGCCTCCAGGTTTACCGATGCATTTTTTATGGCTTACGCTATTCCTAACTTATTCAGGGCACTCTTTGCTGAAGGAGCATTATCATCGGCATTCGTTCCTATTTTAAGTGAAAAGATGCATAATGATATAACGGATGCCAATACGTATCTTACCGACTTAATGTTGGTGCTGTCATTTTTTACCTTCTCAATAGTTTTTATCTTCATTCTTTTTTCAGATATCGGTATCCTCATTTTTATCCCTGGATATGCAGATGATGCCGAAGTCCTTAATGCTGCTTCTGATATGCTGAGAATTGTTATGCCTTATTTATTTTTGGTAAGTCTATGTGGGCTTCTCTCGGGATATCTTAATGTTCTGGGCAGCTATTATATCCCATTATCTTCTACAGCCGTTCTTAATATATCCATGATAGTTGCTGTGATAATAGGCGGTTATACCGGTGGGAATATTTATTGTCTTGCTTGGGGGGTATTTGCTGGTGGGTTTTTGCAGTTGTTGTATATTGTTATTTTTGCATACATTAAAGGGTTCCGCTTTAGGAAAAAAAAGAAGATTGACACAATGGTGATAAAAACATTCAGGCTTATTATCCCTTCCATTGGCGGGGTGGGCATCAACCAGCTCAATTTTACTATCGGCCGGATCATTGCTTCTTTTTTGGCTCAGGGGAGTATTTCCTATTTGTATTACGCCAGCAGGTTATTTCAGTTTCCCCTTGGTGTGTTTTCCATTGCATTAAGTACGGTTTCCCTTTCTGAAATAAGTAATGCCTACAGCAGAAATGACAAGGAAAATGTCGGCTTACTTATTGATAAATCAATTCTTGCCATTTTGGCTATAATAATACCGGCTACCATTGGGCTGTTTATGCTGTCATCTGATATAGTCAAGCTGGTTTTTGAATACAATTCTTTCTCTGCCTCAGATACGCAGGCAACCGCTTCAGCATTGAAAATGTATGCAATTGGCTTGATATGCTATTCTTTTGTAAATCTTTTCACAAAGGTATACCATTCGTCAAAAGATACATTAACACCGGTAAAGTATGCTTTTATAAGTTTTTTGCTGAATATAGGGCTGAATCTTGTGTTTATAAATTTTATGGATCATGCAGGGATAGCACTTGCTTCTAGTATAAGTGCCGGGGTGAATGCAATGCTTTTATACAGGGGCATAAGTTATTATTCCTTTGATTTAAGAAAATATGCCTTTTTCATACTTAAAATTTTTGCTGCAGCATGTGGTATGATGTTTCTACTTTTGTTATTGAAAAATGTAGATATTCATGTTTTGGTTAACATTAGTGTATGTGCTATAACTTATTTTGTTTTGTTGTATCTGTTTAAAATACGATTGAGTGAGGTTTTGAAATGACAGGATGTATACAGAGGGTGGATGAAGCTTCTGTTACAATTAATGGCAGTGAAACCCGAAATATAAACAAAGGTATTGTAGTTTTCTTGGGTATCGATAAAAATGATACATTAAATGACTGTAAATGGATGGCAGAAAAAGTTATTAGCCTTAGAATTTTTCCGGATAATAAGGGGAAGATGAGCCGCAGTCTTTTGGATATAGGCGGAGAGCTGTTAATTGTGAGCCAGTTTACACTGTCAGCTGATTGCAAAAAAGGCAGAAGACCTGATTTTGGTAGTGCAATGGAGCCGCAGAGTGCGAAACGTCTGTATAACGAATTTATAACGCAATGTAGTTATATCTTGGGGAAGGAAAAAATTAATACAGGTGAATTTGGTGCCTATATGAAAGTGTATTTGGTAAATGATGGTCCTGTGACATTTTTGATAAACACTTAAAAATTTTTTTAAAGGAGGCTGTATGGAAATAGATGTACTTCAGGTTGGTCCTCTTATGGTTAATTGTTATATTGTTCATGATTCCGGTGAATGTATAATTATTGATCCGGGTGGTGACTTTGAAAATATTCGGGAACATGTAGATAACTCCGGTGCAAAACCGGTGGGCATATTTAATACACATGGTCATTTTGATCACATATTGGCACTTAATAAATTGAAAGAGTATTATGGTATCAATTTCTATCTTCACAAATCGGATGCTTTTATTGTTGAAGAGAGTGCCAGCCACGGCGCGTTTTTCGGTATTGATGTGATAGAAATCCCTAAAGTGGATAAATATGTGAACGATGGCGAGTATTATAGATTTGGGAGCGTAAGTTTTAAGGTATTGCATACACCTGGGCATTCTCCCGGTGGTGTTTGTTATTATTTTGAGAAAGAAAAATCAATATTTACTGGCGATACCCTGTTTGAGCTGTCAATTGGGCGCACCGATTTTCCGTATGGAAACATGGATGAATTGGTAGCCTCAATAAAAAATAAAATTTTTATTTTGGATGATGATGTCCAGGTATATCCAGGACATGGTGAAAAAACGACAGTTTTTAAGGAAAAAAGATATAATCCATTTTTGAAATAGATTAAAGGGGCACCTTGGTGATGCCCCTTCTTCATGATTGTTTGCTCGTCTGTTATGCTATGTCAACTATTTCTACGTTAAAGGTGAGTTTTCTGCCAGCCAACGGATGATTAAAATCAATTTTAACATTGTCGTCATTTAATTCTTTTACTAAGCCTCTGAAATTTTGCTCATTTTCGTCTGTTAGGTCAATGTACATCCCTTCCTGGATGCTGTCATCAAGCTTAATATTTTGTCTTGGTATATCAGTAATGGCATCTTCCTGGATTTCTCCAAACGCTTGTTCTGGTTCCAGCGCTATGGCTTTTTCTTCACCCTTGCTCATTCCAATAAGCTCTTTTTCAGATCGGGCAATAATTGGTTTTCACCTAGTTGCACAGTGAGGGGCTCTTCCTCTTTGGTGGAATCTACGACTGTCCCGTCTTCCACAATTACCGAATAATGAAACGTAACCTTTGAATCACTTCCTACTTCCATCTTACACCTCTTTTTATTGGATTAATAATGCATTGCGCATTTATTTTGACCACCAGTTGGTGGGCAATATTATACCCACCCTAACATTAAAAATGTAAAAATCAATAGCAATCTCAGAAAAAAAGGTAGTTGGAGGTAATTAGAGGTAGTTGAGGCTTGCCCCGTTAAACCCGTCTTTTGGATGGACTGACTACTGCAGTGTTTAACAGAGTTCACCCTGTTAAATGCCGTTGGTAATCAGCTAAGCTGATATTTAACAGGGTGTTAGGTGTTAGGTTTTAGGTTTTGGGTGTTAGGTAATGGGTGATGGGTGATAGGTTATAGTGCGAAAACGTTTAACGTCTCACGTTTTACGTTTTGAACGTTGAACGTTGAACATTGAACATTGAACTACTAAGCTTAGGGGGAGATGCAAGAGGAGGTACATTTTGTCAAACAGCGGTGGAGATCCCTCCACTTCGGTCGGGATGACACAATATAGCGTCCATATTCCAAAATGTCTCCCCGAGCGAAGCGAAGTGGAGTCAAGGAATCTCAACGTTGAACGTTGAACGTTGAACATTGAACGTTTATCCCCGTTTGCTGTTTTTCCTGAAATTGTTTGAGCTTATGTGAGCTCTCCTGGTAGGCTCAGGAATTTTATATTTATCTGTAAATCGTAAAACGATTTCTATACTGGTTTCAAGATCAATTTTATTTCCGGGGGATACATACACTGGTTTGGTATTATCTTTTGTACGTAACGCGGCACCAACTATCCTGTTCTTATATACCAGAAAAGAACTACTTCCCTTTTTCTCCGGTAAATTACTATGGGATCCCACAAGAATACTTTTTGCGCATCCTATACTTACTTTATCAAATACTACGCCGAAATGTGAAGCCAACCCCAGCCCTCTCGGATGGGCAATCCCTTGTGAGTCCAATATGAAAATATCCGGTTCTAACTGCAGTTTCTTTAAAGTCTTGTAAATTATAGGTAATTCCCTGAAGGATAACAGCCCGGGGATATAAGGTGTTTTTAATGTTTCAGAGTGGAATTGTTCTTCAACTGTCCTTAATTTGCTATCTATTACTGTTATGCAGCAAAAACCGGTATTTGTCCCTTTTTCAAAAGAAACGTCAATACCTGCAACATAATTGATTTTTTCATTTTTTAATGGACAAATCTGTACTTTTTTTGCTAATTTATGCTGCAGTTTTATCAGGTCTGTGTACACAACTGACAGTGTACTTTTTATGTTATAAAATGTGAAGCATTTTTTGTCAGCAGATGAATAAATAATAGCTGGAAATATTTAAAGCGGTTTATATTAGCTAAAAGTGGGTTAAAAATGAAACTTGGTCTAAGTTTAGGTAGCGGTGCGGCAAGGGGGCTTTCCCATATAGGTCTATTGAAAGCATTTGAGGAAGAAGGAATTGTACCATATGCTATAAGCGGTAGCAGTATGGGGGCATTAATTGGAGGGGCGTATGCTGCCGGCTATGAAATGGCAACGTTAGATAAAAAAATCAGAAATCTTGATTGGAAAATATTTACAGAATTTTTCGATTTGAAGATTTCCAAAAATGGGTTGGTGGACGGCAAGAAAATCGAAAGATTTATCTATGAATTTACTGGCGATATAGATATTTCTGCGTTGGAAGTTAAATTTTCCTGTGTGGCTACTGATGTTCTTTCCGGGAGTGAAGTTATTTTTAGATCTGGTAATCTGATTAAAGCTATACGTGCAAGTATTTCCTTTCCGGGTATATTTATTCCTCAATATTACGAAGGCAAATTTTTGATAGATGGAGGTATAAGAAATCCTGTGCCGGTGGATACGCTTCCGGAGGATTGTGATATTAGGATAGCTGTTGATGTGGGTCCTTTTGTTATAAAAGAGAAGCTGGAGGGTAGGATTAATTCTGTAAATAAACGCCCTCAAAAAAGCAAAAAAAATGGTTTTGGGTTTTCTATAAATAATATGCTCAGGGAAATTTTATCAAAAAATGTGATTCATGAGGATGTTGTCTATCCTAATATTTTTGAAACACTTGTGCAAACAATAGCCATAATGCAAAACTCCGTTTTTGAGAGCAAAATCAGTGGCACAAAAAACTGTAAGGTTATAAGACCTAAGCTTGAAAAATATAAATTAACAGATTTTATTCATGCAGGGGAGATTATTGATATCGGTTACGAGGAAGGTAAGAAAATCATTAGGGAAGTGCTGTTTGAATAACATTTCTGCTGAAAAACGTATAGCATTTACAGGAATGGTTGTTGCTTTGATGGCAATAAGTGCTTTTATCAGAATTCCGTTACCTATTATCCCACTAACATTTCAGCCGCTGGTTGCCATGCTTGTTCCTATGGTTTTCGGAGCTGTTATCTCTTTTTCCGGAATGTGTTTATATCTTATTATAGGGCTTATGGGAATACCTATTTTTGCCCATGGTGGAGGGCCGGCATATGTGCTTAATCCGACATTCGGGTATCTTGTGGGTTTCGTTGTTTCCTCTTTTGTCATTGGTTTTATCTCTGAAAAGCTCAAGCATTTTAGAGGCTATTTAGCTGGTGGTGCTTTAGGGTTGGCGATTATTTACGTTTTAGGTGTGCTTTATTTGTATTTTAATATTAACTTTATTCAAAATAAAAGTATGGAGTTATGCACTGCAATTAAAATCGGTTTTCTTATACCGATTTGGTTTGATATATTAAAGCTGCTTGTGGCTGCTTTTTTGGCAGTCAAGCTCAGAAATGCCCTGAATGACTGAGTTAGATAAAATTTAGTATTTCAAGATGGTTATTTATAATTGGGGCATCATAAAGTCTATTAGAGTATGCTATAAATGGTACTTTTGCTTCTTTAGCAGCCAAATAATCTGTGGTGGAATCCCCTACATACAATGTCTCTTCCGGAGTAATGTTGAAATAGTCCAAGATTTTATAAAGCCCTTCCGGATGGGGCTTTGCATTTTCCACGTCAAAAGAGGTAACCTTGTATTCAAAGAAATCGTGTAGATTGTAGTGTGTTAGAAGATAGTGCAACGATCTGCCTCTGTTTGTGAATATTGCCATTGATATGTTCATTGCCTTTAGTTTTTTTAGTGCCATTTCAAGATTCAGCTCTGGCTCCATGAGATGAAGAAAATGCTGGAAACTCACGTTGTTGGCAAATTCAAGAATTTCCTTTTTTTTACTAATATCATTTGTAAGCATATCTATAATTTCTTCATTTGTTTTCATCATTGCATTTTTTACTTCATTTGAATTGTTTTTGTCTAATTTAGGTAAATTAAACTGATCGCAAATGAAATCGTAATATGCCAAGACGGCTTTTTTACTTTTAAAAAGTACACCGTCGCAATCATAAATTACTAATTTTGACAATGTTTACTCCTCTGGTGCCGATCTGTTTTTACAGCATAATAAAAATACTAACTGTGTTAATAAGCCTTAAAACAAATTAAAATAAAATACGAAAAATACAAGTTTTTTCTAAAGTTTTTATCTGTAAAGACGATTTGACAACTATCAACAAGGAGGTTGTGCATGGACGATTTACGGATTGGCGGAATTATTTCTGGCATGGATACAAACGCAATTGTTGATACTATGGTGAAAAGGGCTAGAGTCTCCCTTGAGAGGATGCAGGGTGATTATGAGCTTAAAGCCTTGGAAAAGAGTATGTATCAGGATTTTAGCACCAAGCTCACCTCTCTTAAAACGGAACTTTTAAATTTGAAGCTTGAATCCACATTTAAATCCAAAACCATTACCAGTTCTGATTCATCTGTTTTGACAGCAACCGCAAGTACCAATGCAAGCATTGGGTCACATTCTATAACTATTAATCAAACAGCCACAAAGGCATTTGCCAATAGTCAGTTTTTAAGAGCTGCTGTTTATGAAAAAGGTGCCGGGATTAAATCGATTTCTGGAAGACCTACCAGTTTTCTTGAAGGCAAGCATGAAGTAACTGTTTTTCAACAAAGTGTCAATGGAATTGGCTATTTTATCGGTAAAGATGTTTTTACACCAAACAATCTTGGCAGTTTTCAGCAGAAAACGGGTGGTAATTCTATTGTAAATATAAACGACTCAGGCGAGCTTACTACAGATATTGCTGGTGAAGAATTCAGCATTACCGTTGACTCTACTACAATTTCCACAACAATTAATGCTGCTGCAGGGGATGATATAAACACGGTTGTTCAAAAAATACAAACAGGGCTTAATAGTGGACTAAATGCACATTTTTCCACAATGAATGTACAATATATAACCGCTTTTTCCAGTCTTAATACTGATACGGGGGAGTGGAATTTTTCCCTGAGCAAGACTTC
>JASMTO010000084.1:0-5789 GCA_041694215.1 bacterium
CGGTTTTTATACATTTACCGGCGGACTGAGAACCGGCTTGATTATCGATACGCTGAATTCAATGAATATTACTATGCCTTTTCAGGATTTAGGGGAGGATATTTTTTACTCCCAGCTAATAGAAATTGGGAACAAATTTCAGTTTGAAGAGGTGCATGCCAGGCATGTCGCTTTTTTGTCAGAGAAAATTTTTGATGAATTAAATAAAGAATGGAAGCTGGATAACGAAAGCAAAGATATGCTTATTGCAGCAGCAATCCTGCACGATATCGGAAACTATATTTCTTTCTCCAAACATCATAAGCACTCCTACTACCTGATAAGAAACTCTGACATTGCAGGTTTCAACTACAAGCAGAAACTAATGACTGCCCATATTGCCAGGTATCACAGAAAAAGCCTACCAAAAAAAAATCATCCTATTTATGAGGAACTGGACACCAAAGAGATAGATATTGTGAAAAAATTGGCTGCTGTTGTGAGAGTGGCAGATGGCCTTGACAGAGGACATAAAAAATTCATAACAGATATTAACGTTAGTATTACCAAGAATAATATCACCATTACCCCGCTTTCCGATAAAGACATCACTTTGGAAAAGAGGGCATTCGAATCTAAGAAGGATTTGCTTGAAATTGTTACAGGCAAAAGTGTGAATATCTTATGAAAAATGGAATTTTTGCAATAATTAACGTAGGGGCAAGTGCTCTGCGCATGCAGATATCTGAATTTACTGACTATAAAGAAAGAACATTGGAGTACCTTATAAAACCACTAAAATTGGGAAGGGACACCTTTTCTAAAGGCTATATTACCCTCGATAATGTACACAATGCCACAGAAATACTGAGGAATTTCTCTGACAAATTTAGAGAATACAACATAAAAGGTAACTATAAAGCAATTTGCACAAGCAGTGTGAGAGATGCTGAAAACAAGCATTTTTTTATAGATCATGTTCGTATCCAAACTGGCATTAATCTGGAAATTATTGATGAGACAGATGAGTTATTTATAAAAAGTTTGGGAGTAAGAAATGATATAAAAAATTTCCAGAAGATGGAGGAAAAAGGACTCCTTTTTGTTAACCTTGCCAGTGGAAATATAGGGCTTAATGTAATAAAAAAGGATTTGCGGTTATTCTCAGCTGCTTTGCCCTTCGGAAGCCTGAGAATCTGTGAGCTTTTTAAGGATGTTAATGAAGATTTGAAGTATCGGGCTTATGAGCAGTATATTAACAAGTTGCAGCATCATATAGAAACAACGTGTAAAAGAATAGATTCCATCAAATATCTGGTGGGATCCGGAAGCTCTATTAACCTTATTATTGAAGTCATGAAACCATCGCAGTTTTCCATAGATAAGCACTCCATAAAAAAACTTTATGATAAAACAAAGCGATTAACAACTGATGAAATAGCCGAACAGCTAAACATAAACAGTTATTACGCAGAAATTCTTAAGCCAACGTTATATGTTTACCTTTCACTCATGGATCTTGTGAAAACAGATGTTATATACTTCAGCAAACAGAGTTTCCCCCATCAGCTGATATTGTATTATGCAAAAAACATTAAGGAAAAGAATCTAAACAGAAAATTTATTTCCAATATAAAAAATTATGCATTGCGGTACGAAACAGATGAAAAACATGCAAATCAGGTGGCAAAATTCAGCAAAAAAATATTCAACAAACTTAAGCCCCTCCATTCGTTAAAAACAAAAGACCTTTTGATTTTAGAAGCGGCAGCGTTACTGCACGATGCGGGCTATTTTATCGGGATTAATAACCATCAGGAGCATTCCTATTACATTGCACATGCGTTCAGTATGCCAGGATTTGATTCAGAAACAATTGATACAATTTCCATCATTGTGCTTTTACATAGAGATAAACATCACTTAACATTTGATCCCAGATTCACATCACTGCCTATCGAAAAAAAGCTTCTTATTCGCAAGCTTATAGCGTTGCTGAAAATAGCTGATGCACTCGATGCCAGCCACATGCAGCTAATCAAAGACATAGATATCAATACAAATTCGGATGGTATAACAGTTACCGCAAAAGCGTTTAAAAAACCCTTTTTTGAAGAAATTGTTTTTTACAGGAAAAACAGGGATTTTTTGGAAATATACGGTATTCCGATTAACTTTAAACTGGATTTGCTAAATGTCTAACCACCAATTGTTTAATAACAGGGAGCTGAGCTGGCTTTCATTTAACAAACGGGTTGTCCTCCAAGCCAAGGATGACAATGTTCCTCTCCTTGAAAAACTCAAATTTTTGGCGATTTCATCATCAAATCTGGATGAATTTTTCATGGTGAGGGTGGGCGGATTAGTAGACCATGTAGCAGCAGGCTATATAGAAAAAGATCTTTCGGGACGCACTTCAAGTCAGCAATTGGAAGAAATATCTGAGGAATGCCACAATCTCACCACTATCCAATCGGAAATTTACTATGATTTAAAACAACAGTGCGCAAAGGATAAAATCTATATCGAAGCGGAAATTGAGGAAAATTTCGAATGGATCGAGTCCCTTTTTTACGAAGTAATTTATCCTGTGATATCCCCTGTTACGCTGGGACCTGCAAACCCATTCCCCTTCCTGGCGAACCTGAGGTTGTGCATCCTCGTAAAAATAAAACAAAACGGTAAAGTTTACGATTCTTTGATTTTAGTCCCTGAACTGCTGGAGCGCGTTTACAAATTGGAAAAGAATGGAAAAAGCTACTATTATACTGTAGAGCAAATTATCATTAACTTTTTGTCCACCATCTACAAAGGTTATGAGATAATTGACAATTTTGTATTCAGGATTACAAGAAATGCTGATTTATCCCTGCATGATGAAGAAGTAGAAGATCTTCTCATTCTTATAGAAAAATATCTGGATAAAAGGAAAAAAAGTAATCCAGTAAGGTTGGAAGTCAACAAACCTCTACCACAAGATTTAAAAATGAAATTTAATGATATTTTTGATATAACAGATTCACATATTTACGAACTGAATCATCCATTGGATCTGGGTTTCCTTTTTAATATAAAGGAAAATAATAAGAAATATTATTATCCCGAATTTAATCGGTGGCTACCGCAGGAAGTAAAAGACAGAGATCTTTTTGATTATCTTAAAACAAAAGACTTAATACTTTACAGACCTTATCACGATTTTGGGCTAATCAGCGATTTTGTTCGTCAAGCGACTGATGATCCAAATGTTTTAAGTATAAAAATGACTTTATACAGAGCTAATGAGAATTCTAATATCATCAATTCTCTGGCAAATGCAGCCAAAAAAGGCAAACATGTATGTGTTATTATAGAACTAAAAGCCCGATTTGATGAGGAAAGAAATGTGGAATGGGCAAAACGTCTTGAAAATGCAGGCTGTATCGTAACATACGGTTTTATGGATTTAAAGGTTCATGCAAAGGCGCTTTTAATTGTAAGAAAAGAAAAGGGAAAAATTCAGCGCTATGTCCATATGTCAACGGGCAACTATAATGAAAAAACTGCCCGGTTGTACACAGATATCGATTACTTAACTACAGATAAACAAATTGCTGAGGAAACTGTGAACCTTTTTAATTACCTGATGGGTTATTCGGATATATATAAGTGGAGGTTGTCCGAAAATACGGAACAGAAAGTCACTACTGCACCTAATAGCTTAAGGGAAAAGCTGTTGGAGCTGATTGATGAAGAAATAAAAAACGTGAAAAAAGGCAAAGAGGGGCATATTATTGCAAAAATTAATTCATTGTATGACAAAGAGCTCACTTTAAAACTTTATGAGGCATCCTCAGCCGGGGTAAAAATTGAGTTAATAGTAAGGGGGATATGTTCCTTAAAACCTCAAGTTAAAGGGTTAAGTGAAAATATAATGGTGAAAAGTATCGTTGGCCGCTTTTTAGAGCATCCCAGAGTGCTATATTTTCTGTCATCCGGCTCACACAGAGTGTTTATTTCAACTGCCGACTGGATGGTAAGAAACCTGGACAGAAGAGTAGAGCTTTTGATAGAGATTGAAGATAAAAAAAGTAAAAAGTTTTTGCAACAGTTGCTGCGGGATAACCTAAAAGATAGGGCAAAGTCGTGGTACATGAATGATGATAAGTATTTCAAAATAAATAATAATACAGGGTACAATTACCAGGAGGCGTATATTTCAGGAACAAGTGAGCATTTGAAATAAATAATCCATTATTAAAAATTTATTAATTTAACTTCTTCTTCCAGTAATATCCCTTTTTGCTTGTAAACAGTATCTTTTACGTAATTAATAAGCTTGTAGATATCTGCGCTACGTGCGTTACCTTTATTTATAATAAAATTGGCATGTTTTTCAGAAACCTCAGCATCGCCGATTCGTAGTCCTTTGAGTCCGCACGATTCAATAAGAGTGCCCGCATAATTGTCCTCTGGTCTTTTAAAGACAGAACCACAGGAGCAGAATTCCAGCGGTTGTTTTTCATCCCTTTTGGAAGCTATTAAATCCATCTTTTTTTTCAATAACAGAGGATCTGCATATTTAAGCAAAAACTCCGCACTAAGAACTATATATTCACCCAGCGAAGATGTTCTGTAACCAAACGTGATTTCTTCTCTACTCAATTGCAACACATTCCCTTTTTTATCCAAAACCTCCACTTTATGTAAATAATTTGAAATCTCTGTACCGAAAGCGCCGGCATTCATAATACAGGATCCACCTATTGAGCCAGGGATACCATAAAGATTTTCCAGGCCTGCAAGCCCCGCTAAAGCAGCAAATTCTATTAAAGTATGCAGAGAAACCCCAGCGCCGCAAATAACACGCTGATTTTTTCTTACAATCCATCTATTTAAGCCTGCCAGCACAACAACAAGACCGTCAAACAACTCATCGCTGAAAAGGATATTTGACCCGGCACCTATTATTATATATGAAGCTCCTTTTTCTTCCTGCCATTTTAAAACCTCCATCAGTTCTTCGGTGGTTTTCGGACAGGCAAGATAGCGCGCAATACCACCCGCCCGGTAAAAATAAAAATCCTTTAATGGAATATTTTCGCTAATAAGTTTCATTTGTCCTTGCTTATCTTTGTATTTTCAAGTGCGTTTCTGCAATCACACATTCTGTTTTCAACAGCATTCGTGTCTATATTCTGAATAATCCGCTTTAATTTATCTTCACTCTTTTTCACCGTTTCCACCACTTCATCTGTCGTTAGCTTGTTAGGGGAGATGCCGGCAGCGTAGTTGGCTACAACACTGATATTCACATAGCAGATTTCCGCTTCTCTTGCCAGTGAGCACTCGGGAAACAGTGTCATCCCCACGATATCAGCGCCCATCCCTTTGAAAGCTTTGATTTCAGCCGCTGTTTCCATTCTCGGTCCGTTAGTACAGATATATACACCGTTATCAGAAAAATTCAAACCGGCAGCTTTACAGCTTTTTCTGACTGTCTTTCTGAGCTCAGGGCAAAAGGGCTTGGTGATATCTATGTGATGAATATTGCCCATGGTTGTAAAGGTATGATTTCTCCCATTTGTAAAGTCGATAGCATTATCGGAAATTACGATATCACCGGGGCAGAAATCTTCATTTATTCCACCAACTGCTGTGAATGAAAGTATTGCATCCACTCCTGCTCTTTTAAATGCTGCAATGTTCGCTCTGTAATTGACCAAATGGGGTGGAAATTCGTGATTGATTCCGTGCCTTGCCAAAAAATAATATCTGTTACAGTAATACTCATATATTCTAAATGCAGCGGAGGGTTTTCCGTAATCTGT
>JASMTO010000085.1:0-10123 GCA_041694215.1 bacterium
ATATAAATATAGGAACTGATGTAATAGTCGGTTTCCCATCGGAAACAAAAAAAGACTTTGAACATATTGTAAATAATCTTTATCGTATGAATTTTGGTTATATGCATGTTTTCCCATATTCAGAAAGAAAAGGGACAAAGGCAGCTGAAATGAAAGAGGTGGTGCCTCCAAAAATAAGAAAGGAAAGAGCAAAATTGTTAAGGGGTGTGAGCGAAGAGATGAAATTTTCCTATGCAAAAAAACACTTTGGTCAAAAAGTACGCGTACTTGTGGAGTCAGGTGGGAAAGGGTTGACAGACAGTTATTCGACAGTTAAGTTCTTAAGCTATGCTGAAAAAAATACATTTGTGCATGCACGTATTGTTGGTGTTAATGCAGATGGATCGTTAATGGGGGTAGTAGTTGATGGGCAGTAAAATAGTTGTTGTAGGTGGGTACATTGATGTGATTTCAACAGCAATTTATTCGGGGCTCAAAGTGACCGACCTGGAGCAGCTTGAATTCTGTTATTCCCCTCCTCATGGGGCATCAAAGGATATATTAACATATCCGGCTATGTTGCAAATTTTAGCAACGTAAAAATAAAGATGAACGGTACATATTGGATGTAAGACATCAGCGGAATACAGGCAATATCACTATGAAAGTTCAGAAAATACCCCTTTGAATAATTTGAGAGAGTATTTGAAAAATCTGGACAAAACAAACGTTATTTATGTATATTGTGCTGTGGGTTTTAGGGGATATATTGCAACAAGGATTTTACGTTCTTATGGATGCGAAATGTATAATATATTAGGTTGGATAGTAGCGTTTAAGTGATTTGAAAAACTATAATGGCTCGGAGGATACGATGGATATTGTTTTAAAGACAGAATTTGCTGATCTCAATCTTGTAGGCAGGGGTAAAGTACGTGATATTTACGACTTAGGTGATAAACTGCTAATAGTGACTACGGACAGAATTTCAGCTTTTGATGTAATCCTTCCCACAGGGATCCCTTATAAAGGGTACGTCTTGACACAGCTTTCCAAATTCTGGTTTGAACAGACAAAATCGATTGTTAAGAATCATCTGATCACCACTGAAGTCAATGAGATGCCTGAGGAATGCCATATATATACAGATATATTGAAAGGGCGCAGTATGTTGGTGGAAAAAGCTGATCCCTTTCCTGTGGAATGTGTAGTCAGGGGTTATATAACGGGCTCTGGCTGGAAAGAATACCTGGAAACAGGAAAAGTCTGCGGAATCAAGCTGCCAGAAAATCTCAAAGAATCCCAGAAGCTTGAGCCAGCTATATTCACTCCCGCTACAAAGGCGGAAATTGGTGATCACGACGAAAACATCAGCTTTGAGAAAATGGTAGAGATAGTGGGTAAAGACAATGCTGAAAAGCTAAAGGAGCTGGCAATATCAATCTATGAATTTGCAAGGGATATTGCCCTTCAAAAAGGTATTATAATTGCAGATACCAAGATGGAGTTTGGCGTTAGAAATGGTGAAATTATACTAATAGATGAGTTGTTAACTCCGGATTCGTCCCGGTTCTGGTATGAAAAGGAATATGAAGTAGGCAAACCGCAAAACAGCATGGATAAGCAATTTGTGCGCAATTACCTTGAAACACTTGACTGGGACAAAACAGCTCCCGGACCTGAACTACCAGAAGATATTGTTAAAAAAACGTCAGAAAAATATATGGAAATTTTAAACATTTTTTGCAGATGAAGTGAAAAGTTTGGAGGTAGTTAGAGGTATTTAAGGTAGTTTAGGTATTTTAGGTTGTTGAGGTTGTTAAGGGTTGTTGAGGCGCGAGCCGAGCACACAAGATTTTGCACAGGTTATCTAAAGCGAAGCATTCGAAATTAACTATGCTAATAACTATAGGTATTAAAGCGTTGTGTGCTTGGTTGTTGGAGGCATGCCCCGTGAAATGCGTAAGCCTATTTTACTGGGGTAGTTGATATAGTAAAAAATATCCCCTCTTACTTAGTTCAATGTTCTATGTTCAACGTTGAGATCCCTCGATTTCGCTTCGTTTCGTTCGGAATAACAACAATTTATGTCATTTCGATGAGCCACCGACAGGTGGTGAAGAGAAATCTTAATCGTTATTTGGCAAGAAACCTTTCAGCTTCGCTTGTCCTGTTAAATCCGACAACGCCGGACTGCCTTCGGCAGCATTCAACAAGGGGAGAGGTGACAATTTTTAGTATAACATCCGTCTTGTGGAAATTAATAGAATGTTACACATATTACCAGTCTAAAAAATAAACATCCTTTTGTTACTTTTTTGGCTACAACTTAGTACAATCACCTCTTAATACTTAACACTTAATGCTTAGCACTAAGCACTGTCTTTTTAACGACCTTCACATCCAGGCTCCTGCCGCTCCCGATTACAATCTTAAGAAAGGCAAAATATACCACGAGAAAAGAGAGGGATGTAAAAGCTGTATAAATATCCTTATCAAAAATCGCTGTACTTATCCCGGCCACCACAAGAAGCAGAAAAATAGGGATAACATAAACCACCATTACAGACTTAAATAGACTCCTGGCAGAAACAGAAATAACCACTTCATCCCCCACGCCCGCATTTACGCTATTATACAATACAAAATGTCTCTTGTTTGACAGCTCATCACCTCCGCAGCAACTGCTTGCAATTGAGCAGGAGGCACATGCATTCTTGGGGACAACTTCTACTTTTATAAAGTTTTCCCCTTGTTTTTCCACAACCTTAGCTATGTGAGTGTAGCTGTTTGACATAAATTTTGTCTCCTATCAACTTATCAACAGCAAAACGGCTATGGTACACCTCAAATACTATAGTAGGGCTTTTGCGCCTGACAATCACTTCCACCCCTGGCAGTATCCCCAATGAACAAACTTTACGCAATATGGACGGATCATCTTTATCAATACTTTCTACGATATATTTTTCATCTATTTTGGCCTCAATAAGTTTAATCCTGCTGGGATAGGCAGGGCTTTCAGTGCAGGGCCTACCGGTTCTTTTCCTTATTCTCTTTTTCACGCCATCCCCCAGAACAATAAAATTTGATTAAGGATTATCCCTACCAAGAATGCAAAAGGGATAACAGCCAAAAAGATCCAAACTGCAGTTTTTGTTCCACGCTCTTTGATCATAACGGCAAATTGTGCAATGCATGGCACAAACAGGGTTAAAATCACAGAAGCCACAACCAGCTCTCTCAGTGTCATAATGTCAGTTAAATCATACATCCCGGCTGCACCAAAATCTCTCCTGAAAAAACCGTATAAAAATATTTCCCCCATTTTATCCGGTAGTCCCGCCCAGTTTGCCGGGTAAGCAAGTAGTCCCGTCAGTAGTTCGAAAATTTTGGTTATTTTTCCCACCCAGATGAGAATACTGGCGTAAATAAAAATGGGAATAACCTCCAGGGCATACCATTTCAGCCGATTAAAGGTTTTTGCCAGAACATTACCGATTTTTGGCCACCTTATGGGAGGAATTTCCATAAAAAACGTTGCGGGATCACCTTTTGTATATCTATTGAGAACAAATCCTGCCATTATAAAGATAATAAGTATTGTAAAAAACCAGGTAGACAGAGCTACAAATGATACACCGAGAATGCCCAGTATTACACCTAGCTGTGCAGAACATGGTATTGTCAGTGCCAGCAGAAAAGTAACCAAAAAACGTTCCCTTTTTGTCTCCAGCGTTCTGGTCACAATAGTAGCCATTGTGCCGCACCCCAAACCAAGAATTAGAGGGATCACAGAGCGCCCGGAAAGACCGATCTTCTTAAACATTCTATCGAGAGACATGGATAATCTTACGAGATACCCCGAATCCTCTATAACAGAGAAAAGCAGGAAAAACGTTGATACAACAGGTAAAACAATAGCAAAGGCATATCTGAGTCCCAAAGTAATAATACCGTATTCGCCGGCAAAAAGATTAAAAAATATTGTATTGCCTAGAATATTATGAAAAAAACTATTTACAGAAGGATTTATGTAACTTTCAAATATGTTGGTTTCTATAAAATCCACCAGAAAGCCGGCCCCGAATTGACCGACAAACTTATAAAATCCATAATACAAAATTATTGCAACAATTATTAAACTAAAAAAGGGGTGGAAGGTGACCTTATCCACAATGCCTTGAAAAGAGGTTTTTTGATTTTTGGTACTAGTTTTAATGTGTTCTTTTATGATTGATGATGCCAGATTATGTAAAACATGGGAGACAGATAAGCCTATTTCTGCGGTCTCCTCTTCCTCTGCAATCTTTCTGATTTTATTAAATTGCGGTTCATTCTTTATGTATGTCAAAATATCGCTGTCATTTTGTAAGACTAGGAGCGCTATACTTCTTTTTGAAATTGCATATTCTCCAGTTAAAAGAGATTGAATTTTTGCAATTTTTTCTTCCATGTCTTTGCCGTAATTAATATTCAGTTTTTCATACGTATATCGCCCCTCTGCAACACTAATAATTCGTGAGCGCAGGTTGCATATACCTTCACCTTTTACAGCAACAGCTTCCACTACAGGAATACCCAAATCATGCTCAAGGTGGGAAATCTGAATATCCATCCCTCGATTTCTCAGTTCATCAAACATATTCAGTACAAGTATCACAGGCAGATCAGCATCTATCAGTTGCAACGTCAGAGGCAGCATTCGTTCTATATTCTTCGCATCCACCACATGGACAACAACATCCGGACGTTCATCCAGAATTATTTGCTTTGTTACTTTTTCCTCTTCCGTTATCGTTAGCATATTGTAAAATCCTGGTGTATCTATAACTTCTACCTCGTGATGTTCACCAATACTCATCTTCCCTAACGTTATACTCACTGTTGTGCCGGGATAATTGGAGACAGAAGCATATTTGCCTGTAAGTTGATAAAAAAGGGCACTTTTACCCACATTGGGGTTGCCCACAAGGAGCGTTTTATATTTATTTTTATGTGACATTTTTTCTCCCTTTTTTTGTTATTACTGCCACAAACGGAAGTTAGATATTGCTAACAAATTTGTCAATACTTTTTATATTCACAATCTAAATAACTTATTGCCCTTTGTATCAGTTTTGTTTATATAATGAAAAAAATTCTTCAATAATATATGTTTTATAATTGAAAAAATAACAGTAGTTTGCTATTGACAAAAGAAAAAATAAGAATTACAGAATCTAAACAAGATTGATTTAAAATCAAAAAAGTGTTATATTTTAAATCTTAATGTTAAAAGGAGATCACGATGCCATATAAAACAAATATAAAACCTGTACAATCAGTACAGCATGCACTTCAACTTTTTGAAGTATTCAGGACATCTGAAAAAAAAGAAGAGTTTGGGGTAACGGAATTAAGCAAGACGCTGGGGCTGCACAAAAATAATGTTTTCAGACTTTTGGCGACATTAGAATCAAGAGGTTATATAGAACAAAATCTGAATACCGAAAATTACAGGTTAGGTATTGAAATTTTTAATCTTGGACAAAAATTTATAAACAAACTAGGCATCTTAAGGCTTTCTAAGCCCTTCATGGAGAAAATTGTAGAAAGAACCAATGAATCTGTATACATAGGGATACTCAGGGAGGGCAGCGCAGTATATCTGGATATAGTGGAAGCACCACAAACGGTAAGGGTTGTTTCCAGAGTGGGTAAAGATGTTCCTGCCTACTGCACTGCTATTGGGAAAATCCAGCTGGCTTATGCCTCCGAAGAGGAAATTAACAAAATTTATATGGGTGCAAGGCTGAAAAAGTATACAGAAAATACTATTACTTCCCTTCCTGTGCTTAAATCTCATTTGAGAAAAATAAGTGAAGTAGACTATGCCATAGATAATGAAGAATTCGAAGAACGTGTAAGATGTATTTCTGTTCCGGTGAAAGACTATCTGGGGGTCCCTGTCTCTGCGTTAAGTGCTAGCGGTCCTGCATATCGGATGACAGATGAAAAGATGTACGATGATATACTTCCTGTACTTAAGAAATATGCCAAAGAGATCTCGAAAAGGCTGGGCTATCAAGGTTAAATATATCGCCTTAGTTTATTCATCTCGCTGATTAGGGAAATGCCGGCAGCGCCATAAAATCCTTTTCCCTGTAACAACGCAATATTATCAGCGTTGATCCCCCCTAAGGCGTATACCTGTTTCTTTGTCTGGCTTACGTTTACCGGACCTAATGGCTTGATTTCAAAAGGTTTGTTTGTCTGGAAAATAGGGCTTAGCGTATAATAATCCGCATCAACAGCATATATTTCCTCCAAACTATGTGCAGAATATCCTATATCTAGCTCTGGGAAACATTTTTTCACTTTACCCACCGGGTAGCAGTGGGAATTCAAATGAACGCCATTGAAGGAACATATTGTGGAAATATCCGGTCGTTCTGATAGGATAAGATAACTTTCCGGCAGATGTTTCCTGAGATTAAGGGCTGTCTCATGGATTAACTCTGCGTTCTTGTTTTTTATCCTAAGCCAAATTTTTGTCCCAAAGGATGCTGCATATTCAGCAGTTTCGATCAAAGAATCTTTAAAAACATCATAATCAAGAACGGCGATTATAGATTTCATAGGTATTTTTCAAATATTCTATTATAGGCTGATCTAACAGTTTTTCTTACTGCTTCATATTCCTTGAAAAGTTTTTCATAGCCATTTTCCTTAAAACCGAAAAACGTACTTATATGACTGAGGACACTTTTATCTTTTGGGAGCCTTGATGATGAGGTGTTCTGATAAGCTCTAATGAGATTTTCCAGATTTCTGTAAAAAAGATAAGCGTTATGCAAAGCATAAAAATCCCGATTCGAAAGAAGATTAAATTTCTTAAAAAAATGTAGAGCATTATGGGTATTTGTTACGCGAATTTCCTTGTATTTACATCCAAAAAACAGTTGTAGCATTTGTACAACAAATTCTATATCTATTATGCCGCCAAAGCCCGCTTTTATATCATAAAAGTTCAGTCCCGTACCCTTCTCTTTTTCAATTCTCTGTCTCATTTCATATATTTCATGAATTTCTTTTTTTGTTATACATTTTTCAAAAAGACTTTTAGCCCTGATTTCATTAAAATACTTTTCTAACGTTTTCCCAGACGTATAAATTGCAGCAGCTCTTAACAACGCTTGTTTTTCCCACGTCATTGCTTTCTTTTTCTGATAATTTTCAAATGATTTCAAAGAGGTGACAAGTGTTCCACTTGCTCCGCTGGGCCTTAGTCTCATATCAATTTTGTATAAAAAACCAAATACAGTAATCGTGGAAACATAGGATATTACCTTCTGGACAAGTTTTGAGTAAAATTCTTTGTTGGACATTTCAGCGGAAGAAACATAACCATCACTTTCATAAAGAACAATCATATCCAAATCTGTTCCCAGGCTCATCTCCTCACTTCCTAACTTTCCCATACCAATAACGATATAGTCACACTCTGATTCCTCATCAATCAACGGAATTCCATATTTCCTCTCAAGCCGCTTTTTCTCCCTCATAAAAGCAATTTTTACTATGGCTTTAGCCAGTTTGGTAAGCGATCTGTTAAACTGAATTACATTTATTTTTTTATTAATATAAGCATATCCGGCATTAAAAATAAGTTCCTGATGTTTTTTCCTAACAACATCGTATTCAATTTCTTCATCTTCAATATCTTTAACCAATGTATAAAACAGCCGAAAAATATCATCTTCCTTGTAATTAGGATTCTGCGGATCATAAATGTAATCTAGAATATTATTATTCTTAATAACAATATTTGACAGATAAGGACTTATTGAAAAGATTGTTGTAATTTGCTCAAGAATTTTGGGTGCTTCACAAAAGATATCGTAAAAAAAATGTATAGTATTATTTATTGAAAAAAATTTTTCAAAATATTCTAAAGTTGTAATGGGATTTTGAGAGTGTTTTATTTCCTGAATAATAATACTTAATATTTTTGCCAGAATCTGGCTTTCGGAGGCACTTCTGGGCTTGGATTTTCTCCCTCTAGCAATTTTTTTTAGTAAATGCCCGCACTCCTTTGGATATTTTATCCCAACGCTTTCAAGATATTCTGCAATGTCGTCGTCGCGCATTTCTTCATCAAAAACTATTGATACAGGGTTTACTTCGTTTTCTTTTAGAATATCAGAAAAAATACGGTTTACATTAGTTGTATAAAAATCATAATCGCTAAAAAAACGTTTTTTGTCTGTATATCCAGTACGTTCAAGAAATTTTTCAAAGCCTTTGGCATTATAAGGTATCCTGTGTGTCTGCAGCCCTTTTTCGATCTGCGCCATATGCTCCAGTTTCCGCAGAAAAATATAAGCATCTTTTAATATCTCAGCTTCTTTAGCCCCAAGTAAATTATATTCTTTCAATAGATCTAAAGCATCGAGGCTGTTTCTACGATATATATCGGGGTATTTGGCATAATTGAGGATCTGAAGTACCTGTATGATAAACTCTATCTCCCTTATTCCACCTTTACCCAATTTAACATTCATCTTGTCATGTTTATACTTAACACGCTCATTTATCTTAGCTTTAACGGAAGATAGCTCTTCAATCAGTTTGTAATCTATACTCTTTTTGAAAATAAAAGGTTTTACAGCTTTTAGAAACAGCTCCCCCAGGTCAGTATCGCTAGCAACCGGTAACGCCTTCAGCAACATCATTCGTTCCCAGCTCTGACCATATGATTCATAATAAAGTTCATAACTTCTCAAAGGCAGTGCAATAGCACCTTTTTCTCCATCAGGTCTTAATCTTAGATCAACCCTGAAGACAATCCCGTCCTCTGTATTTTTGGAAATATAATTTGTAATTTTTTCAGCCAGTTTTACAAAAAAATTATGGTTTTCAATAGGTTGCGAGTTGCCACCTTTTGTGCCACCCTTTTCACTTTCATAAACGTATATGATATCAATATCTGATGAAAAGTTTAGTTCCCAGCCGCCAAGTTTACCAAGCCCCAATATGCAAAATCTATTTCTTTCTCCAGAATCCTCCAGGATAGGTTCCCCGTATTTTTCCATTAAATCGTTGTAAGCTTTTTCATAAGCCAGCTGTAAGACGCAAGCTGCGAAAGAGGATAAATGGGACGTAATGTCTTTAACATCTTTTTTAAGAATAAGATCATTATAGGCAATGAGCAGATATTCCCGCATTCTGAGTATACGAAGTTTTTTGCAAAATTCATTTTCACTGCTGTCGTTACTGATAAATGCGCGTGCATCTTGTAGAATGTCTTCCTGGTTTCGAACATTCCCTTTATTTCTTTCCAAAAAAACAATAATCTCTGGGTATTTGGTTATGAAATTGCATATCAGCTCAGAATGTTTGCAAATATAAGTAAGCTGCTCTTTTAGTTCAATCCCAGACTTTTGTAATATATCGTTTATCTCTATAGTCATATTTAAACACACATGTATTATTGTCTGTTATATCGTTTCTTGCAACAAAAATTTAGCCCGCCAACGCATGCGCCCAATGTTGAAACGAAAAAAAATGTGGATTTACTGGCAAATAACACAATAGTCTCAAAAAAACTTTTTCTGTTTTTGATTTCCAAAGCCCACAATTAACTTTTTCGTAGCAGTTAAAACATTTTTTTCTTTAACTTTATTAATGATAAATTATAATTGCCAATTAATCAAATATTTTATGTTAGAGGAAAGGGAAGTATGTGTAACGAAACAATAATCTACAAAATAGATAGTAAAAACTGCGTATATTATCTTAACAACGTATGGAAAAAATTTGCCAAAGAAAATGGATGTGGCTATAAATGCGAACAGTCACATATATATGGTAAAAATTTTCTTGAATTTATTGAAGATGAGGAAACAAAAATGCTTTATGAATATATTATAGAAAACGTAAGGCGCTATAAAAGGCAGGTGCATTTCCCTTACAGGTGCGATTCTCCATACGAAAGGAGATACTTGGAAATGGTTATAACACCTTTGGATAATGATGGTATCGAGTTTAAAAGCTGTATCCTCAAAAAGGTAAAGAGACAAGAAGTTACATTGTTAAAACCAAACAGAGAAACATCGGAAGAATTTCTTACGGTTTGTAGTATGTGTAAAAGAATTAAAAT
>JASMTO010000086.1:0-3668 GCA_041694215.1 bacterium
ACTTTGATGCGCTTGCTCTCAGCATCAATTTCAACAACCTCTGAATATACCCTCACATCCACGTTAAAGCGGTTTCCAAAGCTTTCGGGTGTCTGGACCAGCAATTTTTCCCGCTCTTTGATTACCCCGCCAATGTAATAAGGCAAACCACAATTGGCATAAGAAATATGGGGCCCTTTCTCAAGCATTATGATTTCCGCACGCTCATCAATTCTTCTTAACCGGGCCGCAGTGGTAGCGCCACCTGCAACCCCTCCTATGATTATGTATTTATTCTTTGTCATATTGTAAATCTGTTTTATGCAAAGGTATAAAAACATGAACATTTTTATATATAAAAATATCTCATTTAAAGAAAAAGTTCTTTAAAAGTTGTTAAGTATATATTTCCGCGAAGGAACAGTAGAGGGTAAGTTATTAGTAACAGACAGGCAGAAGTGGGAAAGGCAGAATTAATTGGTCAATTGGTTAATTGGTTAATTGGTCAATTGGTTAATTGGTTGCTGGTTGCTGGTTACTGGTTGCTGGTTGCTGGTTACTGGTTACTGGTTGCTGGTTACTGGTTGCTGGTTGCTGGCCTTCCCGCTGGGCGAAGTCTGTGACTTCGACCTTTTAATAACCGTAGTCTCAGACTACCTTGAATAATTCGACAAAATTACCGCTCGGCTCTGCCGCTTTGTTTGCAAAGAAACTTTGCCGAGCGGGAGTTGATTGGTCAATTCGTCAATTGGTTAATTGGTCAATTGGTTAATTGGTCAATTGGTTAATTGGTTAATTGGTTAATTGGTTAATTGGTTAATTGGTTAAATGGTTAATTGGGATTTTGAATTGAGGGGATTGGTTATTATTAGCCCTTCGGGTGCATTGATAGCCATTGATTGTCATTAGCCCTATCGGGCGTCATTGATGGTCATTTTGGAATTGGAAATTGCTCATTGTCTTAACCTTAGCCTTAAAGAAACTGCCTGTTCTGCGGAATGTATTCCACAAAAAAGTTGTATATTTGAGGAATTCATTCCACGAAATTAAATATTTATGGATCGTTTGTATGATATTTACTATCGGCTGTTAAGGAATACCAATCTTGATTTTAAACGTTACATATTCGACTTAATTGATTGGAGCGCCCGGTTAATAGCCTTGATTGGTGCCCGCGGAGTTGGCAAAACAACACTTATGCTTCAGTATCTGAAGGAGAATTATTCTGATGATCCAGAGGCGCTTTATGTGAGTCTTGATGACATTTATTTCTCTAACCATAGCCTGGTCGATTTTGCAGAGTATTTTTACAATAAAGGAGGTAAAATCTTGTTTCTAGATGAAGTCCACAAGTATCCGTCGTGGTCAATAGAAATAAAAAATTTGTACGACAGTTATCCCGATATGAAGATTGTTTTTTCCGGATCCTCTGTTTTGGATATTTACAACGGAAGGGGCGATTTGAGTCGGCGTGTTTCGGGATATTTTGTTCCTGAAATGTCATTTCGTGAATATATAGGGTTTGAGCATGATATCCGTTTAGATGCTCATTCAATAGAAGATATTTTGAATAATCACACATCGCTTTGCCTGAATATTTGTGATAAAATAAAACCACTTGCTGTGCTTGAAGAGTATTTCAAATTTGGTTGCTATCCCTTTTACAAAGAAAGTATGGTAAGATATTTTCCAAGGTTGCAGGAAGTGGTAAATACAGTTCTTGAAAGTGATGTGCCGCTGACACAAGGCATCGAATATAAGAATGTGATTAAGTTGAAATCCTTGCTACAGATTATCAGTGCCAATGTTCCTTTTGTCTCCAATATGACCAAACTTGCTGCAACGGTTGAACTTGACAGGAAGACCTTATATCATTATCTGGAAATTCTTGACCGGGCAGGTATTATCTTACTTTTAAAATCAGGAAAAACAGGACTCTCGCAAATGCGAAAACCGGAGAAAATATTCCCCGGCAATGTAAATATACTAAGCGCTTTAGCCGAACAAACGCCGGACAGAGGAAATTTGCGGGAAACGTTTTTGTTTCAACAGTTAAAACAGAAGCACGTAGTTAATTATTCCGCCACCGGAGATTTTCTGGTAGATCATACATACATATTTGAAGTAGGCGGGAAGAATAAAAAGTTTAATCAAATAAAAGATGTTCCTACTTCTTATCTCATAACCGATGATGTTGAGATTGGAAATGGAAACCGCATTCCATTATGGCTTTTTGGGATGTTGTATTAGTAGTGGGGAGGCATATTAATCAAAACACCAGCATGTTTCTTTTTCCAGGCAGGAGCTTTGCGGGTTTAATATTGTGAACAACTAATTAGTGCTTGTCCATAAATTCAGGGTGTTTGATCTATAAAGTTCAAGTTCGAGGCTTGCCACTTTTGAAAATCAGGGATTTTACTTTCGTAAATGAGCGTTTTCAAAAGTGGCGTAACGAAGAAATTGGACTTTATAGACGAACACTAATTAATTATCATTAGCTGTGGAGCGGCGACAGAACGGTAGCGAAAATTTGAGAAAAAAGTAACAAGATGCGGAGTTGCGACAGAGACTTTCCGAAATGCGAATTTGTTTGTATTTTTACATAATTGCAATGCATTCTCCAGTCTGACGGGCATGTTATGAAACCTGAAAATAAAATTTTATACTTATGGATAGGCAATTATTAATAGACGATGCGGTAGATAAAATCAGACAATTACCTGATACCAAAATTCAGGAGATTAATGATTTCGCTGATTTTTTATTGAGTAAGATCGATGACAGGATAATTTCAGAGAATATTCGAAAGTTGTCGTCTGAATCAAAATCTTTTGATTTTTTGAAAGATGAAGAGGACTTATATGATGTGAATGATTTAAAGGAAAGGTATAAATGAAGAAGGGAGATATTGTTTTAATTCCATTTCCTTTTACGGATTTATCTGGCAGTAAAAAAAGACCTGCTATTGCTAATAAAGAATAAAACATCCCGTAATAAATTCGATTGACTGCTGCCCGTAACCTTTCGTTTTCAATCAGAAGCTTTACATCTTCGATGGTGTCTTCTGCTTTCTGAATCCGGTGCCGGATTAAATTGTTTATTTCTTCTCTGTTACTACTCATGCGTATAGTCCCGTGTTTAAGGCTCTGGTAAAGATGGGTTGCTTCCCTACTGTTTGAGCGCAGCGAGTTTTCGGATTTTAGAAAAATGTTTTGATTTTTAGGGATTTGGGTGAGCGACGGCATTTCTTGTTTACTTCTTTTTGCTGTAGAAAAGAAGTAAAAGCCCGCGCTGCCTGTCCCGATGCCCCAATGCCTTGATACATCGGGAGCTCGAGCGCGAAAAAAAACACTATTGTTTCTCCGGACAATAGTGTTTCTAATTTACAAAAAAAGTCCGAAAAGAGGGAAGTTAGTTTAAGTCAATCAGAATTTGATCTATTGATGCGAATGGAAATTCAGTCTTCTAAATTAGGCCGAATAGTTGTTAGGTCGGTAGGACATTAGGTCAGTAGGCTATTAGGTTGGTAGTCAGTAGGAAGGCTGATTCCTATTCGGGGTTTGACACAATATATGTATTTTTTTAGTTTGGGCGATCATTCTTTGACCCAAATTGAGCGATTCCGCTCAACGATTAAGAAAATGTAAGGCTTTCACCAAAAATATTGGTGAAAGCCAACATTTTCTAAA
>JASMTO010000087.1:0-5530 GCA_041694215.1 bacterium
GAGCAGATACACGGTAATGTGGAATCGATCAATGAGTTAAGTATGGAAGTGGTAAGCACAATGGAGGAATCAGAAAAATCATCTGATGAACTCAGTGAGAAAACGGAACAAATGCAGGAACTTGTATCACGGTTTAAAACGGGGCAGGGTAAACTTGAAAATATCCTTTCCACTTTTTCTGAATACAGGGATAAATGTGAAGAAAGAATATCGGAGCTTTATAAAAAAGGTATTAATGTGTTTGATAAAAATTACAAACCAATACCCAATACTGATCCGCAGAAATATAAAACCAGCTACGACTCATATTTTGAGACCGATCTTCAGCATCTTTACGATGAGGCAATCAGCAAAATTGAAGGAGCTACTTTTGTCCTGTGTGTGGATAACCAGGGATATGCCCCCACTCATTGCAGCAAATACTCCCACAAGCTTACCGGCAATCGAGAAAAAGATTTGGTGGCCAGCAGGGATAAGCGTATTTTTAGTGATAAAACAGGACTGAAAGCAGCTAAAAACACAGACAGATTTTTGTTACAAACGTATGCCAGGGATACCGGGGAGATTTTAGGAGACCTTTCTATGCCCATTTATGTTGACGGGAAACATTGGGGTGGGATACGACTGGGTTTTGATCCAAAAGTTCTGTTTTAATACTTTTTGGTAAACCGGTTTCTATTTCCAGACTTTTTTGTTATTCACTAAAATCCGGAGAGCGATGTGAGCTGGTTTTCTTTTGCAGTATTAGTGTTGCTATGCCTGATTATTTTTGTTCTTATTTACAGACAAAAGAAAATAGAGGATAAATACAAACAACTTCATCTTGAAAAAGATGATTTTGAGGAATTTTTATTGGATCTTATTCCCAAGCCAATATTTATTATAAATGTTCATGGAATCTGCCTTAATGTGAACAAAGAATTTGAAAAGTTTTTTGATGTAGAAAGACGCTATTTAAAGCATAAGTCGATTAATGCAGTTAATGATGAAAAATTGGGAAAACTTTTTAAAATGTTCTCCAAAGAGCTTAATTCAATTAAACAATACGGTCTGACAGCATCTGTGAAAAGTGAGTCTGAGTTTGCATTCAGAACTAAAAATTTCAATTATATAAAATTAAAAATTTATAAATCTTATCTGTTTAACAGGCAAAATCAGCTCAATGGGATTGTATGTGTTGTGGAGGACATCACTGAATATGAAAAGCAGGTAAATAAATTAATGAAGGTAGCCATTTACGATGATCTCACTGGTATTTATAACAGGGGTTTTTTTAATAAAACACTAACGGACGAAATAGAAAGAGTAAAAAGGTATGATGAGAAATTTTCCATGATTTTATTTGATATCGATCATTTTAAAAAAGTGAATGATACGTATGGCCACGATGTGGGAGACTATGTTTTAAAGGAAATTTCAAAAGTAGTAAATGACTCCAAGCGCAATACGGATAAGTTTTTCAGGGTTGGGGGAGAAGAATTCGCTCTGCTACTTTTTAATACTGATCTGAAAAATGCTGTTTTGGTTGCTTGTAAACTACGGGAAAAGATTGAAAACCTCTCTTTGGATAAGGTTGGTAAAGTTACTGTAAGCGCCGGTGTAGCACAGTGTAAGAATGATGATAATTTCGACTCACTTTACAAAAGAGCTGATGAAGCACTGTATAAAGCCAAAAATAACGGCAGAAACCGTGTAGAAACCTACTATTGACCTCGAAGCTTTAGATATTTTCCAATATGTTTTTTAGAGAATTGTTGTTTTTACTGACTACAGTCCCAGTTTTTCATCAATTTCTGAAAGAGCTTTTACTACAAACTCGATGTGCTCAGTTTTATCCACGTTTAACTCCTGTATACCTTTCTCAATATCATCTCTGTTGACACCTTTTGCAAAAGATTTGTCTTTCAGCTTCTTTTTTACACTTTTAGCTTTTACATTTGCTATTTTCCTATCAGGTCTCACGTAAGCGCAGGCCATAAGAAAACCGCACAACTCATCCACTGCAAACAGTGTTTTTGCCATGAGGGATTCCCTTTTAATACCTGTATAATCGGCGTGACCTAAAATAGCATCGATAACATCCTGAGGAAAGCCGTTGTTTTTAAGTATCTCAGCCCCTTTGAAGGGATGCTGATCCGCAGAAGGGTACTGCTCGTAGTCAAAGTCGTGCAGCAAACCGGTTATCCCCCATTTTTCAACATCTTCGCCGAATTTTAAAGCGTATGAGCGCATGGCTTGTTCCACTGCATATGCGTGTTTTAGCAAAGATTCTGATTTTGTGTATTCTTTTAAAAGTTTTTCAGCATCTTTTCGTGTTTTCATACACTCCTCCTTTTTATTGCTACTATTGAAAGCCCAATTATAATCATAACAAAGCTTGCCACATGAGGTGCTCTGAACATCCACATCATAAGATCATCTGCTCTGAAAAATGAGACAAAAAAACGGATAATGCCGTAAAATATTAAATACAGCCCAGTGATGAACCCTTTGCCTATATTCTTATCATTCTTCCAGAAATAAATCAGTATTGATGCAAAGATAAAATTGAGAATCATTTCATAAAAGAATGTTGGATGGACAGCCAATGTGCCAAATTCTTGATATGCTGGTGGATTGTATTTTGGTGGAAAGCTGATTCCCCATGGGACATATTCCTTTAATTCATACATTTTCCCCTGAAAATTGATAAAAATTTCTTTATTTTTATCAATCATTGCTGCCAATTGGTTCATCCCTTCAGGAGTGTTTGTGAGATTTAGAGTATTTAATACTTTTTGCCAGAATTCAGGAAAAATATTTTGCATTTTAAAAATAATGGAAGGAGGTGTTATGACAGGTACTCCATGGGCTTCGCCGTTGGCGAAATTTCCAAATCTTCCTATTCCCTGTCCAAGCAGCAGGAAGGGTAGTATTATATCACCGAAAGTGAATAGTTTTATCCCATAGTGCTTTCCAACAAAATACGCAGTAATAACTCCGCCTATGATTCCACCGTGTATTGCCAGACCGCCATGCCATATTGCAATGATTTCCCATGGGGTTTTGGAATAATATCCCCATTTGAACAGAACATAATAAATCCTTGCCCCTAAAATACCTCCCAGAAAAGCAAAAATAACAATATTTTCTGTATAGTTGGGGTTTATTTGCATTTTTTTGCTTTTTTGACGGGCAAAGTATAGCGCAATTAATACAGATACCAGATACATTATGCTGTAGACACGAATCTGAAAACCACCGATTTCAAAAAGGTATGGAAACATTTAACATTCCTTAGCTCCTCTTCTAGAGGCTGTTAATATTGCAGCAAAAATCAGTATCATACCTGACAGCTGAAATATACCCAGCTTTTCCCCAAATATAAAATAAGCAAGAATGGAGGCTCCGATGGGTTCGCCTAAAATAGATATAGCAACCATACTTGCCTTTAAATGCTTTAACGCCCAATTGAAGGATGTGTGTCCCAACAGCTGGGGTACAACTGCAAGTAAAGCCATAAACAAATATGAAGATGGATTATAACCTGTAAAAGGTGTTTGCGTCAACAGTGAGATAGCGATTAGTGTAACTGCACTAAATCCATATGCAATTGTGATATATGTTAATAAATCGACATTTTCTCTTACTTTGCTTCCCAGCATAAGATAACCGCTTGCCGCAATTGCGCCAAGCAGTGCAAGGCCGTCCCCGATGAGTGCTGTTTTATCTGTTAGTGCCAGATTGTGCAGGCCGCCATCACCCATTGCAAGTATAGTGCTGCCTAGAAAAGAAAGTATTATCCCAGCTATAAGAGCAGGACTTTGTTTTTCTTTTAATATAAACCATGAAAAAATACCTACAAAAATTGGATTTGTTGTAACAAGCACCACACTGCTTGCCACGGAGGTCATCTTGATGGAGGCGAACCAGCTAACAAAGTGAATTGAAAGAATGACCCCGCTTAACATCGAAAGTAAAAAATCCCTTTTACTCATCATGCCAAAAGTATGTCCTTTTAATTTGTAAATAATCATAAGAATTACTGATGCAATTGTTAAGCGGTATGTGGCAATCATAAGAGAAGGGACATCAGCGCAGAATCTGACAAATATGGCTGCAAATGATACAGAAATAATACCCACAAGTAGCACTAAAAAGGTTTTTAGCATTTTTTCTTTCTCCATTTTAGCAATGTCCCTATTTCAGCAATTATCATAGCAGAAAACATTAAAAATGCACCAATGTATTGTTTGGTTTTAAGTATTTCGCCTGCTATTAAATAACCAAAAAATGGAGATGAAACTGGCTCCATGGAGAGAATTATGGCGACTTTTGTTGGGGTTGTATATTTTTGCATGGATGTTTGTATAAAAAATGCAACAACTGTTGCAAAAACACCTGTGAGCAATAATGCAAAAATATTCTGAGTATCCGGGATGAAATTGAAGTTGCCGGAATCCATTAGTAAGACTAGGATAAAAGAAGCAAAAGCGATAAAAGTCATTTGAACCGTGGTGAGTTCAAAAGCACTGAATTTTCTGGAGTAATAATCTGTTAGGATCACGTGAACAGCCAAGAAAAAAGCGTTAAATAGCAAAATAATTTCCCCTTTATTAAAGGAAAAACCGCTGCCGGATGTTATATAAAATAATCCCACCAATGATATAAATACCCCAACCCAGGACAAGGGATGGGGGTATTTTTTTAAAAATATAGTTGAGAGTATTGGGACAAAAACGATATTCAGCCCTGTCAAAAATCCTGCTATTGATGCCGGAGCTAGGCCTATTCCAACTGTTTGAAATGTGAACGTTAGAAAAAGAGCACTTCCAAGAATGCAACCACCTTTGATAACGTCTTGTTTATATTTTCTTCTGAATACAATGGAAAGTGCAATAAGTAATAAAGATGCGATCAGGAATCTGTAAAAATTAAATAGGTAGGGGCTCATACTTTCAAGGGATTCCTTGATTATGATAAAAGTACTCTCCCACAAGAGAGCCACAAAAAAAAGGGAAGTATCAGCAAAATACTCCCACGTTTTTCCCTTGAAACGGTTTATCATTTATGATCCACCTTTGAAAAAAGGCAATATTATCATTTTAAAATACTTTTGCAATATATAAAAAAGCAAGTGAGATAGTGAGGTGGTGAGATAGAGAAATGGAGAAGTAGAGGTAGAGGTAAAGGTAAAGGAGTTGTGATTTGTTAATTGGTATATTAGTGTTAAGTGCTAAGTGATAAGTGGTAGTTAAAGGTAGTTGGAGGTAGTTATACCAAGTTGCAGTCAAGAAAGTAACAAAGCTGCCACCCCGACCTCAGTCGAGGAATCTCATTACCAAACAACGCCTGAGATCTCTTGACTCCGCTTCGCTCCGGTCAAAATAACAAAAAACTGTCACCTCGAGCGAAGTCGAGAGGTCTCTTTGTCAAACAACGCTGTTTTCATACCACCCCTAACCCCTCCTATCTTAAGAGGGGAACTAGTTTCTCCCACTAATTTAGGGGAATTCTATTTCGGTGTTGTCATATCTGTATATTACTCAAA
>JASMTO010000088.1:0-3282 GCA_041694215.1 bacterium
TTTCTATATAATTTACACTTACACAACGACTTATCAATAAGAAATCTGTAACATTTTATTGATAGCGAGTTAATATAAAGTTATAAATATTCAAGGGGTTTTTTATGAAACAAACAGAGGATAAAGATATCACTATCACGTTGGGAAGAGAAAAGCTTGTTATACAAAAACGCTACAAGTTTGCCAGTATATTAAATGATTTTTTTATAGCTGTATGGTTTCTCATTGGCAGTATTATGTTTTTATATCCCGATATGGTAAGGATGGGAACATGGTTCTTTGTTCTGGGAAGTGCCCAGCTCTTAATAAGACCATGCATACGCCTTGCCCATCATATTCATCTGAAAAAACTTCCGGAGTCTCACTGGGAAATGTAGTAAGCACACTTGTCACTTCGACCGAAGCGGAGAGGTATCTTGCCAAATAACGATTGAGATTTCTCTTCACCACCTGTCGGTGGCTCATCGAAATAATGCCTGCGGCATATTTATCCGCCAAAGGCGGATGCTAGACAGCCTCCTGTCACCTCGAGCGAAGTCGAGAGGTCTAAACGTTGAACTAAGCTTACTGGGAAAGTAAGAGGGGGTACTTTGGTCAAACAGCAACGCCAGCGAATCTCCCTTAATGTGATAATAATTTCTGCGTTTCTACTAAAAAAACACCAGTAAAATACTTGGCATCACCCCAAAATTTTCATAAAGTTAGCTAGCATGATGTTGATTTCAATGTAATTTGCACAAATGAAGCAGCCGACATCAAATGTGTCCCAATAGGATCGGTCAAAGACTAATGAATTTGTAAACACAATACATTTACCTGCTTTTCGTTTGATGCTAGAAAAAAGTACTGCCAATAAAAAGGTCACACCCTATGTTCGAGTGTAAATCAAATAAATATTTGTAAATATAAAAAAATGTAAGAGAAGTGTGCAGACGGTTAGCGGCAGTAGTTTCGAGTTTCAGCTAAGAAAGGCGTGCAAATTACCTCGAAAAATATTTCTCCTAAAACAAATGAGGATAAAGCCAGAGAATTAATTGTATTTTCTATAAAAAACCATTATAATATAAAGGAAACTTTTCCAAATTTAAGCTCTTTTTTAGTTCCTGCTTTAGATGTTGTATAATTACTTCTCATTACTAAACTAATCAGGAGGAAAAAATGAAGGTTGCTGTAAAAGCTTTAACAGTTTTAGCATTACTGGTATTTTTATATTCATGCGGCGGTGGAGAAACTTCTGGTTCATCTTCAAATAATGATCAAGACACAACGACAGAAACAACGAAAACAGTGAGTGGAACAGTAAATCTTCCTGAAGATTCGCCGATAACTATTAATGATGTAAGTGTTGAAGTTCTTTTGGAAGAAAAGGACCCGGATTCATCCGGCAGCTTTACAGCTTCGATTACCAAAGATAGTATCTTGGATGCAACTGTAATGCTCCCAAAAAGAGATGGTGATTCTCTACCAACAGTATATCTTTTTACTACTTTGCTGCCCGGTGAAGATAACATTGAACTGAGTATAGAAGAAACTGCCGTAAGCTTATTAATGAACTCTCTGAGCCATGAATATCTCACGCAGGCCGGAACACCGGCAGAAGTGAAACAGGTTATAAGACAATATGGTGATTCATTCATCAGTCATTTTAAAGAAATGGCAGCTAATGATCCATATGTTTTAAATGTTGAAAACCTTAGCAATGTTTACGATCAAACATACATAGATTCAGCTCTTGCCTGTCAGCAGGAGTTAAAAGTTATGACAGAAGCAAATACCTCTTCTGTGGATCCCGGCTTTAAACAGCTTTCTTCCGGTTTGGATTATACTTTTGAGTCAGATAATACAAAGTCTTGGCGCACACTTTCAGCTGACGGCACTTCCGGAGTACTTATTGTCAAGCCTGAACAAAATATAGACGATTTCATAATTCATGAAGACACAGGAAATCTGGATTACACAAATGTTGGCGGTAAAATGACAGGATCAATTCAGATTGAAAATGATTCAATGCTTTTTGCACACTACAGAGTAAAGGATATGATAAGTGGAAGTACACTTAAAGACCTTCCAACCGGTTTTCTTGAAACAGCTTTCAATCCCGATTTAATAGGTCCTCAGGGAGGCTGGAGCAGCGGCTTTTGGGCATCAACCGGATTATATAAAGCGGGATTTCAGAGTGTTACGGTTGAAGTTTACACTCCAGGTATATTAGGCAATACTTGGGAAGAATATCTCAACGGTCCTTCTTATCCACTTGCTTGCAGAAACATTTACTCTTCCATACTTATACCGGTAATCAGCCAGATAATACCAGTAAGTGAACAAAAAGCAAAAATAGTCTTTGATTTTATGAAAGATCACGGCCTTTTTGAAATACCGCTTGACAAATGGTCTTATGGCCAATGGGGGAGCGGAGCGCAGGACTTTTTAAAAAAAGCTTTGGAAAAAGAAGTTATAACGGATGTAATTCAAAAAGTTGCTGAGGATATTGTGACCGATCCTAAAGTACTTGCAAAATTAATCAGCAAAGGTCTTGTCAAAATGGGAACGGGTGCTAAAACTTTTGAGCTGGCCGGTATGGCAGTGGATCTCAGTAAGCTTGCAGCAGATGTTAACAGTACCCATATGAAAATAGAGTTCCGGGTTATTTTTCCGCTCTCCATAAGTGAGCTCACGCCAACTACCCTTATAAAAGTATCGGACGAAGAAGATAATCCTGTTTACACACTGAAAGGTACAGGTTTGGCACCTTTTTCATTTGGTGGTATTGAATATATACCTGAAATATATGTGGAAAGTGAAAATCTGGAAGGGGATGATATTTTAAGAATAATTGACCCCGAAAGCATCTCTGCAAACGAAGACGGAACAGCTCTGGAATTCCAGCTTCCCTTTGGATGGACAGAGAAAGGCAGTAATGTAGCCGGACCTATATATGTAAATCTTATTCACAATTTCGTGGATTACAATGGGATTAATGAAGTGGTTCAGTTGGAACTGCCTGAAGTGGCAGCAGAGGATAATTTCAAAATTGACATTGTTTCTGATCTTGCCATCACCAGTTTATCCGAAAACAAAGTCTCGCAATATGATGACCTTGTTATCTACGGGCAGGGGTTTTCCGCTTCTTCCATAGGTAACCATGTGTATTTCATTGACAGTAAAGGTGTTAAGAAAGAAGCAGAAGTGGAAGTCGGTGACGAAACATATCTGAAGGTTACAATACCCAAGGATATGTGGCCGGGCAAAATGAAGGTTTACGTAGAGCTCGAAGATGACAGC